>CBFGLD010000022.1:0-26893 GCA_965649495.1 uncultured Flavihumibacter sp. | reverse complement strand
TTGCTGATGAACACGCGTGTCACAGCTTCCTTACGGCGACCTAAACCATTTTTTTGCTTTTCCATCTATTTGGAATTTGGGATAATTTAAATTAGAATTTCAGTTCTTTAGGTTGCTGTGCGGAATGCGGATGACCGGCACCGGCATACACAAAAAGCTTCTTGTACATCTTGCGGCCCAGGCGGTTCTTCGGAAGCATCCCTTTAACGGCACGCTCGATGATCACCTCGGGACGGCGCTTCAGCAGGTCCTTGGCAACTTCTTCTTTCAGACCACCGGGGTAACCCGTAAAGTGGTCATACATTTTTTGCTCCAGCTTGTTACCGGTGAACTGAATCTTGTCGGCATTGATCACGATAACAAAATCGCCACAGTCAACGTGGGGAGTGAAATACGCTTTGTTCTTACCACGAAGGACGGCCGCGATTTTGGCGCACATGCGACCTACGGTTTGATTGGTACCATCAACAACGTACCAGTTACGCTGCACGGTAGCCTCGTTCGCATGCTTGGTGGTGAAATGCAATTTGCTCATTTAACTTAATTTAGACTGCCACGGCCAACCCCGTAACAGTAATGATGAAATAATTCGGAGCGCAAAGGTAGGTCAGATGGAAGATTATTTCCAAGTATTTGGAACTTTATTTTCCGAGGCACATTTATAATTGATTGATTTACAATAATAATTTTTACTACTAAAATTACATGATGGCAAATTTACAACTTGGACGTACCCAATTTGGCGATCCTGCCAATACCGGGAATACCCTCTCGCGGCAGGAAGCCCTCGACCTGCTGGCCGATTGGGTACCCAATGAAAGACTTCAACTGCATATGAAACAGGTGGCCGCGGTAATGGAAGCCTGGGCCCGGCAGCGGGAAGGGCTGGAGGAAGCGCATGCCCATCAATGGTGGCTGGCCGGACTCCTCCACGATGCCGACTGGGAGAAATACCCCGATCAACATTGCCGGGTGATCATCGAAGAGCTGGAAAAGCGGCAGGTGGACCCCCGCGTGATCCGTACCATCGCCTGCCACGGCCCCGCACACTTTGGAGTGGAGCCGCAGAGTAACATGGAAAAAATGATCTATGTATTTGATGAACTATCGGGATTTATCCATGCCGCCGCCTTGATCCGCCCCACCCGTTACGAAGGGATGGATGTGAAGTCGGTGCTCAAAAAACTGAAGACCCCTTCTTTTGCGGCACAGGTGAGCCGCGAAGAGATCCAGGATGCCGTGGGCAGGATCGATGCCAGCCTGGAAGATATTATCTCTTTTATACTGACGGTGCAGCCCGGGGTAGGTGTCTGACACATGTTCGGGGGACGTTCGGACATGCTGCGAACATATATTCGAACGTCCCCCGAACATGTGTCAGACACCTAAAGCGGGCAAAAAAAAACGCCGGGACCCATGTCCCGGCGTCAAGCTTTCAAAAACCCAACAAATCAGAGATTCTTCTTGATCGTATAGCTGTAGTTACCGGCAACACCGATGTTCAGCCGGATCGTATAATTACCGTCGGCAGCAATGGCAATATTATCCCCGCCGTAATCGGGCTTGCCATCCACTGCAGGTTTATTGTCGCCAAAATTCACATCCCAGCCATCATTGGCGCGGAACTTCAGCTCTGCACCCCCTTTGAGGTTGGTAGTGATCACCCAGGAACCGGTGGCTTCGTCAAAGGTCATGGGCGTGGATGCACCCCAGTCGCCCGGCGTTGCGCTTCCAATGATTCCCCAGGTTGTGATCTTCAGGGCCGACCAGGTCATGCTGCCCGTATTGGCCTTCAGACGATACACCCCGGCGCCGTCCGTGAGTTTGAGGTTGTTGCCACCATTACTGAGCATTCCACCACCGGCATCGCCGTAATCGCCCGCGCCCCAGTTGTCGCCCTTCACGATTTTGAACTCCGGCGTGGCATTATCAAAATTGATATAACCTTCGTAATCGCCGTCGTTGCTGAGAGATACAATCTGTGGTGCAGTACCCGGAGACCAGTCCTGGTAGTTACCCGCAATATTTAACGCATAGGGATAGGCGTAAGTGATAATATCCTGGTAAGGAGTTATCGTCATGGTCAGCACATTGGAATAGGCAGCCGGAATGGAATCCGTGACCAGTGATTTGATGCGGACCTCCACCTCGGAAGCCTGTCCGAAGGGAACGATCTTCAGCATTTCCTTGTTGAACTCGCCCACGGTGAACTTCTTGGAAGTATTCGCCTGCACGTTCACTTCGGCAAGATCGGCACCAAAAGAGGTTCCCTTGGGAGCCATCTGGATGGTGAAGCCCTGTGCCGCGGAAAAACCATATTCCGCCTTACTCCAGTTGAACGTAACCGCATCATTGGCGGCGTTGTCCTGTTCCAGGATCAGCGCGTTGCTGGAGCTGGTCAGAACTGGTGCAACGCCCGCTGTATAAACGGCTTTCACCTCATCTTTCTCGCACGATGCCAATACCACTACGGCGGCAACCAGCATCAGCATTCTGTTGATAAATGATTTCATATGCAGCAATGTTTTTTAGTAACCAGTATTTTGTTCAAGATTTGGGTTTGCGGATAGGTCCGAAACCGGGATCGGGTATACTTTCAGGTGATCGGGCATGGCGCGGCCATCCTTTACACCTCCCTTCCAGGGCCAGAGATAACTGCCTTCGGTGAACCTGTTGAAACGGATCAGGTCGGTTCTCCGGTGTCCTTCCCAGTGAAGCTCCCGTCCGCGCTCATTCAGGATGAAGTCGAGGTTGATGGTTTCCACATCCCAGCCTTCGTTGCCATCGTAAGCACGCTTACGGAGATCACGGATGTATTGCAGCGCCTGTGCCTGCTCGGCCTGGTTGTTTCCCTGCAGGGCTGCCTCCGCATATATCAGATACATTTCAGCAGCACGGAACAGCGGAAAATCGGTATCCACGAAATCACCCGAAGCATCACTGCCGGCGGCACCGCTGCGGGTTACGTTGCGGAACTTGGTAACGGCATATCCATCCACAAATTTGCTGAGGTCATTGATCTCCAGGTTGTTCTGGTGAAACTGCGCCCGGCGGTCGGTGGCACCCGAAGGATCGGGAAACAACTGCACCAGGTTCTTGGTGGTACGGATGCCAAACCAGCCTCCGTTTACCCCAAACGCGGCAGCAGACATATTGTCTCCAATGGACGCATGTATAATAAAGGTAGTACCTCCGTAATTCTTGGTCTTGTTGCCATCGTAATTGATGGTGAGGATGTTCTCGTTGGTATTGAGGTGATTGTCGGCCAGGAAAAGCTTGCGGTAAGAATCCTGCCCTTCCACGTATTCGATCTTGTAACCGGCGTCAATCACTTTCTTGGCCTGCACCAGGGCATCGGCATAACGGTCTGCACCGGCATATACTTCGGCATTCAGGTACAGCCTGGCGAGCAAGGCCCAGGCAGCGGCTTTATCCGCACGGCCAAACTCGTTCGACCGGGGATCCTTGAGTTCCTCCTGAACTGCAAGCAACTCAGATTCGATCCAGGAAAACAGGGCTTCGCGACTTTCTGCCTGAACAGGGGCGCCGGAGCCAAATGCATCCGCATCGGTAAAGAAGGGCGGCCTTCCGAACAGGTCCATCAGCACCCAATACTGGAAGGCGCGAAGGAAGCGGGCCTCGGCACGGAAATATTTCACCTCCGCAGCATCCGCAGCACTCAATCCCCGGTCAGAGATCTTGCCGTCCGCAGACTGCCGCATGAATTCATTGGCGAGCGTGATCTGGTATATACTACGGTTATACAAACCTGTTAGCATCGGGTTGTTGGACGACCAGTTCATGTTGTGGAAGTCCTTGATGCCCTCATCGTTCCAGCCTACCACGGCTTCATCGGTACTCAGCTCCTGGGCTTTCCAGTATAAACGAGTGAAATCGGAAGTTCCTTCGTCGATACCACTGATATCGCCATTACCTGCCGGACCATCATTACCCGTCAGGGCAAACGCCCCGTATACTTTTGCCAGGGCCTGCTTGTAACCGGCCAGGTCTTTGTATACCACTTCAGAAGTGACATCATTGGTGGGGAACCTGTCGAGGTCTTTGGTACAGGAAACCAGCGTTGCCGCCATGAGCAACCCGGCCCCAACCATTTTCAGAATATTATTTTTCATATCAGACTAATTTGTTTGGATTCAACAATTAAAAATCAAGGCTTGCTCCCACCGTAAAGGTGCGGGGACGGGGATAAAAATTGTTATCGATACCCCCATTGATCTCCGGATCAAGGCCCCTGTACTCCGTCACAACAAATACATTCTGCACGTTGGCATTCAGGCGGAGACCAACCTTATTGTTGAATACTTTTCCAAAATTGTAACCCACATTGATATTATCCATCCTCAGGAAAGATGCGTTCTCGAGGTAATAGTCTGACAGGTACTGGTTGTTATGGAAGTTGGACTCCAGCACATTGGCAGAACCGTTAGACAAAAACTTACCCGGGTTCAGGATCTCACGGTAAGCACCAGTGGAAGAGAACACGTTATTGTACATGTAATTATCAACGCTGGCACGCATCACAAAACCGGCATTCCATTTCCTCCAGTTTACCGAAGAACTTAGTCCCAGCAGGAGTTTCGGATCGGGACCATTCTGGCGCTTCAGGTCTTTCTGGTTGATGGTGCCATCACCGTTCTGGTCTACATATGCGCCTTCAATGGGCTTACCGGCTTCATCGTACACTTGCTGGTAGAGGTAGAATGCCGCGCGGTTGTAACCCACGGAATGGATCTGCACGGTATTACCGGTACCACCAGAGATTCCACCTACCCGGTTGCCTTCAAAATTATCACTCTTGAACGCGGTGAGTTTGGTGATCTCGTTCTCCTGGTAGGTTACGTTAAAACCAAGATCCCAGCTCAGGTTGGTACGCTGAATGGGAGTGGTGTTCAGCGTGAACTCCACACCGTTCACCTCCAGCTCACCGATATTGGTGAAGATGGCATTACTGAAATTGGTACCTGCGGGAATCGTAATGAAAGACAGCAGGTCTTTGGATTTCTTGTTAAAATATTCCGCACTACCCGTGATCCTGTTATCGAGGAAGCCGAAGTCTACACCCACGTTGAACGTAGAAGTCTCTTCCCACTTGATATTGGGGTCATAGGCAGCCGGACGGTACATATTATAGAACTGTCCGCCGAACTGGTAAGTGGCGTCATCTGTACTGAGCAGGTAACGGGGAATGTAAGGGTAACGGTCACCAATATCCTGCTGACCCGTTATACCATAACCCACGCGGAACTTCAGGTCAGAAACTACTTTTGAATCACTCAGGAAATCTTCATCGCTGGCCCTCCAGGCAAAAGCCACAGAAGGGAACATACCCCAGCGGTTATCTTCGGAGAAACGGGAGGACCCGTCGCGGCGTAATGTTGCCGTTACCAGGTACTTGCTCTTGAGGGCATAGTTCAACCTTCCGAAGAAAGAGATCAGGGTGTATTGCGGTTCGTCAAAAGCGAACTTAGGTTCAGAGCCCGGAACGATATCGCCGTTGGCCCTGCGATCGGGATAGATATTGTTGCGGATCTTGAAGTCCTGGTACGAATATCCCGCCATCACATCAATACGGCTGTCGATGGCACCGATATTTTTTACATAGTTCAGGTAGAAATCCATCAGTTTGTTGGAATTCTTCTGGAGGTATTCATTGTTCTCTCCTTCCCGGAAATAAGACATGGCGGCATAATCGGGGATATACCTTTTCCCTTCTCCTTTGGATACGTCGTAACCCAGGTTCAGGTTGGCACGCAGGTCGGGCAGGAAATGGAACTTGTAATCGAACTGGATATTACCAATGCTTCTTTCCACATAACTTTCGTCGTCGCGCAGTTGCTGCAGTCCGCGGGGGTTACGGGGCGCCAGGTTAATAAGGTCTCCGTTTTCATCCACCCACTCATAGTATCCACCGAATTCATCTTTGCCGGACCTTACCGGTTGTGTAGGATCAAAGCGGACGGCAGTAGGGATGGCACCTTCATTGGCGAAGTTATTCCGGGTGGTAGCACCACGTACGTTCAGGTCCACCTTAAGATGGTCATTGAAAAATTTAGGGCTCAGGTTGATGGCACCGGAATTACGCTTCAGCGTTCCCCCTTTCAGCACACCCTGCTGGTTCAGATAACCCAGGGAGATACGGTAAGGCATATTGGCCACGGAACCACTCATGCTCAGGTTGTTGTCGGTGGTAAGCGCCTGCTGGTAGATCTCTTCCTGCCAGTCGGTGTTGGCATTGCCGATCAACTCACGCTGCTCGTCGTTACCGCGCTCCATCACCACAGCACGGAATTGGGAAGGGCTCAGCACATCCACTTTCTTGGCAATTTCGGCAACAGAAAACTGGGTGTTGAAGTTGAAGGCAGGTGCGCCGCGTTTGCCTTTTTTGGTAGTGATGATGATCACACCATTAGAAGCGCGGGAACCATAAATGGCGGTTGCACTGGCATCTTTGAGGATGTTGAAACTCTCGATGTCATTGGGATTGATCAGGCTGAGGCCGTTGGCAGCACCGGCAATACCGGAATTATCCAGCGGAACGCCATCCACAACAATCAGCGGATCGTTAGTGGCATTCAGGGAGGCACCACTGCGGATACGGATGGTGGATCCCGCTCCGGGTGCACCACCATTACCGGTGATCTGTACACCGGCAACCTTTCCCGCAATCATCTGCTCGGGAGTGGTGATGTTGCCCTTCTGGAAATCTTTCGCGTTCACCAGGGTCACCGCACCCGTAAGATCTTTTTTACGCTGGGTGCCATAACCAACTACAACCACCTCGCCCAGGGCGGAGTTATCGTTGGCCAGGGAAACATTCAGCTCAGCCTGCTCTCCCACGGAAATTTCCTGGGCTGTGAAGCCGATCGAACTGATCACTAAAATGGAATTGTTATCAGGAACTTCGATGGTGAAGGTACCATCTGCACCAGTGGATACACCTCTCTGGGTACCCTTAACAGTAACGGAAGCACCAGGAATACCGTTACCGTCCTTGTCAGCCACCTTTCCCCGGATGGACCTGACCTGTGCAAAAACGCCTAGCTGCAGTGTCACTAAGAACAAAGGCAAGGCAATCCTAAGCAAGCGTTTCAAGGACATAATCAATAATTGTTGCGTTTATAATAAAAGAGTTGATCGCTTTTGACTATGTGTACATTTTACATATTAGAAACGTGTAAAAAGTACACAAACTTAGAGCATTTTTATTCTCCGTTTACATTTTTGTTAACTTTTTTTCCGGGAAGGTTGCGGGAGGCTTAAATCGATCGGAAAACTGCGTTGAATCAGGAAACTTTCTTCTTCTTGGACCCGAATTTTGCCTGGTTGAACTTATAGAGTTTACCCGGGCGGTGGGGAACATCCTGTTCCAGTTCATCCAGGTCCACGAGCCAGTCCATCATGAAGAATTTTTTCCGGAAGTTGCGGCGGTCGAGCCTGGTGTTCAGGATGGCTTCGTAGAGACTTTGCAGCTCCCGCAGGGAAAATTTTTTGGGCAGCAGGTTGAAGACTACCGGGTGGTCCTGTACTTTTTCACGTAGCCTGTTGAGGCAACATTTCAGGATATCCAGGTGGTCAAAGGCCATTTCGGCGATATCGTTTACCGGGTGCCAATGCAATTCGTTATCCGACAATTTCAATTGGTGGTCGTTAATGTTCACCAGGGAAAAATAGGCGGTGGTGATGACCCTTCCGGCCGGGTGGCGATGCACTTTTCCAAAGGTCTGCACCTGCTCGAGGTAAACATTTTCAAGACCGGTTCTTTCTTTCAGGATGCGGTAGGAAGCGGTTTCCAGGTCCTCATCCGGTTTTACCAGGTCTCCCAGGAGGGACCATTTTCCTTTGTACTCCTTGATATTGCATTTGATCACGAGGACTTTCAGTTCATCGTTTTCAAAGCCAAAAATCACTAGGTCTACGGATAAGGCGATCCGGAAATAATCCTGGTCGCTCAGTTCGCCGAAATGACTGAACCGGGAAATTTGTTTCATATCTGGCAATTTAATGCACCAACAGTTTCAACAATCGTCTTTTCTCATTTATCTGTAGCTGCACCAGGTAAATACCTTTACCCAGTTTAGCGGTTACGGCCGGGTCAAAGCGATATTGGTAGCTGCCGCGCGCTTTGTTACCCTGTGATACCGAGGTAATGACCCTTCCGCTGATATCCAGCAGCCGGAGTTCCACCACGCCGGTTTCCGGGATTTCGTAATGCAGCACGGATGCCGGGGTAAACGGATTGGGCCTTAACTGCAGGTTGAAATTTTCGATTCGGTCCACCTCAAAAACCGGTGTGGGGGTGGTGCCGTTCAGGTTCCTGTTCAGGTAAACCTTGTATCCTCCCGCGGGCAGCGAGATGCTTTGTGGGGTACCGGTTGCCGTTACCGGTTCCCCGGTGAAAAGATCGAACCACACCCCTGCTTGCGGAAAACTCAGCTGCAGGCTGGATGCGGTGGTTCCAAAGTTACCCACCACCACCAGCTTTGAACTATCGCTGGTGAGTTGCAGCCATTTCATGGCATTGCCCAAATCAAAACTGGCTTGCCCCCCCACAAACAGATCGCTGTAATAGTTGTTTTTCCGCAGCTCCAGCATTGCCTTGTAAACATTACGGAGATTCACCCTGCCGGCCTCCTGGTAATAGTTCCAGCGGATGGGCTTGGGATCGGTACGGCAGTTATTATTCACCGTTCCATTGCTGCAGTAATTGATGCTGAGGTCGTACCCCAACTCCCCAAACTGCCAGATGAGCTTGGGACCCGGCATCGATAATAAAAAGGCCGCGGCCATTTCATTTCTTTTCAACGCGGTAGCCTGGTCCTTGATATTATAACTCCCACTGCTGAGGCCTTCGTTCTTTGCCTTCACCATGGAACGTTCCTCATCGTGACTTTCCATGTAACTGATCAGGTGCGGCTGCTGCCAGCCCCGGTCGGCCGCCAGAGCTCCCCGGAAATTGGAATTGCTCACCTGCCCTTTGACCGCTTCGGTGAAATTATAATTCATATTGCCCCAGAGCATCATTCCATATGCCGCCAGCTCTTTTTCTTCATCATTTACGCCCAGGTGCTCCAGTATGACATAAGAACCCGGCGATTTTAGTTGCAGGCTGTCATAATAGGCTTTCCAGATGGAAACCCTGCTGGCATCGTAAGCACTCCACGCGTTCACATCGCAGTTGCCGCCAGTGGCATCACAGGTCTGCTTCTGGGTAAACCCTTTCGACAGGTCGAAGCGGAAGCCGTCCAGTTTGTACTCTTCTAACCAAAAGGCACACACGTTAGTAAAAAACCTTTTGGTATCCGCGCTTTCGTGGTTCATGTCATAACCCACATTGAAAGCATGCCTGGCAACGGGATTATACCAGGGGTTGCTGGCAGAAGGGCGGTTGCTGCCGTTGTCGAAATACAACTGGACCATGGGCGACTGCCCAAAGCTGTGGTTCAGCACCATGTCCATTATCACGGCAATTCCCTGTTTATGGCATTCGTCGATGAACGCTTTCAGGGTATTCCTGGGTCCGTAATATTTATCCGGCGCAAAATAATACGAGGGGTTATACCCCCAGCTGCTATTGCCTTCAAACTCATTGAAAGGCATGAGGTGAAGGGCATTCACGCCAAGGCTCCTGAAATAACCCAGGGAGTCCTTCAGGGTTTGCCAGTCGTGCTTTTCAATGAAATCGCGGAGCAGCACTTCATAGATAACCAGTTTGCGCTGGTCCGGCCGCTGGTAATTGGTTGCCTGCCACTGGTAGGCTTCCTGTTTGGTTTGAAGGATGCTCACTATCCCGGTGGTTTTGCCCGCCGGATAGGGTTTCAATCCCGGGTAAGTGGAAGCAGTGATGTATTGGTCGTTCCAGGGGTCAAGGACCTTCTGCGTGTAGGGGTCACCGATACGCAGGGTTCCGTCTACCAGGTACTGGTAGGCATATTCAGTAGTGGCTGTAAGACCGGTGATAGTGAGCCAGAAATATTTTCCATCCGGCGTACGCTTCATTTGGTAAGCATCGCTTTCCTGCCAGTTATTAAAATCCCCGATCAGGTTCACCCGGTTCTTGCCGGGAGCATATAAAACCAGGGTGGCCGACTGCTCGTTGGAACCATAATTGACCCCTTCTTTCATTCCGGAGGGAAGGGATTCCACCGTTACTGGCGGCGCCACATATATCTTAAAAGTATCTCCTGCCGTGGTGGTTCCGTCCTGGGAAACCGCCACAAATACATTCTCGCCGCTGCTGGTAATGGTTGCCTGTCCGCTGACCGCGGTGGATGCCGCGGCCGAACTTACCGTGTTGCCGTTCAGGCGCAGCGAAAGGTTGGCGGGTTTACTGCTAACGGCATTCATGGAAATGACCGAGCCCACGGTTGCTGTAAGGGGCAGGATATAACGGTTGTACCTGGGCTCGGATTCCGGTGCGGTCAACCGGATCACATGCGCATTGGCAGGATACACATCGAGGTACATATTTCCCTGATCCACGCTGAGATCCGAGGTCTTGCCTTCCAGGGCATTCCCATTGGGATTATAACTCCGGAATACAAAAGCCATTTTGCGGATGATCTCCCCGGCCGGCACCCCGTAGAATGACCGGATATTGCTGATCTTATACTCGTACCGGTTGTTGCCCAACGGAGTCATCCGGTACAGGGCCGTATTGGTATTCCAGGTCATTTTAACGTATTTCCAGTCGCCCGGACCCGTACTCTTATCAGTAATAACCCCCGAGTGAATGTATACGTCACCGTTATAATTGTAGAGGCCCCGGTTGCCTTTGGAGGCATCAAATACGATGGTGATGGCATCCGATTCGGTCGGGAAAAAAGGGTCCGATACCAGCAGTTGCGCAGTGGACCTGGCACCGAAAAGCAACAGTATAACATGAAGCAGCAGTACTCTCATGGCAAACATCCATTAATGTGTTAAAAATACACATTAATGCGACCCGGCCAAATTTTTTGCCCGCTTTAGGTGCGCTTTAGGTGTCTGACACATGTTCGGGACACGTCCGAACGTTCCGCGCACACATGTCCGGACGTGTCCCGAACATGTGTCAGACACCTATATTTGCGGCATGTATTCACCCGAACAAACCAAAGCCTTACAAGCGCGCACCAGCGAGCTGGCGCGTTTGCTGCCGCAGATTCCCGTGGCCCAGATCGGGGCATTGCGGGAGGTCCTGCGCTTTCACGAATACCGTTATTACGTAATGGATTCTCCGCTGATAGCGGACTATGAATACGACCAGTTGTACAAGGCATTGGAACGCCTGGAAAAAGAAGACCCCCGGCTAATACGGCCTGACTCCCCTACCCAGCGGGTGGCCAATGGGCTCACGGCATCCTTCCCCACCGTTAACCACCTTGTCCCCATGTTGTCATTGGATAATTCCTATAACGCAGCAGACCTGCTGGCCTGGGACAAGCGGGTGCGCGAAGGATCGGGACTGCAGGAGGTGGAGTATTGCGTGGAGCCCAAGTTCGACGGGGCCAGTATCTCCCTGGTGTATGACAATGACCTCTTAACGCGTGGCGCAACCCGGGGTGACGGGGTACAGGGAGACGATATCACGACCAATATCCGCCAGATTCGCTCGGTTCCTCTATCTGCCCGCTTTTCTGACTTCGGCATCAGCCAGGTGGAAATCCGGGGTGAAGTACTCCTGACCAAAAAACACTTCAAACAGTTCAACGATAAGCTGGCGGAGCAAAACCTGCCGCCACTGGCCAATCCGCGGAATGCCGCCTCGGGAACCCTGAGGATCAAAGATCCCGAGGAAGTGCGCCGGCGAAACCTGGAAGCTTTCATCTATCACATCAGCTATCACACCGATAACGGTGAAAGTCCAGAAGCACTGCTAACACATTCAGGTAGCCTGAAAATGTTGTGGGACCTGGGTTTCCGGAGCCCTGAACAGGAAAAGCGGGTTTTCCGGGGTATCGCGGGGGTGATACAGTATTGCCAGGAATTTGAAGCCGGGCGGGATGAACTACCCTATGAAATAGATGGTATGGTCATCAAAGTCAACGATGTGGCGGTACAGGACCGGCTGGGAATGACCACACATCACCCGCGGTGGGCCATCGCGTATAAATTCAAGGCCAGACAAGCCACCAGCAGGCTGCGGGCGGTGGAGTTCCAGGTTGGCCGGACCGGCGCCATCACACCGGTGGCTAAGATCGACCCGGTTCCGATCGGCGGCGTTACCGTAGCATCCATTTCCCTGTTCAACGAAGATGTTATCCGCGAAAAGGACCTGATGATCGGTGATACGGTACTGGTGGAACGTGCAGGAGACGTCATCCCCTATATCGTAAAATCCATGCCGGAACTTCGCAGGGGCAGTGAAGAAGAGATCCGCTTTCCTCACCTGTGCCCGCAATGCCATACCCAACTTTTCAAGGAGGCAGGCGAGGCCGTGTGGCGATGCGTGAACCTGGATTGTCCGGCCCAGGTGGTGGAACGTATCATCCATTTTGTTTCAAAAGATGCGATGGATATACGAAGTTTCGGAGAAGCCAATGTCCGGAAGTTTTATGAGCTGGGATTCCTCCGGGATATTCCCTCCATTTACGGATTACCGTTTGACCATATCCGTGGCATGGAGGGGTTTGGGGAAAAATCGATCAGCAACCTTTCCTCTGCCATTGAAAAATCCAAATCCCAGCCACTACATCGCCTGATCTTTGCCCTGGGCATTCGGTACGTGGGGGAAACCACCGCCAAGACCCTTGCCCAGTCGGTGGATCACCTTTCCGACCTGGGCAAAATGAGCCTGGAACAATTACAGGGACTGGAGGATGTAGGCATTAAAGTAGCCACCAGCATCCACCAGTTTTTCAGCAACCCTTCGAACCTGGAGCTGATAGAAACCCTTGAAAAACTGGGACTTAACCTTAAAAGTGATAAGCGGGAAAGGATAGTAACGGGGATGCTTAACGGACAGACCTTCCTCTTCACGGGAACCCTTAACCGCCTGAAGCGCAGCGATGCGGAAACCTTGGTGGAAGAACTGGGGGGAAAGATCCTGGGCGGCGTCAGCAGTAAGCTGAATTACCTTGTAGTGGGCGAAGACGCCGGGTCCAAACTGGAAAAAGCCAGGAAAATTGCCCAGATCCATATCATAACCGAAAATGAATTTTTAAAATTGATCGGGAAGGAATAAACGCATAATTCATTTATGACATATCTTTTCGTAACTTTAAAAAAAAGCTACGATGATTAAATCCTTATCAGGCGAAGTTTGGAAGCCACTCCAGTTTCCGGGATGGAAACATCTTCGCAAACAATATGCATTGTCATCCAGTGGACGCGTTGCCAGTTACACCGAATCTGTCAATGAGGATGGCAAGCTTCTCAACGGGTCTCTCACGACAGGTTACAAAACGTTGAACCTGCATCGTCCGGGGAATAACGGCACCCTGTACATCCATCGTGAGATCGCAAGATTGTTCCTGAAAAAGCCATCTAACAAGCACCGGTATGTGATTCATGTCAATCACAACAAAACGGACAACTCCGTTAAAAACCTGCGCTGGGCTACACTGGAGGAAATGATCGAGCACCAGCAAAGCAGTCCCGCCAAAGTTGCCTACAAAAAAGTGCAGGCAAACCGCTCAACGGGATTGAAGCTGAACGCCACCCAGGTCAGGTCCATCAAAAAAACCCTCAACAGCAAGAAGCGTACAATGACCATCCGCCAGCTTGCTGAAAAGTATGGGGTTAGTGAAATGACCATGTACCGTATCAAGAGCGGTGAAAACTGGGCCAAGGTTAAATAAGATTAACCCTGTATTGAAAGACCACCGACATAAAAAATCGACCGGCATTGCGCCGGTCTTTTTTTTGCCCGTACCCTTAAACCTTTACTAACACGTGTAGGCAACCTCCCTTAATTTTGCGTATGGCTTACAGATCAATGGAAGAATGCCTGCTGGACCTGGAGAAGAATGGACAGCTGGTCAGGATAAAAGAAGAAGTGGACCCCTGCCTGGAAATGGCCGCGATTCATTTACGGGTATACGAGGCCGGGGGACCCGCACTGCTGTTTGAAAACGTAAAAGGCAGCAGGTTCCGCGCGGCTTCTAATATTTTCGGCACACTGGAAAGAAGCCGTTTTATTTTCCGGGATTCCTTGCGGGCGGTGCAACAATTGATCGCGCTGAAGAACGATCCGGTGAAAGCCCTGAAACATCCTATCCAAAATGCCGGTGCCGCCCTGGCAGCCATAAAGGCATTACCCCTGAAGGATCCGGCAAACAAACCTGTCCTGTACCAGCAGCTGAAGATCTCCGATATACCCCGCATCCAACACTGGCCCATGGACGGAGGTGCTTTTGTAACCCTGCCCCAGGTCTATACGGAAGATGCCGATAAACCCGGTATCATGCACGCTAACCTGGGCATGTACCGGATCCAGTTATCGGGAAATGATTATATCCAGGATCAGGAAATAGGACTGCATTACCAGTTACACCGCGGTATCGGTGTTCACCAGGCTAAAGCTAACAGCAAAGGACAACCGCTGAAGGTCAGCATATTTGCAGGGGGGCCGCCATCCCATACAGTATCTGCCGTTATGCCCTTACCCGAAGGTATCAGTGAAATGACCTTCGCCGGGGTTTTGGGTGGAAGAAGGTTCCGTTACACCTACGACGATGGATTCTGTATCAGCACAGACGCCGACTTTGTGATAACCGGCGAAGTCTACCCTGGTGAAAACAAGGAAGAAGGACCCTTCGGTGACCACCTGGGTTATTACAGCCTCAGGCATCCCTTTCCCCTGATGCGGGTGCGGAAAGTGTATGCCCGCAAAAACGCCATCTGGCCTTTCACCGTTGTAGGTCGCCCGCCGCAGGAAGATACCAGCTTTGGCCAGCTCATCCACGAAATGACGGGTGCTGCCATTCCTCAGGAGGTTCCGGGCCTCAAAGAAGTGCATGCCGTGGATGCCGCCGGCGTTCACCCCTTATTACTGGCCATCGGCAGCGAAAGATATACCCCCTATTTACCCACCCGGCAACCCGCAGAACTGCTGACCATCGCCAATCACGTTCTGGGAACAGGCCAGCTCAGCCTGGCAAAATTCCTTTTCATAACGGCGGATGACACCAACCAGTTATCAACGCATAACGTGGAAGAATACCTGCAGTTTGTGCTGCAGCGGATCAACCTGGCAAGAGATGTGCATTTCCATACCAATACCACCATTGATACGCTCGACTATTCCGGTACCGGTCTTAATACCGGAAGTAAAGTGGTGTTTGCTGCCTACGGCGATGTAATACGGCAATTGGGAACCGAAATCCCGGAGGCACTGAAAGAACTGAAAGGTGTCACCGGGGTGGGATTGGTTATGCCTGGAATACTCGCCATACAAACCGGCAGCTATGGCAGTGCTGCAGAGGCCGACAAGGTATTTGATCAGCTGGATGCGCAACTGAAACATAAAAAGGAACAGCTGCAGGGATTTCCCCTCATCATTTGGTGCGACGACGTTAGCTTTACTACCGCCAGCCTCCGCAATTTCTTATGGGTCAGCTTCACACGATGCAATCCATCCCACGATATTCATGGTATTGACAGCTTTATTTCGCATAAACATTGGGGTTGTCATGGTCCGCTGGTGATCGATGCGCGCATCAAACCACACCATGCCCCACCCGTTGAAACCGATCCTGCCGTTGAAAAAAAGATCGACCGGATATTTGCGAAAGGTGGCAGCCTCGCCGGTTTAAAACAGGCAACACACTAAAATTATGGACATATGCTTCAACCCTCCACCCTCAGCTTTTTGCGGGGATTAAAAAAGAACAACGACAAGGCCTGGTTTGATGCCAACAGGAAACAATACGAAGCTGCCAAAAAAGACGTGGAGCAACTGGTACAGGAAATCATCGATACGCATGCTGCCAGTGACCCGGGAATAGCGGGCACCAAAGCAAAGGAATGCCTGTTCCGCATCAACAGGGATATCCGCTTCAGCAAGGATAAATCTCCTTACAAAACCAATATCGGCGCCCATATCGTGGAAGGTGGAAAGAAATCGGTTAATGCCGGGTATTACATACATATTGAACCCGGACAAAGTTTTACCGGCGGAGGCCTTTACATGCCCATGCCCGCTGAATTGAAGAAGGTACGGCAGGAGATCGATTACAACCTGGATGAGTTCAGGTCAATCCTGGAAAACAAAAAATTCAAATCGGTATTCGGCAATTTATACGTGTTCGAAGGAAGCAGGATCTCGCGTGTACCCCAGGGCTTCGACAAGGATAGTGCCGCTGCGGAGTTCCTTCAATTTAAAAGTTACATCGCCGAGCGCCCTCTCACGGATGCCGACCTGACAGATAAAAAGCTGGTCAGAAAAATACTGGAGTCCTTTGAAGCCTTGCAGCCCTTGCTGGCTTTCATCAACAGGAGCTTTCACGATTAAAACAAGCATGCCGGAGGATTTCACTCCCCCGGCATGCTAAAAAATATTCCTTCCTCAGAGTAGTCCCTTCCCTGCCAGGTATTCAGCGATCTGCACCGCATTGGTGGCAGCTCCTTTACGCAGGTTGTCACTCACGATCCACATGTTAAGTGTGTTGGGCTGCGACTCATCCCTACGCAGGCGACCCACGAACACTTCATCTTTTTCATGGGCATCCATTGGCATCGGGTATTGGGCATTTGCAGGATCATCCACCACCACCACACCGGGTGCAGCACTCAGCAGCGACCTCACTTCACCAAGATCATAATCCTGCTTGAATTCCACGTTTACACTCTCACTATGCCCTCCCATAACGGGTATGCGTACCGTAGTTGAAGTGACCCGGATCTGATCATCGCGCAGGATCTTTTTGGTTTCGTTCACCATCTTCATCTCCTCTTTGGTATAACCATTATCCAGGAATACATCGATCTGTGGAATGACATTCAGGTCAATCGGGTATTTATAGGCCATCTCCCCCTGCACTCCCTTGCGCTCATTCATCAACTGGTCTACCGCCTTTACTCCGGTTCCGGTAACACTCTGGTAGGTGGACACTACCAGCCGGTCAATGCCGTATTTTTTGTGTAGAGGGTTCAGGGCCACCACCATTTGTATGGTAGAACAATTGGGGTTAGCGATGATCTTATCATGGGCGGTAAGAATATCTGCATTGATCTCAGGCACCACCAGCGGCTTGGCCGGGTCCATGCGCCACGCAGACGAATTGTCGATGACAGTGATCCCTGCTTCCGCAAACCTCGGAGCCCATTCCAGGGAAGTGCTGCCACCCGCTGAAAATAAAGCCACAGCCGGTTTTGCCGCAATGGCATCGGTCATGCTCACCACCTTGTATTTTTTTCCTTTGTACTCCACTTCCTTACCAACGGATTTTTCAGAGGCAACGGGAACGAGTTCCGTTACAGGGAAATTACGTTCTGCCAGTACTTGTAACATCTTGGTGCCTACAAGTCCGGTGGCACCTACAACTGCGACTTTCATTTTGCTTTTTGCTTGCTTTATGGTTAAAAAAAAGCCTTCCCATCTTGGGAAGGCCTGAGTCTATTTGGTGAACATAAACGACTATCACACACCTTCCTGTAACAGGAGCTGTTTTTTGATCTTCGTGGTATGTTTCATCATGGTCATGGATACGAAAATACAATGCACCGTTTTTTCACCCAAATATTATTTCGGCATTGCACCTGATTTTTCTTCTTGATACCTTCACCAAATGAACCCGCGGTTGCTGATCATCGTGCTGTTGTTATTTGCTGAAACCCTTGCTGCACAAGGGCCACAGCTGGTCATTAGTGAGATCATGCCAGACCCATCGCCTTCTAACGGACTGCCCGAAGAGGAGTATATAGAACTAACGAATGTTAGCGGCACCACCCTGGATATTTCGGGTTGGTCCATCTCTAATGGCCGGACCCGGAGCGTAATTCCAGACAGTACCATCCTCCTTTCCGGGGCCATCCGGATCCTTTGCCCCGAGCGCGCGGCACCGGCTTTTTCGGCATGGGGGCCCCTGCTGATGCTCAAGCCTTTTCCTGCTATGGCTAACGAGGGTGATACCCTGCTGCTTTATAACCGCGATACCGTTTTGGTGCATGCAGTGGCTTATTCACCCCTGAGTTTTTCAAAAGAGAAAAGAACAGGTGGCTGGAGCCTGGAGCTGGCGGACCTTGCCAGGGCCTGCTCCTTTGATAAAAACTGGCGCGCCTCGGAAGACCCTTCCGGCGGTAGTCCGGGTAAACCCAACCTGCCGGCTGAATCGCCCTTTAACAACGGACCGGATATTCGCTTTGCCTGGTGTCCCGATGCAGGGCACATCAAAATAATTTTCACCGATGCCATGGACAGCATCGCCGCCGTCAACCCACTTAACTATTCGTTAGAAAACGGCCCGCCGGTCACAGCTGCCCGCATAGCGTCCCCGCTGGCAGATGAAATCCTGTTAAACCTGGGCGGCACCCTGCAAATGGGACAATTGTATTCCCTAAAGGTGAACAGCTTACGAAACTGCCTGCAGGAGGAATCGGGAGGTAGCCGTACAGTGGTAACCGGACTGGCAGGCGGATCTCCGGACAGTGTGATCTTTCACGAGCTCATGGCAGACCCACCCGCAGGTGGCAGTGATTTCCTGGAGATAAAGAATATCGGGCACCAGGTCCTTGCCTTGGGACAATTGGGTGTGGCCACCCGGACCAGCAACGGTGATCTTTCCGGCATAAGATTCCTGCAGCCTGCACATAGAAACCTTTTGCCGGGTGAGATCCTGGCCTTCACAACGGATCTTGGCTGGACCTCCAAGCGGTATCACCTGCAACAACCGCAGCAGGTGATCGAGATGGTGAGTTTGCCGGCTATGCCAAACGATCTCGGAAAAATGGTACTGGTGGATAGCAGCGGAAGGAACTTGCTGGATGAGTTGCACTACAACCGCGACTGGCATTTTGAATTGATACGGAGTGCTGAAGGCGTATCCCTGGAAAGGATAGATGCCCTGGGGGCAACACAGGACAAGACCAACTGGCATTCAGCAGCTATGCATGCAGGTTATGGCACTCCTGGTTATGTTAATTCCCAGCAAAACAGTACTACCGGTACACAGGAGATCTTCCCAGACCCTGCTTTGTTTTCGCCCGACGGGGATGGCTTCCAGGAAGAAACAGTGTTCCGTTACCGGTTCCGGGAACCTGGAACAGTAGCCACCATCCGCATTTTCAACGAATCGGGAAGGATGGTAAGGCTGTTGGTGAACAATGCGCTTTGTGGTACATCAGGCTATTACCGATGGAACGGCAGGGGCGACAATACGAAACTCCTGCCTACCGGGATCTATTTTGTTTCCGTGGAAACCTTTCGCCTGGAGGGAAAAACAAAGCGTTACCGCTTTGCAGTAACGCTTGCCAGGTAACGCCTTAACGGTTATTTCCTATGGTGATATCAAAGTTTACCAGGTTGACAAATTGCTGTACGCGGTCATCAATATCCGCCAGGGTGATCTCTTTCATGCGGGTGGTACCAAATTTCTCCACGCAAAAAGAAGCCAGGGCCGAACCCTTGATCACAGCGGATTTCATATTCTCAAAGGAAATGTCGCGGGTAGCAGCAATATGACCAATAAAGCCCCCGGCAAAAGTATCGCCGGCACCCGTTGGGTCAAATACATCTTCCAGGGGAAGGGCAGGAGCAAAGAAAACATTCTCTTCGTGGAAGAGCAGGGCCCCGTGCTCACCCTTTTTGATCACGATATATTTCGGGCCCATTTTGCGAATCTCTTTGGCAGCCTTGACCAGCGAGAACTGGCCGCTTAACTGACGGGCCTCGCTATCATTCAGCATGATCACATCCACTTCCTTCAGTACCACTTCCAGGTCGGTCATGGCCGTATCCATCCAGAAATTCATGGTATCCATCACAATGAGTTTGGGCCGCTCCCTGAGCTGTTTGATCACACTCATCTGCAGGCTGGGCATAAGGTTGCCAAGCATAAGGAATTCAGATCCCTGGTAGGCTTCAGGGACCACTGGATTAAAATTAGCCAGTACATTCAACTGGGTGTCCAGCGTATCACGGGAGTTCATGTCCATATGATACTTGCCGGCCCAAAAGAAAGACTTCTCTTCTTCCTTGACCTGCACACCGTCCAACTTTACCCCCCTGGCGGTCAGGGCATCCAGTTCCTCCTGGGGAAAGTCGTAACCAATCACCGAGATCTGGTTCACCGGCTGCACAAAATTGCTGGCACTCCAGGCCACATAAGTAGCGGAGCCGCCAACTATCTGGCCACTTTTTCCAAAAGGCGTCTCAATGGAATCAAAAGCCATGGTGCCAACAACGATCAAAGACATATAAACTGTTTAGGATGATATTTGAGGCGCAAAACTACCCGAATTTTTTGAAATAATCGGGCGGGACAGGCATTGGCGCGCAACTAACAGCTGTTCGTTTGTATATTTGGGAGTTATGGCGAAGATCAAAAGCAAAAATAATGCTACTAAAAAGGAGGTCATCGTTGAAGCTGCCACCCATTTGTTCCGGGAAAAGGGCTTCAAAGCTGCCTCCATGCGCGACCTGGCAGAAGCGGTAGGCGTGGAAGCCGCCAGCCTGTACAATCATATCCAGTCCAAGGAAGAGTTGCTCCAGGAGATTTGTTTTAAAGTAGCGAATCACTTTAATAACAAGGTGGAAGAAATTGAAAACAGTGATTTGACCAGTATCAGGAAGGTGGAGGCCATCCTGAGACTCCACATCCAGCAGATGTTCCATAATTATGAAATGGTGATTGTTGCGGACCGCGAATGGCGCCACCTGAGTGATCCGTACCTTTCCAATTACCACAACCAGCGAAGGTCATACCGGAAACGCATGGCCGGAATCATTGAAAAAGGCATCGAACAAAAAGAGATCAAACAGGTGGATGCCCCCACCGTGGTGCTGATCATGCTCCATGCAGTCAATGGCATCGAAAGCTGGCACCGGAGCAAAGAAAAAATAAGCGCCAAACAACTGGAAGAAAACATGGTACTGATCATGATCGAAGGCCTGAAAGCCTGATCGGCAGGACCCTCCACCTCCTGAATCATCAAGAACCGAACGATTGCAATGTCCATTCATTTTCACCCCCTGACCATCAGTGAAGTTCGCCGGGAAACTCCCGATTGTGTTTCCATCGCCTTTGAAATTCCAACAGAACTAAAAGAAACCTTCCGGTTCCGGGAAGGTCAGAATATTACTATCCGGGCCATGGTGAACGGCGAAGAATTAAGACGGTCTTATTCCATATGTTCCTCCCCGTTAGACAATGAACTCCGGGTGGCAGTAAAAGCAGTAGCCGACGGCAGGTTTTCCCGATATGCCAATCACTCCCTCAAAAAAGGGGATACCCTGGAAGTGCTTCCTCCAACCGGAAAATTCCATACCGAATTGCAGGCAGACCGATCCAGGCAGTATGTTGCCTTCGCCGCCGGAAGCGGCATCACTCCCGTATTGTCGATCATACGAACGGTACTGGCCTCCGAACCCCGCAGCCGGTTTACCCTGATCTACGGAAACCGCAACCGCGGCTCCATTATTTTCCGGGAGGCATTGGAAGCCCTAAAGAATAAATACATCAACCGGTTCCGGCTGATCCACATCCTCAGCGGAGAACGGACCGACGTAGAGATCCAGTATGGCCGTATCAATGTTGAAAAGGTGGAATTGCTGTCCAGGCAACTGATCGATATCCCGGCAACCGACCATTTTTTCCTTTGCGGACCCGAACAGATGATCTTTTCGGTTCGCGATTATTTACTGGAAAAAGGGGTACCCACCGAAAAAGTCCACTACGAATTATTCAACACACCCGTTCTGCAGGGGAAGTCGGGTTCCACAGAAGAAGTGAGCGAAAGTAATAAAGGGCCGATGGCAACGGTCACGGTTAAACTGGACGGTATCAGTTTTGATTTCCCCCTGGCATACAACGGCCTCAGCATACTGGATGCCGCCCTGCAGCAGGGAGCCGACCTTCCCTATGCCTGTAAAGGAGGAGTCTGTGCCACCTGCAGGGCCCGCCTGGTGAACGGTGAAGTGAGTATGGACACCAATTACGCCCTGGAACCCGAGGAAGTGGCCCAGGGATTCATACTCACCTGCCAAAGCCACCCCCGCACCCCCGGCGTGGAAGTTGACTTTGACCTGAAATAGGTGTCTGAAATAGGTGTCTGACACATGTTCGGGGGACGTCCGAACGTGTCGCGAACATATGTCCGAACGTCCCCCGAACATGTGTCAGACACCTACCCCACGCACCTACTAACATGTGTTAGTTTAATTCCCTAATTTTGAAAGAGAAAAACCGAGCCGATGGAACATCAGCAAGAGCATAACTTCCAGGACAAAATTGACCGGGAGATCCGGATTGAACCCAAAGACTGGATGCCGGAGAAATACCGCCAAACCCTGGTACGCCAGATTTCGCAACATGCACACAGTGAGATCGTGGGCATGCTGCCCGAAGGTAACTGGATCACAAGGGCCCCGTCCCTGAAGCGAAAAGCCACGCTGATCGCCAAAGTGCAGGATGAAGCGGGGCATGGTCTCTACCTCTACAGCGCCGCGGAGACCCTGGGAACCAGCCGGGCTGAAATGATTGACCAGCTGCACAGCGGCAAGGCCAAATATTCCAGCATCTTTAACTACCCTACCCTCACCTGGGCCGATATCGGTGCCATTGGTTGGCTGGTAGACGGGGCGGCCATCATGAACCAGGTTCCCTTGTGCCGCACCTCTTATGGCCCCTATGCCCGGGCAATGGTAAGGATCTGTAAAGAAGAAAGCTTTCACCAGCGGCAGGGCTTCGAGATCCTCCTGACCCTCAGCAAGGGTACTCCGGCGCAGCGGGCCATGTGCCAGGACGCCATCAACCGCTGGTGGTGGCCCAGCGTCATGATGTTCGGTCCCACCGACGAATCCTCGCCTCACACCGCACAAAGCATGAAGTGGAAGATCAAGCGCTTCACCAACGACGAACTGCGGCAGAAATTCATCGATGTCTGTGCCGCCCAGGTCCGTATACTGGGAATGTCACTTCCGGACAAGGACCTGGTGTGGAACGAGGAAAGGGGACATTACGATTTTGGCCCCATCAACTGGGAAGAATTCTGGAACGTCATTTCGGGTAATGGTCCCTGTAACCGCGAACGCCTGCAGGCACGTATAGAGGCGCACGAAGACGGTGCCTGGGTGCGCGAGGCTGCGCTGGCATTTGCAGCAAAGCAGCGCTCAAAAGCGGAGAAGGCAGTTGCCTGAACCGGCTCATTTTGAAACCAAGTCCATAGTAGCAGCACATGAAAACAACAAAGTCAATATTCAGATACGGCGATTACGGCGACCGCGAGCTGGCCAGGTCCAACGCCGCCAAAGAAGGCATGGGTGCAGAAAACCTGCAGCGCGACTGGCCCCTGTGGGAAGTGTTCATCCGTAGTAAACAGGGCCTGGATCATAAACACGTTGGTAGCCTCCATGCCGCAGATGCCCAGATGGCCATCGAGAATGCCCGCGACGTTTATACCCGCCGGCAGGAAGGCGTCAGCATCTGGGTGGTGGAAAGCAAATACATCCAGGCCTCCAACCCCGATGAGGCGGAAAGCCTCTACGACCCGGCCAACGACAAGATCTACCGCCACCCCACTTTTTACGACCTGCCGGATGAGCTCACACATATGTAACCATGACTAAAGAATTATTCCTTTATACCCTCCACCTGGCTGACGATGCGCTGATCCTGGGCCATCGCAACAGCGAATGGACCGGTCACGGTCCCAACCTTGAGCAGGACATCGCTATCAGCAATATCGCGCTTGACCTGATCGGCCAGTCGCGCAACCTCTACCAGTATGCTGCCCGGCAATACAACCAAAATGCCGAAGCGGCCACCAGCTGGATCACCTCCCCCGCTTTCGGGCAGGTGCCGGGAAACGTTGACGAGGACGACCTGGCCTACCTGCGCGACAGCAATGAGTTCCGCAATCACCTGCTGGTGGAGCAGGAAAACGGCGACTGGGCAAAGACCGTAACCAGGCAATATTTTTTCAGCACTTACCAGTACCAGTTATACAACGCGCTACAAACCAGTAAAGACACCGAATTGGCAGCCATTGCAGAGAAAGCACTCAAAGAGGTCACCTATCATTTACGGTGGAGCGGAGAATGGGTGATACGGCTGGGCGATGGAACGGAGGAGAGCCACCGCAGAATGCAGGATGCACTTGAAAACCTCTGGAGATTCACTGGTGAACTGTTCCTGCCCGCACCCTACGAAACAATGCTGGCTGAATCCGGAACCATAACCGGTCCCGCCACCTTCCGCCAACCCTGGCAGGAACAGGTGCGCAGCACCCTGGAAAGAGCAACACTGGCTGTACCCGTAAACAACTGGACGCAGGAGGGAGGAAAAACCGGCATACATACCGAGCACCTGGGTTACCTGCTGGCAGAAATGCAATACCTGCAAAGGGCATACCCTAACAGTGAATGGTAACCGAAGTGAAAAAAATAAAACCTGATGGATGCATCCAACAATATAGAACAACCGAAAAGAGCCACCCCCGGTACCGAAAAAGTATGGCGGCTGCTGGAAGAGGTGATGGACCCGGAAGTACCCGTCCTATCGGTGGTGGATCTTGGAATCATCCGCGGGGTAACAGTGGAAGATCAATCAGTGGAGGTGGTCATTACACCCACCTATACAGGATGCCCCGCCATGGATGTGATCTCGATGCAGGTCAGGATGACCTTGCTTTCTAACGGATACGGACCGGTGACCATCCGGACGGAATTATCACCGGCATGGACAACCGAATGGATGAGCCAGTCGGGCAGGGAAAAGCTGAAAGCATATGGTATTGCACCCCCCAACCCGAAGCAACAGGTATGCATGCCCGAATTTTTCGCCAGGGAAGAAGCGGTACAATGCCCCCACTGTCAATCCTGGCATACCATTCGCATCAGTGAATTCGGGTCCACAGCCTGCAAGGCGCTCTACCGCTGTGAAGACTGCCAGGAGCCGTTCGACTATTTCAAATGCCATTGAGTAATAACTTAGCAGTAAATCAACACCAAATAAATGTCATCTATCCTTTTCGAAATAAAAGAAGGAATCGGGTACATAACGCTCCACCGCCCCGACAAACTGAATGCCTTTAACCGGGAGATGGCCCTGTTACTGCAGGACGTTCTCCGGCAGTGCCAGGACGACACCATCCGCTGCGTGGTCCTGAAAGGTGCCGGCAAAGCCTTCTGTGCGGGCCAGGACCTGGCGGAAGTGGTGGACCCCGCGGGACCGGGCATGGCCCGGATCCTTTCAGAACATTATAACCCGATCGTACTGGCCATCCGTGACCTCAGGAAACCCGTAATAGCCGCGGTGAACGGCGTGGCCGCCGGTGCCGGCGCTAACCTGGCGATCTGTTGTGACATCGTTATAGCCACCGAATCGGCTTCCTTCATCCAGGCATTTTCCCGGATCGGACTGATTCCCGATACCGGGGGAACGTTCTACCTCCCCCGGCTGGTCGGCCACCAGAAAGCCACTGCCCTGATGATGCTGGGCGATAAGGTCAGCGCGGCCGAAGCGGAACGGATGGGCATGATCTACCAGTACTATGCGGATGCCGTTTTTGAAGAAGAAACAGAAAAGCTGGCAAGAAAACTGGCCTCCATGCCAACTATCGGACTGGCACACACGAAAAAAGCCTTGCAGTGGTCCCAGACGCATACCCTCATAGAGCAATTACAAAACGAAGATAAATTGCAGCAGCGCGCCGCCGCTACAGACGATTTTAAAGAGGGAGTACAATCCTTCCTCGAAAAACGGCCACCCGTATTCAAAGGAAAATAAATGGAACACCAACCATCCAGCCCCTTCCAGGAAGTGGTAGATCATATGATGCACCAGGATGCCTTCAGCAGGTGGCTGGGCATCGAAGTACTGGAAGTTAAAGAAGGCTATTGCCGCATCACCATGCAGGTGCGGCAGGAAATGATCAACGGGTTTGGCATCGCCCATGGTGGCATTGCTTTCAGCCTGGGCGACAGCGCTTTCGCCTTTGCCTGTAACAACCGGAACAACCTGTCGGTTGCGCTGGATGTTACCATCAGTTTTACCCGGGCGGTCAACGCCGGCGATACCCTGACTGCTGAAGCGAAAGAAGTGCATAACGGCCGGAGTACGGGAGTATACCTCGTAACGATCACCAACCAGCGCGAAGAACAGGTTGCTTTGTTTAAAGGCACTTGTTTCCGCACAGGAAAAACACTGGTGAACTCACCCGAAAAATAAAAGCAATCATGTTCTACGCATTCAAAGGATTCATACCAGTGGTACACCCCTCATCGTATGTTCACCCACAGGCATGTATAACCGGAAACGTCATCATTGGCCGCGATTGTTATATAGGCCCGGGTGCCGCCCTGCGGGGAGACTGGGGAGGGATCGTACTGGAAGACGGCTGTAATGTGCAGGAAAATTGTACCATACATATGTTCCCGGGGGTAACGGTTACGCTGAAAGCGGGTGCGCATATAGGCCACGGCGCCATCATCCACGGCGCGCAGATCGGCCGTAATTGCCTGGTGGGCATGAATGCCGTGATCATGGATCAGGTGCAACTGGGTGATGAAAGTATTGTGGGAGCCCTCACTTTTATCCGGGAGGGTCAACAGATCCCGCCGCGCAGCCTGGTAGTGGGAAACCCGTCAAAGATCATCCGCGAAGTGAGTGACGAGATGCTCCAATGGAAAACCCGCGGCACTGCCCTGTACCAGCAACTGCCAGCTGAGATGCACGGCACGGCACAGGCCTGTGAACCCCTCTCAGAACTGCCGGCTGACCGGCCCTCCCAGGAA
>CBFGLD010000021.1:0-28327 GCA_965649495.1 uncultured Flavihumibacter sp. | reverse complement strand
AAGCAGAAGGCCATTCATGGCATCGTACCTGCCGACGGAAACTTCGGTTCCAAAATCGTTTCCATTGATGGCCAGGTCAAGATTTCCATCGTTATCAAAGTCATCCGCAACCATTCCATAAACACAGGAGAATTGGGCCTCAGCAGGCAATGCGGTCATTTTGAATTGTCCCTTACCATCATTGATCAGGACACTGCTTTTGAAGTTTACCGCCTGCAGGATGATGGCACTATCCAGTTGTTCTTTGGAGAAAAGCTGGTCCATTGAAGCATTGGCAAAACTGTTGTAGGTTTTGAACTTGTTGCGCATTTCGATCAGCTGCTTAGTGAGATCATCCCTGATCTGTGCAGGGAATTCTTTACGAACCGACTGTTCCCCTTTCCTGTCGGGCAGGAAAAGAGAAGGCACCGCATCGTAAATCCCGTTTTTGTCAAAATCAGCAGCATAGATCCGTACCGGTTCTTTTTCAGTGGCACGATAAAAGGAATTGACCCCCATATTACCCAGTACGTAATCCATGAACCCATCATTATTCAGGTCGGCCGGCAGGATACTGGCCCACCAGCCGGTTTGGGTTTCCAATCCGGTTGTTGCTGGTTTGCTGAATTTACCCTTACTATTTTTGAGGAGGATGACAGGCATCCATTCACCTGCCAGCAAGAGATCCTGCCAGCCATCATTATCGTAATCGGTCCAGAGGGCATCGCAGATCATTCCGGCATTCACCAGGTCAGGAGCTACTTCACGGGTGATATCGGTAAAGGCAATTTTCCCTTTTTCAGAATCGTTCCGGAACAGGAAAGAACTAACGGGCCTTGGGTAATGCCAGGGGTCTACCCTGCCGGCAAGAAAAAGATCGAGGTCGCCGTCCTGGTCAAAATCAGCAGCTCGAACGCAAGATTTGCTCACCAGCGGGAGAGGCATACCAATTGAGTCAGCGGTAAAATTAGCTTTCCCGTCATTGATCCATAACCGGTCGCGGTAGTGACTGGTGTTGCGCTCATTTTCATACCCGCCACTGGTGATGTAGATATCATTATCGCTATCGTTGTCGGCGTCAAATATGAGGATGCCCATATCCTCCCATTGTTTGGTATACTGGCTGGCACCAGGCATTAGTTGCTTTGATATCAAACGGCCATCCTTTTGAAGCATAATGGTTGCGCTGTAGGAGTAAGAACCACCGGCTACAAGGTCATCAGTACCGTCACCGTCCAGGTCAGCCACTGCCAGCGCCGGACCATATTCCGAAAGTTTGTGCGGCAATAATTTTTGTATGTTGAAGTCAATATAATCCATCTCCTGCTGCACCCATTCAATGCCTGCTTTCCTGCTGACATCTGTGAATAGTGTATTTGCCAACAAAGATCGGGTGTTCGTATTTTTCCCGGCTGCATCCGACTGCCGCATGTTCAGGAGGGTATCGGCTGAAATAGCATTAAGCTGTTGCATTTTCTTATCTGGCCAGGTGATGATCACCGAATCCACAGACAGGGCGGCACCTAGTCCAAAATGAATTTTATTATCATGGTGCGAGAGATAACCTTTACAGGGGTTGTGTTCATAGGAGATCTTTTTCCCTTTGTCGAAGTATAACTCCACCCAGGTTCCGTATGCATTATTATTGGGGGCATTCCCTTCCAGGTTAAGTTGCAGGTAATGCCCCTTAGTTTCTTTTTTATTATTCAGGGTATTTTCATACAGAAACGCTTCATCATTGATGTTATTGACCACATAATCAAGGTCGCCGTCACCATCCAGGTCAGCATAGGCGGCACCGTTAGAGAAGGAAGGTTGTTCCATACCCCATTCCCGTGTTTTATTGGTGAAGTGCAGGTCACCGGTGTTCCGGAATGCATAATTGGCCAGCTTCACTTCCGGTATTTGTTTTAACACATCCTTTTTAGAGGCGATCATATAAGCCTCGTCGCGATAGGTAACAAAATCGTGGTCGGTTACATCTTTGGGAAAGCCGTTGGTGATGATGATATCGCGGAGGCCATCGTTATCAAAATCAGCCACCATGGGGGTCCAGCTCCAATCCGTTTCCGCAATGCCGCTGAAGAAAGCGATCTCTGCAAAAACAGGATCGCCAATGGAGTCACCACTGTTGACCCTGGGGCCCCTGTTCAGCTGCAGGGTATTACGAACATACTGGTACTGGTATCCGAACTGATCACTGTTCTGATAGGTTTGGTAGCTGTTGGCATTCAACATCATTTTTTTCCGGAAATTATCCTCGGGGTTCATATCCAGTTCCACCACATCCAGGAGACCATCATTATTGATATCGGCGATATCATTACCCATGGCGTTTGCTGAACCGTGCTTAAAAAACTGCTGCATTTTATCCGTAAAGGTACCATCACCATTATTGATATAGAGGATATTGCTGGAGAGGTAATCGTTTGTCACATAAATATCGTTCCACCCATCGCGGTTGATATCCGAAATCGTGACACCGTGGCCATAGCCCTCTGTGAGGATATTGGCTTGCCGGGAAACGTCGGTAAAAAATGCGTGCCCCAAAGAGTCCTTACTATCGTTCCTGTATAACCGACCAGTGCTGGGAAAACTTCCATCGCGCAATACCGGGCGGAATTTATTTGGGTACAGGCCATCCACGATCTCATTGACCAGGAGGTATACATCCAGGTCACCATCGTTGTCGTAATCAAAGAAGACCGACTGCGTCGTGTGGGTGGTGTCGTTCAGTCCGTATTCGCGGGCCATGTCACGAAACCGCGGAATACCATTTTCATCGGGGCCCTGGTTAATGTAGAGGATATTTTCACGTTTTTTAGCATCGGTCATAACGGATGCGCTGACATACATATCCTGGAAACCATCATTATTGATATCAACCATGGTGATACCACGGCACCATTTGTCTTGTCCCTCCACTCCCGCTGCTGCGGTAACATCTTCGAATTTCAGGTTGCCCTTATTCAGATACAGTTTATTGGGAACCATATTGCCGGTAAAATACAGGTCGGGCAGTCCATCATTGTTGAGGTCGGAGATGCCCACTCCACCCCCGTTATAGACATTGGCAAAATCCAACACGTTAATGGAGTCGGATTCAACGATCGTATTATTAAAATGAATACCGCTTTGTTGGGATTGGACCAGCCGGAAAAGAGTTGTTTCGTTCTTACAGGAACCGACCAGGAAAAAAACAGACAGGTAAAGCAGGGAACACAGGAATCTGGACATCAGGGCAGCTTTAGGGCAATATAAGAAAATTAAAAAAAAGAGGTTCCGGAAAACCGGAAACCTCTTTAGCATATGAGAAAGAACGATTAATAATTCGGGTTCTGCTGCAACGTTTTTTCCGCACCGTTTGCACTCAGGTCGATCTGGTTTTGCGGGATGGGGAAGTATTCATTTTTGCCAGCAGTGAACTTGGCACCCTGGAGGTATTGCCGCTTGGTACTTTCATAAGTGAAATACTTATTCAGGGTTTCTGCAGCTATGCCCCAGCGAACCAGGTCAAAGAAACGATGCCCTTCCATACCCAGTTCCAGTTTCCTTTCGAAACGTATTGCTTTAAGAGCAGTAGCTTTATCCCAGGCGGGTGAAGCGGGGTAAGGTTTGATCACATAATTAGCAGCGGGAGTAGCAGAAGCACCCTGAGCCGGGTCATCATTTTTATATTTATACACCCAACTAACCGGGTTAGCAGCCCTGTTACGGATCATATTCACATAATCTTTTGCCTTTTCGGGGCTACCAATTTCAGCTTCCAGCTCAGCCAGCCACAGGATTACATCTGCGAAACGTATAATGGTGTAGTTATTAGCAGTCACACCACTAGTCCAGAAGGATTTATCCGTAAGGCTACCCTGTTGTGACTTATAATAGGTATTCTTTTTGGGAGAATACGGACCGCCATAAGGCTGGAGACGGATCCAGGATACGCCCGGGTGGTTACCCCAATCCAGGTATGGAATTCCCCTTCTGCCAACGGTCCAGTCGAGGCGTGGATCGAGGTTGCCGGCATAGGGTGTAAACGGATCATCAGCCTCCACCCCTTCGTCGTCTTTTACCGGGCTGGTATTGTAATTATCCGGATCCGGAAGGCCATCAGCATTGGTCTTATAGGAGTTTACCAGGTCCTGTGACGGCTGGTAGAATCCACAACAGCCACCGGGTCCACCGTTATAAGGGAAGTTCAGCACTTCTCCCCATCCGCCATTGGCAGCATCACTTGCACCATCGTTCACCGAATATTGTGCGGCGAAGACTGATTCACTGCTATTCTTCGTTTCAGCATTGAAGTTATCCTGGTATTTTTCATTCAGGGCATAATCGATTCCATCGGGCGTTTTACCGTTGTTGTAAACATTCTCCAACACGGTTTTAGCTTCCGCATAGCGGGCAGCACCCTGGTACATCAGGATCTTACCGTATAATGCACCAGCGGACCACTTATTCCACCTACCCTTCTGCGACATTGCTTCCGGAAGGTTATCATAGGCAAACTTAATATCGGCTTCGATATTGGGCCAGGTATCTGTGGTGTTGGGTTGTTTGAAATCGGTAGTGGTTTCATCGATCCAGGGAATGTTATTGAACATCCGCTTGAGTTCGAGGTAATAGAAGGCGCGCAATGCCCTGGCTTCAGCTGCGATCCGGGTTTTGTCGGCCTCGGAAATATCCGCAGCGTTAGCCATCACTTTAATAGTTGAATTGGCACGGGTAATTCCCTCGTACATCGCGTTCCACTTGATTTCAAAATAGGGGTTGGTTGCGTTGTGTTCATGCCTTTCGATCGGGTTGATGGCAGGCTGGTCACCGGCATCGGAACCTTTATGGGCTTCCCCGCCGGCAATACCGCCGTACACCCAGTTGGTGGTGGTAGATTCCCATCCTCCCAATGTCGGGTTCCTGGCTACGCCATCCAACATGGAGTAGGCGCCCACCAGCAAAGCTTCCACACCCTGCTGGTTGGCCAGGGTGCCCTCATCCAGGGAGCCGTAGGGCTTCTTTTCCAGAAAATCTTTTCCGCAAGAGTAGGCTGTTACCGCGAGGGCAAGGCAACCTGCTATCAAATATTTATTACGTATCATGATGTTTTTATTTTTCGTAGTAGTCAACTTAAAAATTAAGGTTCAGGCCAATCAACAACTGGCGGGTAGTAGGATACACACCTGCGTCAAAACCAGCACCGCGGTCATCGCCAATGATCTCGGGATCCAGGCCGGTGTAGTTGGTAATGGTGAACAGGTTAGAACCTTGTACATAGAACCGGAGCCGGTCGATCTTCACTCTCCTGGTAATATCAGCAGGCACAGTGAAACCAATGGTGAGGTTCTTCATCCTGAAATAAGAAGCATCTTCTACGAAGTATGAGTTAGGCGCGTTGTTGGTACTGAAATTAGAGGCGTCTTCGATCCTGGGAGTCCTTGCACCTTTGTTATCAGGTGTCCATGAATTGTAGAGCAGGTCCTTGCTCTTGGCACCTTGGAAAGAAGGGAAGAAATCAGTCCACCACCTAACATAGTTGATGGCGTCTTTTCCTTGAGCTCCATAAAAGAACATGGACATGTCCAGGAACTTATAACTGAAGTTCAGGTTCAGGCCATAAGTGAAATCGGGGTTGGGGTTACCAATCGTTACCCTGTCATCCGGAGTGATCTCGCCATCACCGTCAGCATCCATGTATTTGAATCGTCCGGGGGCGGCACCATCCTGTGTGGGTGATTTATCCACGTCGGCCTGGTCGGCAAAGAGTCCCACCACCTGGTATCCATAATAAGATGCAATGGGTTCACCCAGCCTGTTACGAACAAATACTCCACCTACGCGACCGCGCTCTCCGTTATCGTATTCGAAGTAGTTAACTCCTTCGGCGATCTTGGTGATCTCATTCTTATAAGTAGTGAGGGTTACAGTGGCATCCATTTTAACGCCGTTGCTACCACCCAGGTTGGCACGTTGCGTGATCATCAGGTCAATACCGGTGTTCTTCATGGAACCCACGTTTACGTATGCCGGGGCCTGTCCCTGGGCATAACCTGCAGTACCGGGCTGGGGAAGCTGGTAGAGGAGGTCTTTGGTGGATTTATTATACCAGTCAAAAGAAACATCGGTTTTGCCACCAAACAAAGTAGCGTCAAAGCCAACATTGGTGGTTGTATTGGTTTCCCACTGACCATTGGGGTTACCTACGAAGGTAGCCTGGAAACCCTGAACCACGCTGGTGCTGGAACCGTTCAGGTCATAGTAAGAGCTGGAGGGTTGTCCACCGAAACGACTGATGGCGTTAAGCGGATCGATACGCTGGTTACCCATGGTACCATAACTGCCCCGGAGTTTCAGATCAGTTATCCAGCTAATCCCTTTCATGAATTCTTCTTCGCTAATCCTCCAACCGATAGAACCTGCAGGGAAAACTGCGTACCGGTTATTGGATCCGAAACGGGAGGAACCGTCTCTGCGGACCGTAGCACTGAAGAGGTATTTATCCATGAGGGTGTAGTCCACTTTGCCGAATAAAGAGAAAAGTGAAGTTGGAGTATAGGGAGCGCCGCTGTTTACCTGTGAAGTGGCACCGCTGTTAAGGGAGCGATAGTAAGGATCTTCCAGGAAGTAACTGTTACGGCGTGCTTCGATGCTGCGTCCCCAGTCTTCAATCGCTTCGGAACCAACCAGCACGTTCACATCATGGATATCGTTGAAAGTATTTTTGTAGTTAAGCGTATTGGTCCAGATCCACTGGCGGTACTGGCTGGAACCTTCCACATACTGGTTGCCGGTATTGTTTTCGGCATTCTCGTAAGTCTGGAAAGTGAAGTAGTAATAGTTACCCCAGTTCATGGTACCACCGATACTGGTACGGGCGGTGAAATTCTTGAGGAAATCCACTTCGGCATACATGTTACCGAACAGGTTGAAGTTATTGCCGCGGTTATCTTTAGCCCTGAGACGCGTTGCCACAGGGTTGGTGGCGTTACCCAGGTTGGGGCCTTTGGAACCGGCATAGTTACCGGCAATATCATACACGGGAATAATGGTTTGGTTCCGGTAGGCCATGCCTATTTCGGTACCTTCCCCGTTATTACCGGCGCCATTGCTCTGGCTGCTCAGGATGGTGATGTTTTCGCCTATGCGGATATTCTTTTTGATATTGAATTCCGTGTTGATCCTGGCGGTATAGCGCTTGAAGAAGTTTTCAATGATGATACCATCCTGGTCAAAATAGTTGAAGCTGAACATATACCTGCTACGATCAGCCCCACCGGATACCGTGAGGTTATGACTCTGGATGGGTGCATTGCGGGTGATCTCATCGTACCAGTTGGTTCCATTCTTATTGGCTGGAACGATCAGGTAAGACTGCAGGAGATTCTGACGGTTGAGAAAATATTTGGAAGGATCCGCTGCTGCATCGCCTTCGAATAATCCACCGCTGGGAGAAGTGCCTGCCTGGATATAGTCCGGGAGTACAGGAGAAGCGCCGGTTCCATACTGAGAAGACGGGGGAGTTTGTCCCAGGTTCTTATAAGCCAGCCAGAAAGCTTCGGCATATTCCTGGGGGCTGAGCAGGTCAAATCCGTCACCGGGACGCTGGGTACCCAGGAACATGTCGTAAGAAAGTTTGGCACCGCCTTGTTTACCCTTCTTGGTGGTGATGATGATCACCCCGTTAGATGCGCGGGATCCATAAATAGAAGCGGCTGCAGCATCTTTCAAAACCTGCATACTTTCAATGTCATTCGGGTTCAGGCCACCCAGTCCGCCGGTGGGAACTCCGTCGATCACATACAGCGGAGAGTTGTCAGTACTGAAAGACGCCAATCCCCGGATACGTACGGAAGCACCGTCGCCCGGAGCGTTGGAAGTGGTAACCGTTACACCCGCAGCGCGGCCCTGCAACTGGCTTTCAGCATTGGAAGCGGGCACGGACTTCATGTCCTCCACTTTCACAATGCCCACCGCACCCGTAATGTCTTTTTTTGCCTGGCTGGTATAACCCGTAACGACGATCTCACTCAGGGAAGATGTGCTGCCCAGCAGTGCCACGGAAACCATCGTTTTGCCCGTGATGTCGATCTCCTGTGCATCAAAGCCAATGCTTGATACGACAATGGTTTTGGTGTTTGCCGGCACCTGTAAACTAAAGGAGCCGTCCATTTCGGACGTGGTACCTACCGTGGTACCTTTTACTGTGATGGAAGCCCCTGCGATCGGAACGCCGTCCTGGCTGCGGGTTACTTTCCCGCTGATCGTTTTGGGCTGGGAGAATGCTGTCAATGCCAGCATGGTAAGCATTACAAGGCCTATAGCCTTTAGCAAGCTCGTTAGTTTTGAAGTCATGGTTTTCTGCTATGTTGGGTTATTGAAAGCCTGTTAAAAAGGAGTAATAAATCCTCCTTTACTTCAACTATCTACACAATCGTAATTCCAAATTAAGAAAAACTTAACACAAAGAAACAAAAATTTAAAAAGTATCAAAAAGGGTTAAAATCTGTTTACTAACAACTGTTTATGAAAATGAAACAAACGGTTGCATGTCATTCATTCCCTACTTAATACTAAGTTAGTTGCCGATTACTATGGTATGGATATGGCAGCTACAATACTCCCTTCTTATATTAAGGACAGCGGCGATCTGAAGACAGAACCCTTCGGCTCGGGATTGATCAATACCACCTGGCGGGTGTATGATAAGGAGTCCGTTTATATCCTGCAAAAGATCAATTCGGCGGTTTTCAAGGATCCTGCCAGTATTGCGGAGAATGTACGGATGATTTCGGAGTACCTGAAGCGGGCAGCACCGGGGTATTTGTTTGTGGACCCGATCCGTACCCTGGATGATGAAGACCTGGCATACCGCGAGGGGGAGGGTTATTACCGGCTTACTCCTTTTATTAAGGGTTCACACAGTATTGATGTGGTGGAAGATGCCGGGGTAGCTTATGAAGCTGCGCGGCAGTTCGGCCAATTCACCGCATTACTGAGTGGAATGGATGCCAGCCGCCTGCATATAACCATTCCAGATTTTCACAACCTGCGGCTGCGGTTCAACCAGTTCCGGAGTTCCCTGCAGCACGGCAACCAGGGGAGGATCGGGCAGGCGGGGGAACTTGTGGACTTCCTGCTGGCGCAGGAAGGTATCGTACTCGCCTATGACCAGCTCCGGGTAAATCCGGAATTCCGGCTCCGGGTCATGCATCATGATACCAAGATCAGCAATGTATTGCTGGATGCCAACAACAAGGGACTTTGTGTGATAGACCTTGACACGGTGATGCCGGGATATTATATCAGTGATGTGGGAGACATGTTGCGGACCTACCTGTCACCCGCAAGCGAAGAGGAAACCGATTTTAGCCAGATTAAGATCCGGGAGGATATTTTCGATGCGATCCTCCGGGGCTACCTGGAAGAAATGAATAAGGTTCTTACAAAGACTGAAAAGCAATCCTTTGTATATGCGGGGAAGTTCATGATCTACATGCAGGCCATCCGCTTCCTGACGGATCATTTCAACGACGACCTCTATTATGGGGCAGCCTATCCGGGCCATAACCTGAACCGGGCGAACAACCAGGCAACGCTGCTCCGGCAACTACAGGCTGCTGAAAGCAGGTTGCTGGACATCCTTGAACCATATATTTAATTATAGCCGTATAAAACAACCAACATGAGTTCCAATCGCAGAAACTTCCTCAGAAACATTACGCTGGGCACCGGAGCCCTGGTGAGTGGCATTCCTGCCGTTGCAGGCGAATTTGACATCGCGGCTGTGGGAGAAAGCACCCCCCCGGCAGCAGGCTCCCCTTCCTTTAATATGTGCGGGTATGCCGCCCCAAAGCTGGACAAGGTCCGGATCGGGTTTGTAGGCCTGGGAATGCGCGGCCCCGGCGCGGTGGAGCGGATGAGTTTTATTGAAGGGGTAGAGATCAAAGCGCTGTGCGATAAATACCCCGACAGGGTGAGTGCTGCCCAGAAGATCCTGGAGAAGGCGGGTCTTCCGAAAGCCAAAGAGTATTCAGGTGATACGGGATGGAAAGCCATGTGTGAAAGCAAGGACCTGGACCTCATTTACATTACCACCCCGTGGGACCTGCATACCCCCATTGCAGTATATGCCATGAATAACGGTAAACATGCTGCCACCGAAGTACCGGCTGCCATGAGTTTAGAGGAATGCTGGGAGTTGGTGGAAACCTCCGAACGCACCCGCAAGCATTGTATGATGTTGGAGAACTGCTGTTACGATTTCTTTGAACTACTCACGCTTAATATGGCGCGGAATGGACTTTTCGGCGAACTGCTGCATGCCGAAGGAGCCTATATCCATGACCTGGTTTCCCTCAATTTCAATAAAAAGGGGTATGCCGATATGTGGAGGCTGAAAGAAAACATCAAACATAACGGCAGCCTGTACCCGACGCACGGATTGGGACCCATCGCCCAGTGCCTGAACATCAACAGGGGTGACCAGTTGGAACACCTTACATCCATGTCAACCAATGATTTTACCATGGGGCCCAAAGCGAAGGAACTGGCGGCGCAGGACCCATTCTTTAAGCCTTATGAAAACCAGCGCTATCGCGGAAATATGAATACCACGCTGATACGTTCTGTGAAAGGAAAGACCATCATGGTACAACACGATGTATCATCTCCCCGCCCCTATTCCAGGATACACCTGGTGAGCGGCACGAAAGGCATTGCGCAGAAATGGCCCAGCCCATCAAGGATTGCCTTCGGCCATAGCTGGATCAAGGAGGAGGAATACAAAACACTGGAAGAGAAGTATTCGCCTCCCATTGTGAAGCATATCGGTGAGATCGCCAAGAGCGTTGGCGGGCATGGGGGAATGGATTTTATCATGGACTGGCGACTGATCGATTGTCTGCGCAATGGATTGCCACTGGACCAGGATGTTTATGATGCAGCCTTGTGGAGTTCCATTGTTCCTTTGTCGGAGCAAAGTGTGGGCAACCGTTCGCGGACGGTTGAGATACCCGATTTCACCCGCGGCAACTGGATCACCAACCAACCGGTGAACCTGACACTGGAGGGAGGCGCCACAACGGGAGTCAGGAAAAGAACTACAGAAAAAGGTGCGAAACAACTTTGACATCCATTATTCGTATAACCAGGCCCGTTGCAAAGCAAGCAGCGGGCTTTTTAATTTTCAAGCTGTTTCCACCAGGTTGTATGCAGAACAATGACAAGTACCACCAATAGCAGCACCGTCATCAACAATGGCCCTACTTCCCAAAGAACGAAATACATGGGTAAAATGGTAAGGCAGCATTGAGCAATAATGCCCAGGGCCACATTGATCATATCCCTTCGAAAATTCTTATTAGGACTGAACAATGGTTCTTCAGCCATCACTTTTTGGCGGATAGGCTCCCAGAACCCCCAGGGTCTTACTGTGCGGTAGAATTTTTTCAATACCGCTTCCTCTGTTGGAGGAGCCGTGTAAGTACCCACCAGGCATCCCAACAGGGAGATGAAGAACAATAAGGGCCAATAGTACAAAGGCAATCCGCTGAAAAAATAAGGTGCCACCAGCGCGGCAACAATTCCGGATGACATGCCCCAGAAAAAGCCATTGGCATTAAACCGCCACCAGTACCATTTCAGCATATTAGCTGCGATGAACCCGCCAAACAAGGCGCCAACGATCCATTGCAAAACACTGTTAACATCGCGGGCAAAAAATCCCAGTGTGATTCCAATCATTACCACCAGGATTCCTACCAGGTAGTTCATGGACATGATGGTGCGGGCGGAAGCCGAGGGATGTATGTATTTAAGGTATATATCGTTAATAATGTATGCCTGTGCGGCATTCAGTGTTCCGGTAAAGGTACCCATGAAAGCCCCAATCAAGCCGGTGAATACCAATCCAAGGATGCCCACAGGCAAAAATTGGTTGATGGTGGCGGGCAGGATCAATTCAAAGTCGGTGACACCTTGCTGGCTGGTGATGTCAAGCTGGTCATAATACAGCAAGGCCAGGACGGTAAGTCCAATAATCATAGCATATCGAACCGGGAGCAATATGATAGAAACGAATCCCGACATTTTGGAGGCATCCTGCGGAGAGCGGGTGGATAATATTTTTTGCATGTCGTAATTTGGTGCTGGTCCGGCCAGGCTGGCAAATACGCCTTTAAACAGCATCATCATAAAAAAGACAGAAAAGAGGCCGAAGCCGTCTGATGCGATCTTATCATTGGCTGCGGGAGTGATGGCGGACCAATCCAGGTTGAGTTTCCAGCCAAAGAAAGGGTTGGTCCACCCTTCTGGCACCAACAGTTGTTTGCCGCCATTGGCATGAAGGTGAAACATGGCAAGGATGGCTATGGAGATACAAGCCAGTGACATCACCAGGTATTTGATCAGGTCGCCCAGTACGATACTCTGCATTCCACCCAATATGGAGTAGAACATGGCAAACAGGGTAAATACAATGCCATAAAAATGAGGAATGAAGGCAGGCGCCACCTGGAAGGGCAAGTGAGCTTCCACAAGATCCCAGGGTATGAACAGTTGTATAAACTTTCCTAATCCCACAAAACCGTATGCCATGAAGCCGAAGCAGCTGACAAGGGCAAAGGCCACCACGATGTTATGGGATCCGCTGATTCCTTTTCCCGTGGAACCAAAGCGGGTAATAAGCCAGCCGGCGCCGGTATCAGCATTGGAACGTCTTAACCAGGCGGATAGAAACATCATCAGGAAAACCTGGTTAAAGACCGGCCAGAGCCAGGGAATCCAGATACTTTTCATTCCGTAAATGAAACAGAGTGCCACCATCCACATGGTGCCACTGATGTCAAACATATCAGAGGCATTACTCAATCCCAGCAGGTACCAGGGGAGTTTTTTACCACCCATCAGGTAACTCTGTTTATCGCGCCGGGCCCGCTTTCGGTACCAGAGACCAATAAACACGGTGGTGGCAAGGTAAATAAAGAGAATGCCCCAGTCAATCCAGTGTAAGTTCATAAACGCAATTCCAGGATGCTACTTAATGATAAAATTCCTATCCTGCAAGAAGTTTCGGTAATAATTATTTCACCCGTTAACCGGCCATTTAATATTTTACAGGATCCGGGCAGCAAACGGGATGTGATAATTGTCACATAAGATAATCGTCTGAATGAATAGCTTGACCACAAATTTGTACCTGAAATTGTACTTTTTTAATGTTGATGACAACTAAAAAGGAAAGGATTCTCCGGGAGGTAACGCCCCTGATGCAGAGTGATTGTTTTACGATGTTCAGCAGGACCAAATCGGAATTCGATTTCCCACTGCATGTGCACGAGGAATTTGAATTGAATTTCATCCAGGGCGCAAAGGGTGCACGAAGGGTGATTGGAGACCATATGGAAGAAATCGGCGAATGGGAACTTGTTTTGGCGGGCCCTAACCTGCAGCATGGCTGGTTTAATCACCAATGTGTAAACAAACGCATAAGGGAAGTAACCATACAATTCCACAAGGATCTATTTGATGAGAAATTCCTTCAGCGGAACCAGTTAAGTTTTATACGCACCATGCTGGAGCGTGCTGCCAGGGGTATCCTGTTTTCCCAGGAAACGATTACACAGCTGGCCCCCCGCATCCTGAACCTGGAAAACAAGCATGGTTTTGATTCCGTCCTGGAATTATTTTCCATCCTCCACGAGCTGTCGATTTCGCGCAACATGCGCATACTCACAGATGCCAGCTTCAACAACCTGGAACAGTTCAGTTATAATAGCCGGCGCATAGAAAAAGCGCTGGAGTATATGAATGCAAATTTTGACAAGTCGGTATCCTTATCGGATACGGCCAGGCTGGTCAATATGTCAGAAGTGGCATTCAGCAGGTTCTTCAAGGCGCGTACCGGAAATAATTTCATCGACAGTCTTATTGATATCCGACTGGGGCATGCCACCCGCATGTTGATTGACACCACCCACTCCATCGGGGAGATTGCATTTCGTTGCGGCTTTAATAATATGTCGAACTTCAACCGGGTTTTCCGGAAGAAGAAGAACTGCACGCCAAAGGAATTCCGGGAAAACTACAATGCAGTAGGTTCCGGCAAGCGTGTGTTTATTTAGGTCGGCCGTTGTTACAGCGGGAACTGTGCCTTATCAATTCCGGGAATGATCCGCAGTGCATTCTTATAATAAATCTTTTTCAGGACTTCATCTGTTAACCCCATCCCGTACATTCTCCAGAAGGCATGATATTTTTTATGGTAGGGAAAGTATTCGTCTTCTGACTCCAGCACCCGGAAATAGGTAGCGTACTCAGAAGGCACCCAGCTGTCTTTACCGAACAGTATCCTGTTCTGGTGTTTATTAAAAAAATATTTTGCGGTACGAGGCTGGCGGCCAATTTCTGCAATCACCGCTCCGAATTCAATCATAACATTAGGCATTTCGGTCAGCAATTCATCCAGCCTGCCGAGATTGTTGGCGAACCAGCCAAAATGAGCCGCAATAAAGGTGGTCCGGATATGTTTGCGGAATACGCGGTGCTGTTCATCAATCAGTTGCTGCCAGGAATAGTTTTCATTATGTTGCTGCCTGCGTGGATGTGTCTTCAATTCCAGCAGCCTTTCATTTTTATTATCCAGGGAATCCCAGAATGATTTCGGATCGGCAGTATGTATTAAGACAGGAATGCGCAGATCGGCACATGCTTCCCAAATGGGACCCAGCCTGGGATCGTCCACACCAACCCGTTTACCCTCCTGGTCTTTAACAGAAAAGCCGAGGTTCTTAAATATCTTGAGCCCGCTTGCGCCGTTTTTCACATCCTGCTCCAATTGCTTTACGGTGTATTCTGTCCAACCCATTTTCCCAAAACCTGAAAAATCAATATTGGCAAATACCAGGAAGCGGTTGCTTCCTTTCGATTTAATGGAATTGATCTTGTTCAGGAGGTTTTCACCGGTACCCCCGCTGAGGTTCACCATCAGCTGCATGTTCAGTTTATCCATTTCTGACAGCAAGGTATCCAACCGGGAACTGTCCATAGAGCGCTGGTGATTGTGCACATCTATAAAGGGAAACCTGGCTTTCGATACGGGTGTTTCACTGACTACGAGTGTAGATTGGGGTTCATAGGATTCAAAATCAATCCTGTTTTCCTGGGCTGACAGGCGAATGGCTGGTAATAGCAGCAAAGCTAAAAATGTAATTGTGGCCCTTGTTCTTATCAAGTTATTCATTCTTCCTGTATTAAGTAAGTTATTGAATTAAAGACCTGTAAAGGTTTTCCATACGCGGGATGATTTCACGCGGAAGAAATTTCTCCACCAGGTGTAAGGAGTTGTTTCCATGTTCCCGCAACAACGCTTGATCGTCCAGGTAGGTTTGAAGGGCATTCTTCATTCCTTCCAGGTCCTGCTTTTCAAACATAAATCCATTGTAGCCCTCTTTCATCACTTCGGGGATGCCTCCTACCCGGGAAGCGAGTACAGGCAAGCCATAGCTCATGGCCTCCAGCATGCTTATCGGCAATCCCTCATTGTGGGAAGGTAAAATAAATATATCCGCGCGGGACAAGAGTTCCTGTTTAGAAGGAACATTAACCCATCCCATGAACTGCACCATACTGCTTATTCCACCCGATTCCACCAATTGCTTCAATTCGGTGGACTTTCCTTCCCCACCGACCTGAAGAACGAGTTTTCCCTCAAAATTTTCCTTATACCGTACCAACATACGCACCAGGTCAAATATTCCCTTTTTCTCATCGATCATACCCAGGAATACCATTTTCACCGGGGCATTGGCGGGTAAGGATCTCCGCTTTTCGTTCACCACCGGAGGGTCAATCATATTCAGTATGACCACGGCATTTTTTAGTGCGAACTTTTTGACAAAGCGTTCCATCCATAACGGTGTAAGACAACCGACGATATCGGAATGCTTCAGCAGGAACAAAGACAATTTCCGGTATAATGCGGATCCCCGGTCAAATTTATCGATGTATTCTGAAGAGTGGATATGATAAATGACTTTTTTCCCGAAGAGGAATTTGGTAATAAAAAGTATTACCGCTTTACGATACACACTGGCGCCGTAGGACCCATGGATATGTACCAGCCGGATCTTCCGGTCGGCAATGAGTTTGAAGACCAATGTAAAGAGGTTGCCTGCAAAATATGCCACTTTACCTGCATTGCTCACCCTACGAAAGGAACCGGTGGCGCGGAATGCCGGGAAATAGCGTTTGTAAATGGCTAATACCGCACCTATACCACCCCGGTAATAAACGTGGTCCTCTCCTATGTGCATCACTGATCTGAAAACATCCTGCCGGTCCATCATGGTACATGCTTCACTTGGTTATTGGGAGTCCAAAATAATAAAAAGCCATCGATTGAAGAATTCAATCAATGGCTTTACTATTACCCGACTTTATTAATCGAGCTTCAGGAGCTTTTTTGAAAGGATGGTTTTTCCACCCGACACAAGCTGCAAGAGGTAGGTGCCGGGTTTCATTGCCGGAAGTTGAAGTTTCCTGGTGAGGGTAGCACCCGGGTGGTCAAATACCTCCTGCATAAGGGTTGCTCCCATCAGATTCAGGATCCGTACCTGTATGCGGCCGGCATTGATATTTTCCAACCGGATGACCAGGGAACCAGCTACCGGGTTAGGATATACGCCAACCACTCCACCCGCAGGTGGTGTCCGGGGATTCAGCAGGACCTCTTCTACAGGAGCGGTATATCCGCCTGCTTGCGAAGAGGTGACCGGCAACACGTTCACCAGCAGGAAAGCTGTGTCGGTGGCGCCCTTATCATCCGTGACTACCAGCCGGAACTCATAATTTCCCACAACGATATTCCTGGCAACGTTAATAACAGAATCCGGATAGGACATCAGCACGGTGGGCCCAGATACCTGAGTCCACTGGTAAGCCACAATGGATCCGTCTGCATCATTAGATTGGGAACCATTCATGGTGATAGTGGACCATTGCAACTGGAAGGTTTGCGTATTACCTGCATTTGCGGTAGGAGGAATATTCAGAATTTCCTGGTTCTGACCTTCATCCGGCATGGTAGTTCCAGAGGAAGGAAGAATAGTATAGGTAACAACGTCAGAGCTGATGGAGCCCTTATTATCGGTAACAGAAAGCCGGAAAACATAGGTACCCGGAACAGGATCGCGTGCAACGGTTTGAGCTGCCGCAGGAGCATCAATTGCCAACGAGGGTCCGGATTCCTGGATCCATTGATACGCAACCAGGCTGCCATCCGGGTCTCTCGACTGACGGCCGTCGAGCGTAATGGTATTCCACAATAATTCAAAACTGGCATCATTGCCTGCCTCGGCGATGGGAACGAGGTTGGGCTGGGGAATTCCGCTGACGCCGTCCAACGCAGGCAGCAAGGTAACCGTGATAGTGGAAGAATTCATAAGCCCACGGTCATCTGTAACCGTAAGCCTGAAAACATATACGCCAGACACTGCCACATTCCTGGCAACATTAATTACCGAATCGGGATTAGAGAGCAGTACTGCTGGTCCGGAATCCTGTGACCAGCGATACGATATTATGGTACCGTCGGGGTCATAGGATGCCCCGCCCCTCATGGTAATAGTATTGTACTGGTAGGGAAATGTCTGGTTGGAACCGGCATTGGAAACGGGTGGAATGTTTTCACCCACTGGTGCCGGGTTAACTACGATCCGTACCGTATCGGCATCGCGTGCACCCGAATTATCGGTTACTGCCAGTTCAAAGGCATAGGTGCCCGCTTGCAGTTTTGCAACGGAAGTCACGGAACTGGCGGCAGCCGACAACCAGGCAGCAGAGGGGCCGTTGAGCTGTCGCCACTGATACTGTGAGATCAGCCCATCCTGGTCAACGGATGCCGTTCCGCTTAGTGTTGCCGTGGAGTCCGGAAGGGTTTTAACCTGGTCAGAGCCGGCATTCGCAACAGGTGGTATGTTGGCAAGCGTTTCTTCTCCATCCACAAATACGTGAACATAACCGGTACTGACACCTCCTTTGTTATCGGTGACCACTAACTTAAAGTAATACGACCCTTTTCGCAAGCCGCCTACCTGTAGGGTAGCGGAATTGGTATTTGCCAGTGTTGCCGGGGCCGGTCCGGATTCCTGCGACCACAGGTAAGATAGGATGGAACCGTCGGGATCATAGGTGCCGGATGAACCCAGGCTGATGGAATTAGCAGGCAATTTTAATTTTCGTGTGGTACCCAGGTTAATAATGGGGCTAAGGTTAGGCGTTCCGGACCCGGTAATATCAATTTCTGTGGTGGAGGAAGAACTGGCTCCCTGATTATCGGTAACCATCAGCCGAAACTTATACTTACCCAGTACCATCCCGGAAATCCGAAGGTCGGGAACATTAGCAGCCTGCAGGACCGGCCTGTTGGGGCCCTGCTCCACGAACCATTGCCAGCTGGCAATTGAGCCATCGGGATCCATGGAGTTGGTACTTCCGCGAAGTGTTGCGGTGGTATAGGGCAGCGGGATGGTTTGTTTATTACCCGAATACGCGATAGGCGGCACGTTGGAAGGCTGTGGCGAGGGTACTATGAAATCTTCCAGGATGGCATCTTTGTTCCCGAGTTTTACATTGTCAACATAATACACCCGGGAACTCAGGATAGATTGTTCCAGCCGGGAAGGCCAGGTAGAGTGCCATACCCACCTGTACAAACCGATCTTGAAAAAGGGATCGTACGAGCCGCGGTAGTAAGATCGTCCTTTATAATCCAGCACCAACTTACCATTTTTCCATACCTGAAGAAAGCCGTCGGTATTAGGGGAATAGTTATAATTAAAGACCCAGTCATTCCAGACGCCGGCCTGCCAGGGTCCCAGGTTGAATCGCACCAGCCTGATATTGGAACCATTGTCCACATTAATATCAACCGAGTCGTACCGCAGTTCCACGATCCAATCCCCTTTATAGATTTGTAAGGATAAGGGAGGGGAAAGAGAAATGTTTTTGGAGGTGGCGCGATGGTGCCATTGCGCCAGGATCTCGTGTACGGAATCGCGCTGAAAGCCCGCCGGCAGGTAATTGCTGAAGGACCACCAACGACGGTTGGTTTCCGGGGGGATGGGCCAGCTGTTATCGGTCAATTCCACCCGCTTATTTCCCCAAACATCCGGGTCCGATTTTCGCAATTCAACCCGCAAGGAACGGTTTCCTGTCCGCTTAAAGGTGGTGGTGGTGGTGAGGGAATGAGAGCAGCAGGCTTCCCGAGCATCCCATCCCAGGTTAATAGAAGGTCCCTCAAAATCGGATTGGAAAACAATGTTCGATTGTCCCCTAACCTGCAAACTGAACGCCGCGCCGAGGAATAGCCATGCTAACCCTTTCAGCATAGCTTTTTTAATAAGCAGCTTCATGGTTCTTTGATCTAAGTCAACAGTTAAAAAATGATGCAGTAAAGAAGTACAATCACGACAGTTGCCGGAATAAATTTTCCAGGACACGAGGGTCCTAAAAAAAAGCAACCTTTAATTTTTTATGGATATTGAGCGACGGGGTACAGATAACTAACAGGGATTCAATGGGATCGCGGTCAAAAATTGTGAGAACAAAGAAAATAAAAGATACCGTTAAACGCAAATTTTAATGGATTAAATTCTGATTAGCTCCTTGAAGAACACTTTAAATATATTGATAATCAATGTATTGGCTTTTATCTGATTCTTTGCGGATTAAGCATCCAGACTATATTATCTTGCAGCCTCATTACAGGGAAAGTAACGTATGGCAAAGCGATCAAGGTCCGGGAACCATCTATCGGCCGAAGAAACACCAAAAGCAAAAATCAACAGGGAAAATATCCGCCAGGCGCTGGATTTGTACCGCTACCTCCGCCCCTACCGGGGAAAATTCTTTCTGAGCCTGGTATTCATTGCCTTATCGGCCTTCACCACCAGCCTGTTCCCGCTGTTCCTGGGTAAAATGATTGATGCCGCAGCACCCGGCAGTGGGGCGGTAGCCACCGGGAATACAGGCATGCTGCCTTTCAGTCAACAGCTCCGGGAGATGAATTGGGACCTCAACACTACCCTGCTGCTGATCTTCATTCAGCTTACCCTACAGATGTTTTTTTCTTATATGCGGGTATACTTGTTAACAGAAGTGGGCGAACGTTCTTTGGCAGGGATGCGGAAAGATGTATACAGCAAATTATTGTCAATGCCGATGAGTTATTTTTCAGAGAAAAGGGTTGGGGAATTGAGCAACCGGATCTCATCGGACCTGGCGCAGATCCAGGATGCGTTATCCTTTACGCTTGCAGAATTTCTCAGGGGGATATTCACCCTGGTGATCGGGTTGTTTTTTATTTTCTGGATCAGCTCCAAACTGGCGCTCGTCATGCTGGCAGTTGTGCCTTTAATTGCCGTACTGGCGGTTATTTTTGGAAAGAAGATCCGTAAAATGGCCAGGAAAGCCCAGGACCAGCTGGCGGAAAGCGGTACCATTGTTCAGGAAACATTCCAGGGAATCACGGTGGTGAAAGCTTTTACCAGCGAGTTCCATGAAATCGGGCGGTATGTTAAAAGCATTTATGCGGTAGTGGATACGGCCATAGCCAATGCCCGTTACCGGGGTGCTTTTGTATCCTTTATGATCTTCAGTGTATTTGGCGCCATAGCGTTCGTTATGTGGTATGGGGCGAACATGATCCTGAGTGGTGAACTTACCCTGGGAGCGCTGACCATGTTCGTGATTTTCAGCATGTTCGTTGGCGGCACATTTGCCGGCTTTGCGGATATGTTCTCGCAGTTGCAAAAAACCCTGGGAGCCACAGAAAGCGTCCGGGAGATATTGAGGGCTGAGGGCGAGCCGGTCAGCCTGGACCAGGAACCCACCCCCATACACCTGTTAAAAGGAGACGTAAAATTTGAACATATTGCTTTTAGTTACCCCGGAAGAAAAGACGTTCCGGTGCTCAGGGATCTTGACCTGGAGGTGCAGGCGGGGCAGCAGGTTGCCATAGTTGGTCCCAGCGGGGCAGGAAAAACCACCATAGCTTCCCTGCTCCTGCAGTTCTATCATCCCGATGGGGGTACCCTTTATTTTGACGGCCGGCCAGCCAGCGACTATCCCCTTACGCAGTTAAGGCAACAAATGGCTTTTGTTCCACAGGAAGTGTTGTTATTTGGGGGAAGTATCCGGGAAAACATTGCCTATGGTAAACCCGGAGCCAGTGAGGAAGAAATATACGCTGCGGCCGCAAGGGCCAATGCGCATGAGTTCATTACCCGGTTTCCGGATGGTTACCAGACCATTGTAGGTGAAAGGGGGATCAAACTCAGCGGGGGACAAAGGCAGCGGATCGCCATTGCCCGCGCCATTCTCAAGGATCCTGCGATCCTGATCCTGGACGAAGCCACCAGTTCGCTGGACAGTGAAAGCGAGCAACTGGTGCAGGAAGCGTTGGAAAACCTGATGAAAGGACGCACATCCTTTGTGATCGCACATCGCCTTTCCACCATTCGCAATTCCGATAATATTGTTGTGCTTGACAAAGGAAAGATCACGGAAAGCGGCACCCATTTAGTGTTGATGGCAAAAAACGGGTTGTACCGGAAGCTGAATGAGATGCAGTTTGAGTTTGGAGTAGAAACACAATCCCTGTAGAATATATTACCCAATGCACTCACCTTGCCCGGGGTTACCCCATAAGAACCAGGGTGGCAGGGCTTTGGCAATGATCGGGGCAGATCAAGCCAAACCACTATGCCATTGCTACAAAACCTGGACTTCAAACAAAAATTTATCCGCCTGGGGGAGCAGGGACTATTTATCCGGTCCTTTTTCCGTAACCTGGCCCGGGAGCCCTTTGAGTGGGAGGAATTTTCCCGTCAGTCCTATACTATAGGTTTTCGTTCCATTGGCATATGCGCCCTTACCGGTTTTATACTTGGGATAGTTCTGACACTGCAATCACAGCCCACGCTGAAAGATTTCGGGGCTGAAAGTTATATCCCCAGTATGGTATCTGTTTCCATTATCCGCGAGATCGGACCGGTGATCATTGCACTCATCTGTGCCGGTAAGATTGCTTCCAGCATCGGGGCAGAACTGGGCAGTATGAATGTAACCGAGCAGATCGATGCGATGGAAGTGTCCGGGGCAAATGCGGTCAATTTCCTGGTAGTTCCCCGGATATTGGCCTGCACGCTGATGATCCCGTTGCTGACCATCTTTGCGGATGCCATGGCATTGGCAGGAGGCTTTACCGCCTCAGCACTGTCGGGGGAAATGACGGTGACTTTATATTTCAACAAAGCGATGTCCATTCTCGCCTACTCCGATGTAATTCCAGCTTTTATAAAATCGGTTTTATTTGGTTTTACCATTGGGCTGGTTGGCTGCTACAAAGGATTTCATTCCAACCGCGGAACGGAGAGTGTGGGTATTGCAGCAAATTCAGCGGTAGTTACCGCATCCATCTGGATCATAGTAATCGATGCGCTGGTGGTAAAAGTTACGAATTCCATATTATACAGCTAAGCCATGACCCAGGAACCGATTATAGAAATCAGCGGATTGAAAAAAAGTTTCGGCAGCAAGGAAGTCCTTCGTAATATAAACCTGCGGGTAAACCGGGGCGAGAACGTAGTAGTGCTGGGTAAATCCGGCCAGGGAAAATCGGTAACGATAAAATGCATAGCGGGACTGCTGGACCAGGATGCCGGGAGTTGCAGGGTCTTTGGACGTGAAGTACAGGAGCTGGAAGATAAGGAGTTGAAAGAAATGCGCACCCGGCTGGGATTCCTATTCCAGGGTGCGGCACTGTACGATAGCATGACTGTTCGCGAAAACCTGGCTTTCCCTTTAAAAAAAGTACTTCGCATCCGTGACAAAAAGGAGATACGGGAACGGTCGATGGAAGTGCTGGAAGCGGTAGGACTGGCAGAAGCCATTGACAAGATGCCTTCGGACCTGAGCGGGGGTATGCGAAAACGACTGGGGTTGGCGCGAACCCTGATCGTCCGGCCCGAATTAATGTTGTACGACGAACCCACCACGGGCCTGGATACGATAACTTCCAGGGAGATCAGTAACCTGATCGTGGAAATGCAAAAAAGGTATAAGACCACTTCGCTGATCATCACGCATGATATCCCCTGCGCAGAGCTGACAGCAGACCGGATATTAGTCATGAACGAAGGTGAATTTATTTCCGAAGGCACCTATGACGAATTGTATCATTCGGAAGATCCATTTATAAGATCATTCTTTAAATAAATAGCCATGAAGGTTTCTACAGAACAAAAATTTAAGACGGGCGTGTTTGTTGCGGTGAGCCTGGCATTGCTGCTGTTGCTGATTTTCCTGATCGGCAAACAGCAACAATTATTCGGAAACACCTTCCATGTTTTTGCCGAGTTCCGGAATGTTGCCGGCACCACTGAAGGGAATTTTGTACGGTTTAACGGGATCAATATAGGAACCGTGGAATCGGTTCGGATCATGAACGACAGTACGGTGAGGCTGAAGCTGACGCTTCGGGATGAGGTTCATCCATTTATTAAATCGGATGCGATTGCCAGCATAGGATCCGATGGTTTGATGGGCGATAAGCTGGTCTTACTGTCACCGGGCGACGACAGTTCGGTAGTTGTAACAGACGGTGCCCTGATAGCATCGGCAGAACCCATGGATATGGATAAGGTGATGAACAACCTGAGTATTATTTCTGAAAATGCTGCCGAATTAACGGACGGGCTGGCAAGTATTGTGGGAAGGATCGATAATGGCGAAGGTAGCCTTGGCAGGTTGTTGAGTGATGACAAGCTGGCGCGCAAACTGGAGGGAACGATCGATCAGACCAAACAAACGGTGGGCACTATACGAAAAACTGCCAATACGGCCAATGAAACCCTTGAAGCAGCGCAGGGAACTATTTTTCTCAGGGGGCATTTCAAACGAAAAGAACGGCAGCGCATCAAGGATTCCATTGCCCAGGCAAAGGCCCAGGATCCACAGGATAATCGCTAATACTTAGCGTATAGGAACCCGGAAGCTTCCATCCGTGATGGTGACTTTGGCAGCAGCAGGATCCGCATCCAGGTAATGGTCGCCACTGAAGCTTCCCTGGGCAATATTATCAGACAATGAGGTGACGATAACTTCCAGCCGGTTTTGTAAAGAGATCCCCTCCAATTCAGCCGCCGCGGAAAGCTCCGTTCCGGCAATATAGTTTTTGGATTCAGCAGGAACAAAATAACTGGAAAGGATATCAAAATCTACCCCGGAATCGTTATAGGCTCCGGCACCAATACCCATCCCTGATGGGGCATTATCAATCAGGATACCGAGGGACCTGGAGTCACCTGCAGCCTTTTCATAGCCGGCAATATACAACGAAAGAGTGCCTGCACCTATTTCCCAGCCCCCTACGGCATTCACGTTGAAGGTCACCCGTTGTCCGTTTACAGTGGCCTGTATATAATATTCCGGATTACCCGAATCGTTGTCTTTAGAGCAGGAAAGGAAAGACAGGCAGGAAAGTACCAAAAGAGAATACAGCCATTTCATAGTTACCAAGTTATTCAACAATATATAAACTTTTGCCGGCTGATGCAAACCTTAAAGTGGCAGTCGTAGTAAAGCATGCTGGCTGGCGGTGTGAATATCGCGCCAGACCCTGTTGATTTCGTTTGCCGGGTCGGCGGCTGTCATACCACACCAGGGATATAACCGGTCAACGATTGCGATGGAGGAAAGAGACAGTTCCCGGCAGGCACTGAGCAATTCCGAAGCCATGGTAGGATCTAATGCATGGTGGTTCCGGACAGCATTCCAGGCAAGGTCCAGCTCCTGGAAAAATCGCTTACGAAGGATTTGAATTTCGTTACCTGCGCCGGTAAGCAAATCCCCGTTCCTGCTTTGCAGCAAAGGGTAACTAAGGTCTATAAAATGCAAGGCCATTCCGGAGAAATTGGCAGCCAGGGTTACTGCTGCAAATTCCAGGAAAGGGAACCGGTAAATGGAATCTGATAAGGTTTGCCCACCCTGATGCAACAGGAAAGCCCTATTAGCGGGAACCAGAACACCGCTGGCTTCCAAGCCGATGCTACCGGTTGCTTTCATCCCGATCATTTGCCAGTTATCCACCAGGTTTACCTCATCGGGTAACAATAAGAAGGATTTGATAGCGGGTTGTCCATCTGATTCTGTTATTTGCTTCCCATTCTTTTCCAGCATGCAGTTGACGGTAAATGCAGTTGCGTGCCGGGCACCTGTGGCCCAGTTCCATTTGCCGGTGATCTCAAATCCTCCCGGAAGGATCCTGGCTACGCCACCAGGGTTTCCACTGCCGGCCAGGCAGGATTGCGGGTAACCGAAAACCTGATTTGAAATTCCAGGATCCAGGAAACCAATGAACCAATTAGCTCCGCTGCAAAGGGTTACGGTCCAGCCCAGGCTACCATCCGCCCAGGCCAGTGCTTCTTCCCATAACACGGCCTCGGGCAATGTCAATTCCAATCCTCCGAAACGGCGGGGAACAAATAAATGGAACCAGTTATGCCGGTAGATCAATTCCAATTGCCGGGGATGCAGGGCCCCGAGTTGTTCAGCTTCAGCGGCACAGGCCCGGATCGTTGTAACCTCGTTTTCCTCCAGGACAGCGGATGGATGTTCATTGGAAAGCATGGACAATAATATTAATTTAACGCAACAAAACCTCTTCCATGAGTCAACAAAAGCGGGTGGCATCCATTGATATTTTACGTGGAATCGTAATGGTGATAATGGCGCTTGACCATACCAGGGATTTTTTTCATCAATCAGCCATGACTGCGGACCCGCTATCGCCAACCAGCACAACGGTGCCGTTATTTTTCACGCGGTGGATCACCCATTTCTGCGCACCGGTATTCGTATTCCTGTCCGGCACCTCCATCTATCTTTCATCGCTGAACAAGGACCCCCGGACTTACCGGGCACAAGTAATAAAAAGGGGACTTTGGCTGATCCTGGCAGAGGTAACACTGGTAACATTCGGGATATCGTTTAATCCCTTTTTCCATTTTATCATATTCCAGGTAATCTGGGCAATCGGGTTTGGCATGATCCTGCTTTCCCTGTTCAGCCGACTATCCTACAGAGCTGTTGTTATAACGGGCATGCTCATAGTTCTTTTACATAACCTTACCAACTATGCGAATTTACCGGAAACCGGTGTAGCGGCGGTGGCATGGAAGATCTTCTTTACAGCTTTGGGAACCTTTTTGCCTATCAGCAGCACCCATACCCTGGGATTTCTTTATGCTGTGGTACCCTGGACAGGTGTCATGTTTCTGGGTTATGGTTCCGGCAAATGGTTTACACAGGCAACCAGTAGCGCTGAAAGAAGGAAAAAGCTCCTGGTGGCCGGGGCAAGCATGATCCTGTTGTTTATTGCCCTGCGATTCCTGAACCAATACGGAGATCCCAGCCCCCGAATCACCAGCGGCAATTTCAAAGAGGAGCTGTTATCCTTCCTGAATGTCAGCAAATACCCTCCTTCCCTCTTATACATTTGTAAGACATTAGGGCCATCACTTATGGTACTGGCCTTGCTGGAAAATGTACGATCCAGCTTTACTAACATATTGCAGGTATATGGCAAGGTTCCTTTTTTTTATTATATCCTGCATTTTTACCTGCTGCACCTGATACTGGTGGTGGTATTTTTCCTTTCCGGTTATGGAATTGGTTCTATTTCCCAACCAGGTAACCCTTTCTGGTTCCGTCCACTGGATTTCGGATATGGCCTGGGGACGGTTTACCTGATCTGGCTGCTGGTGGTGGTAATCCTGTATTATCCCAGTAAATGGTATGGCCGTTATAAATCAAGCAGGAATCATTGGTGGCTGCGTTATCTCTGAATTTAATGCCATGGTTACACAATAATACATTCAATAAATTGTTAATAGGGGGTAACAAAATCAATCCGTCATGGCAACCCTACGTACCCTGCTGTTAACAGCCATCAGGAATGCTATGCTTATCTGGGGGCTTACGGTCATTACGATGACTGCCCTTAGCAACAAGCATTTGGTGGACCAGAAAATGTATCTCTATCTTTTTGGCGCCTCCCTGATCAGCCTTCATTTTGTATTGAAATCCATTAAAAGATCGGCTTATACGCCATCCTGAAACCACCAGGCCTCCCCTAGTTCCAGGGAAAGGTAAACCTTATCTCCTGGCTGGTAGGTAACAGCTGGAGTAGTGGCTATCACCTGCTCCCCTGCAACCACAATCAACAATTCAAAGGTGTCTCCTAAAAAGGACACCTTTTTTATTTCCCCCACCACCCCTTGTTTGCCTGGTGGATCCAGCTTTACCTTGGCGGGTCGAACAAAAAGCCGTTTACCTTTCAAGGATTCCGGCTGCCCCCAGCGATCAGCTGCCTGCAGCACGGAAAATTTACCGAACAATCCTGCCACATATTCGTTCACCGGTTTATGATAAATATTGTATGGAATGTCATGCTGGAGGATCTTTCCTTCTTTTAATACCAGGATCTCATCTGCCCAGGATAAAGTATCCGCGGGCTCATGGGCTACCAGTACGAAACTGATATCAAATTGTTCCCCAATTTCCTGAATCACTGTTTTCATTACATTCTTATGGATGGTATCCAGGTTGGAAAAGGGCTCATCCAATAAGACGATCCGGGGGGAGCTTACGAGGGCACGTGCCAGTGCAATACGTTGCCGCTCTCCTCCTGAAACGCGGTCAGTCTTTCGTTTCAGCAAATGTTCCACCTGGCAGACTTCAAATATCCTTTCTGCCACATCGGGTTCCAGTTTGCTGGCTATCTCCAGGATCTCTTCCACGCGGTAATTATTGCGCAGTTCAAAGTGCTGCGAGAGGTATGCGATCTTTGGATGGCCGGGAATTAATTTTTCCAGGGGACCTTCTACCCGTTCCTTTTCATAATGTACCACCCCCGAATCCGGTTGAACCAATCCGGCTATGATCCGCAGCAGGGTGCTTTTACCGGATCCCGTCTCCCCTGCTATAGCCAGCTTTCTGAAATGTTCCAGGTCAAGGTTGATATCATCCAGGATGATACGGCCCTGTTCTGTTTTATGGATTCCCGTTACACGTAACATGGCTGCAATTTACGGTATCCGGGCTGGCTGTTTTTTATAGAAAAGCATATAAACCATAGCAACAGCTGCCGTGCCACCTGATCCATACAATAACCAGGGGATATTGCCTATCACATCCTGGTAAAACCAGCCGGCAATAAAAGCGCCGCCACCAATCCCCACTTCCAGGGATATATACATGGTTGCCATTGCTTTCCCGCGTTGGCCGGCGCTCCCCAGCT
>CBFGLD010000020.1:0-28707 GCA_965649495.1 uncultured Flavihumibacter sp. | reverse complement strand
CAATACCGTCCATCAGTACAATGATCCTGTCGGCTGTAATGCTGATGCAATTCATGTCATGTGAAATAATGATGGATGAGGTCTGGTATTTTTCCTGGAGCGTAACCATTAATTCACTGATCTCTCTCCCGGTAACGGGATCAAGGCCGGTGGTAGGTTCATCATAAAGAATGATTTCGGGCCGGAGTATCAAGGTTCGCGCAAGCGCAATTCGTTTGCGCATGCCTCCGGAAAGCTCTACAGGCATCATATTGATCGTGTGTGCCAGTCCAACATTTTCCAGGGCTTCTTCGATCAGGATATTTTCCTTCGCGGGATCTTTTTCCATCCAATGACGGCGGAGTGGAAATGCCAGGTTCTCCCGCACGGTCATAGAATCGTACAATGCATTGCTCTGAAACAGGAAACCTATCCGTGCCCTGATATGATCCAGGTTTTCCTGGGTAAGTTCAGGGATGGATTCTCCAAATACCCGGATGGTTCCACTGTCTGGCTTCAGCAGGCCAATGATGCATTTGATCAGTACCGACTTGCCGCTTCCCGATTTTCCCAGCACGGCCAGGTTCTCTGCCTTGTTGAGTTCCAGGTCAAAACCATTCAGCACCTTATTACTGCCAAATGCCTTGAACAGTTTCCGTATACTGATCACCGTTTCTCCTGTATGGATTACCCCTTCTCCCATTTTTGTTAATTCAGTCCCAGCAGGTCCGTCACCTGCACTGCAATCAGGTCCAGTATGAAGACCATAAGGCTCGATACCACTACTGCGCTATTGGCGCTTCTGCCCACCCCCTCCGTTCCCTTACTGGAATGATAACCCTTAAAACAACCTATTATGCCCACCGCAAATCCAAAAAAAAAGGATTTGATAAATGCAGGAATCACATCACTGAAAGACAGCGCATTGAATACCTGGGTATAATACAACGTAAAGCTGGTATTTGCCTTGATATTCACCCCCAGGTATGCCCCGTAGAGAGAAATGGCATCTCCCAATAAAACCAGGACCGGTAACATCAGGGTCGTTGCCAGGACCCGTGTTACCACCAGGTATTTGAAAGGATTGGTGCCACTCACTTCCATGGCATCTATCTGTTCGGTAACCTTCATACTCCCTAATTCGGCACCAATGCTGCTGCCGATTTTGCCCGCAAAAATTAGTGCGGTAATAACAGGCCCGATCTCCCGTATGATGGCAATCCCCACCATGGCGGGTAATTCACTTTCCACACCATAATCCACCAGGGAAGGCCGGAGCTGCATGGTCAGCACCAATCCCATTATGAAGCCGGTTAATCCCACCAATGGAAGAGACCGGTATCCAACTACGAAGCACTGGTTGAAAAATTCCGCAAATTCATAGCGGGGCCTGAAGGCTTCCCGAAAGAAGCGTCCGGTAAAGTGGCTCAACGCCCCTGCATCCTCAAAAAAACTACGGGTGGTCTTGGGCAGTTCCATCTCTGTTGGTCTTAAGATCAAAATACTCAAAAAAAACCAAAACACTCTTTATTTAAACTTATCTTATAAAACCGGGCAGATCGTTAAATCTCGCGGCGTCCTGGTGTGAGAGGGAGTAATCCTTAACCGCCAGTAAAATCGATTTCTTGGCCGTATAGAGTTCCCGGTTATAATTGATGATGGTCGTAAGTTCCGTTTCACTCAGGTTGGCATAACTGTTTTCTTTGTAAAGCGTTTGAACCGCCTGGTTATATTGTTTGGCTACCTCGTAATACAGGTTTTCAAGGGCGCCTTCCTTGCTGTCTGCGGGACTGTCCATGCAACCCGTCAGTCTCTGCAGGAATACCTCCATTCGCTCCCGGGAAGCATTGTAGTAATTGTATTTGGATTCATTCGAGGAATTCCTGAGTACTTCCGCATCTAACCAGGCATCTTTCATACTTTTTGCACCATACATGGCATTTCGCAGGGATGAAAGCAGGTCCTCCAACCGGTTTACCTGTGTCGGGTCATTCACATTCCCCTGCATCTTCAGGTAATAGGATTGGATATTACCATGCAGTTCCTTGATATTATAGTACCGTTCCTGGATGGTTTTTGTTTTATTGTCTTTTGCAGGCTGGCCGTCGGGTAGTTGAACTTTCTTTAAGTTTAATGCCTCAATGAAGAACCCCATCACATCTAAAGTAAAATGCCGGATCTCTTTGTCTATGGCCGGTAACGACAGTTCCCAATCACCAGGTTTCACCAGGTGTATAAAGCTGGTTTCTTTCTCATCCCTGAATTTTTTTTCCAGGTATTTACCCAGGAAGTTCAGTAAAGGGAAAAACAGGAGAATACCTATGATGTTCACACTGCTTTGAAAAAATACCAGTGAGATCAGTTCATCTTTTATCCCGATCGTCTGGGTGATGATACCCAGGATGGGCTTCAGCAGCAAAAAAACCACGAGGGTCGTAATGGAATTGAACAGGAAATTCCCCAGCGCAACCCTTTTCTTATCCGCCATTTCCCCTTGCGCGGCAACCAGTAATTTAACCGTGGTTCCTATTTCAGCTCCTAATACAATGGCTGCACCCGTATATAAAGTAATGCCACCCGAGTAAAGTGCTGTCAGTACCAAAGCCACGGTGGCTGAGCTGGATTGAATGATAGAGGTTATAGCTACGCCAATCAATACAAATACCAGGGCGGGATAGTTATTGAAAAGAGTCAGGTCCACATTTTTTACTGCTTCGGTTGCCCCTTCTTTCATGAATTGCAAGGCCAGCAAAAGCAGCCCGAACCCAAATATGAATCGCAGCCATTCGTACCAGCGGCTATTGATACGCGTGAAAGCCCAGGCAATGCCTGCAAACCCTGTTATGGGGTAGGCTAATGCTTCAATATTGAACTTAAAGCCAACAGTAGCAATTATCCAGCTGGTAAGCGTGGTGCCCAGGTTGGATCCCAGCATTAGTGCCAGCGCATTTTGCATATTGATCACACCCGCACCAACAAAGGCCAGCACCATGATATTTACTACTGAACTGCTCTGTAATATTCCGGTTACTACTGCGCCCCCCATGATCCCTTTGAACTTATTAGTGGTGTGTTTCCGGAGAAACAGTTTAAATGACCTGCCTGCCAGTTGTTTCAGGGATTCTTCCAGGAATCGCATACCCAGAATAAACAGGGCAATTCCTGCAACCAGTTGCCATATGTCGGGTGTCAATGCCATCGGTCCATCTACCTAAATGTACTATATTAACAGTATCATTATGGCCAGAAAATCACAGGGTGGGTTTACCTATAAAAACAAAGTTCGGCTGATCCGGGGAGGGCGGAATTATTTCAATGAACTCGTGTATTTGATCGGGGAAGCGAAGCACTCGCTGCATCTTCAAATGTATATTTTTGATGACGACGAAACTGGCATTGCTGTTATTGATGCATTAAAGCAGGCTGCTGCAAGAGGTGTTGGTGTATTCCTGTTATTGGACGGATATGCATCCCAAAACATTTCCCGGAAAGTTATCCAGGATATAAAGGCTTCCGGTATTCGTTTCCGTTGGTTTGAACCCCTGATGCGATCTCCTTTTTTTTATTTTGGTAGACGACTGCACCATAAAGTTTTGGTTGCTGATGGCGCCAGGGCTATGGTGGGTGGCATCAATATCAGCAACCGTTATAATGATATGCCTGAAGCTTCAGCCTGGCTCGATTGGGCTGTGTATACGGAAGGAGAGGTGCCGGCACGCCTTTTCCGGATCTGCCAGGAGCTGTGGAATAAATCTGGATGGGGGAAAAAAAAGAGCGAACACTTTGTACTTACGCCACATATTGCAGAGGTGGATGAAATTTGTAAAGTCAGGGTCAGAAGGGAGGATTGGGTTAGACGCCGTACAGAAATTTCGAAAAGCTATATTGAAATGCTTGCCCTTGCCGAAAAGGAAGTTTACCTGATGTCCAGCTATTTCCTCCCTGGAAGGGTTATACGAAAAAGCCTGGCCCGTGCAGCAGCAAGGGGCGTAAAGATCCATATCATTGCCGCAGGAAAATCGGATGTTGGCTTAGCAAAGCAGGCTGAAAGGTATCTATACCGGTGGTTGCTGCGCAATAATATTTCTCTTTATGAATACCAGGCCAGCATCCTGCATGGAAAAATCAGTTGCTTTGATGCTAAGTATACCACCGTCGGTTCCTATAATATTAATTTCATCAGCGCGTATGCCAGCATTGAACTGAACCTGGATATTCACGATGAAACGTTTTCATGCGACGTCCAATCTCAGTTACAGGAGATCATCCGGAAAGATTGTGTTGCTATTACAGAATCCGAATGGCAAAAACATTATACCTTATTCCAGCGCTTCCTGCAAAGATCCTCCTATGATATTATACGACTGGTCTTTTTTCTCTTCACCTTTTATTTTAAACAAAGAAAATAAACCAATCCTTATCTGAATTCATAACCCACGCCCATCAACTGTGTCAGCAGGCTATTGGAAGCATCCGTAACCTTGCACCGTCCTTCCAGTTTGGGTGCAATAGGCGAATGTACCGCTAAATATTCCTCTATTACTTTGTGAAGGGTGGCATTGAGTTTGGTGGGTTCGGATACTCCTTCCACGCGGCAAATGGTTGTATCGGGATCTCCCTCCCGCTCACACGCCACAAAGCTGTAGGTCTTATTCATATCCACCGGTTCATTGCCTACCTGGATGTATTGTACCCGCTTACCCTTTTCATTTCCTATGGTAAACTTAACTTCCATTCCTTTAAACCGGACAACCCAGCCCCCAAATCTTTTGGCGGGGTCTTTCGCAAAGGCATTTTCCAGTTCTTTTTCCATCCAATCCCATAGTTGCTTGCCGGTTATTTTACCCCGCTTGGCTTCGCTGTCAACGGGTAACATACTCCAGAGAAAATCCCTGGTGATCTCTGCTACCCCGGTTTTGGGGTCTGGTACCAACGGTGGACAAAAACGGAATCCGTTACTCAATGCAATATCCGGCTTGAATTTCCACATAATGGCATCCGTGATAAAATTGTCCATCGGTGTTTCAATTACATAATACCGAACCAAAGGTGTTTTGGTGGTTCCAATAACCTGGTCCAGTTCTTTCCTGTATGGACTTCTTGCCTGTTCAACCAGTTGCTGCATTTCGGCATCCGGTTTGTAACGGTCCGGGTCTACATCCAGTAATTGGTAACTCTGTTCTTTTACCGCTCCATTTTCCAGGACAATATCAAGTTTTGCGATAAACGAACCAAACGCGCCAGGTTCGGTTACCTTGGTATAAGCCCCTTCAATCGGAGTCCGTACTCGTTCATGGGTATCGGCTCCCAATATATAGTCCACCCCTTTTACTTCTTTCATATTCGCCAGTCCAACCTGCTGGGCAAGCCCCATATGCGTTAACAGGAAAACCATATCACAATGCTCGTATTCTTTCAGCAACCGGATATATTTCTGAACGTTTTTTTCAGGGAAGGTGAATTGAATCCCATCGCTGTAGGCGGGTGATTGCCGCTTGGGAGTCAGGGGGTCGTTGTATCCGATAAACCCGATCTTATGCCCACCGATATACTTTATAAAATAAGGAGGAAAAATAAGATCGCCATTGTTTTCATCATTGGTCTTATGGTACATATTCGCACATACCTTCACGCCGTTATATGCGAACATGTCTTTCATCATCATTTCCTTTCCATATACTACTTCCCAGTTTCCGGGTAACATAATATCATACCCCATATTGTTCATAAGGGGTACAATAGCCTTCCCCTCTGTAAGAGCAGCAACACCACCACCCTGGAAACAATCCCCACCATCTATGACAAGGGTATTGGCCGGATTTTTCATCTTCAGCTGGTTGATCATGGATTTTAAAGTAGCAAATCCTCCCCTTTTTTTATAAACAGGCTTGCCGTTCTCAATGAAGAACTCGTCATGAATTAATAGCTGCGAATGGATATCGGCGGTATGTAACAGGGTAATTACGGTGGCCTTTCCATTTTTCACCGCTTTGTTTTTGTAAATGTGGTCCGCCTGGTACTGGCTGTCAGAATGGTTGGCAGCACTTGCTGCCAGAGGTGTTATCAACCCACCTCCCACACCCAGGCCTAATCCAAGGTTGCCTGCAGTCCGCAGAAACTCTCTCCGGCTGTTAGTGGATATTTCTAAATGAAGTTCTTTCTCTTTTGATGTGAGCGCTGCGGAATGGTGACACTTACTGCAACCACAACTTGTTGGATGGATCAATGACATGGCAATCGTTTAAAATGAATCGGGCTGATATTACGTCAAAATGGTTTACTTGCGTTGGCTAAGGGCATTGTTTTTTTTACTTTCCCTTGCTTCTTGGATAGGTTCGAAAGGGCCTAACTTATGTTGTTCCTGACTGAAACCGTCCGAATAAGGTCCAAAAGGATGATCAATTGGTTTTTTGCTGATATCCGGCCAGTCGCCTGTTAAGTCTTTACTGGGCCTTGGTTGTGAATTAACGTATGCTGCCACATCCCAGGCTTCTGCATCCGTAAGGATGGGATGGGTGAAATTAGCCTGTAGGTAAGGCATATTAGTTTTGACAAATCCGGCAAAGCGCGACAGTCGGAATAAACCTGCACCGTCGTTGTAACTATGCGGGCCCCAAAGAGGCGGATAGGTGTACCCGGTACCAGAAAGGTTAGCTTGTCCCTCACCGTTAGCCCCGTGGCATGACTGGCAACTGGCAATATAAACAGATTTACCTTTTTCGGGATCTGCTGCCCGATCCAGGTAATCCAATTCCAGTATGCCGCTGCCTTTGGGCTTGGTTCCTTTTGGAATTTCATCCCCAACCCAATGCATATATGCAATTAAGGCTTTCATTTCTTTACTGTTACTGTCCAGCGCTTTCCCGTTTAAACTTCTTTCAAAACAATCGTTGATTCTTTTGGCGATGGTTTCTACCCCACCACTTCTGTCCCGGAATTTTGGATAGGTGGATACAACAGCACTGTAATTGTTTCCCCAGGGTACCGTTCCTGCGGAAATATGGCAATTCTGGCAGTTCATGCCATTTGACAGGGGGGCAACAGTTCCTTTGGGACCCAGATAGTGAGATGTGTTGGCAATTAGTTCATAGCCATAACGTACCAGCGTATCGTCTTTTGTGATAAAATCCTTACTCCAGCCTTGCCAGATGGTTTCCTCGGTAAGGGGCCTGGTTTCCGGATCACTCTTTTCGTCGCCACAGGAAACTACCATAGAAGCGGCCAATACCACGAAAGAGAATCCAGCCAAACGGGAGAACGCAATCGTTTTAATCATTATCTGTCTTAATTAATCAAATATGATTCATTCAATAGATGAGTTCTGTGATAATGGTCACAGATCGCATTTATCGTCAATGCATCTTCTGGGCCGGAGAAAACCGGTTATGAATAGTAACCCGCCGAAGACATACAATGGCCATGCATCTTCATACTGAAAGGCTATGACAATAAATGTTATACCTAAGCCGAAACGTATGATTCGGTGCAACCATATGGGATCGATTTTGTTTAGCATAACATTAAAAATTATAATTTAAGATCAGGTTAAAATTTGACATATTGACCTTGTTGATAAGGTACTTTTCATTGTCATAATATGCTCCCAATCTCCCTTTGTATACATATAAAAGCTGGAGATCCAATCCCTGAAGGGTTTTTTGGAAATCGTACCGCAGCCCGGCATTCAGTTGGCTGTAAGATGGAATTCCGTATTTATTCAAGGCCACATCTTTTACATCCGGTAAATAATAATGCCCGTATCCCAAGGTGGTTCTCAGGTTTGCTTTGGGGATATTATAGCCCAATTTAAGGAGAATGGCATCCAGGTCGCCGGCTCCTTCATTTCGTTCCCTGGGTAAAAAGGTGTAAAAAGCATCCTTACCCCACTCACGCGGCATCAGGTATCTTCCATCTTTCGTGATCCTGGTATAATTGAGGGATGCATCCCATTTTTTATGCTTCAGTTCCCCCATCACACTATACGCCAGGCTTTTACTCCCTTTCTGAAAATAGGTTTTGTCAGGATCTTCATTACCCCCGTCTTTCAGTGCATCCTGCCGGGTTAATTGAAGACCAGTTTTTAATGTCAACTGGTCAGCAAGCCGGCCCTTCCATTCTGCCTGCAGCATGGTGGTGTTGAAAATGTTTTCGACATATTGGTTCCATAACTGAATGTTTATCTTTTCACCCAGCTTTCTTTCAACCGCAAGTATCGCGATTCCTTTGCTTTCCAATTGGTCGCGATAATCGGAAGGCTTGCCATCAGGCGCAACCCCTTGTGGGTACACGCCGATGGATTCTCCGATTGAATACCACTCTACGGTGCTGCGGGGAGAAATTTTCCATATCCAACCGGCAGTGATGATGGTATTTTTTATTTCACCAATACCAGCCATCACACCATCAATTTCAGTAGGCCGCATCCTGCCATCCTGCTTATTGATAAAAGGCATGTCCGGCAGTTGTTTTCCTATCTTTATGTGAGAATGGCTGAAATTATATTTCAGGTATAGTTCTTCCAGACGGTCTATATCATTCTTGTTCTCCGGTCTCGTCAAATCGAATAATCCCAATTCATAACGATTCTGAGCCCCGGTTTTAGCATCCGGTTCTGAAAGGTTGCTGGAGCCGATATTATAGATGAAAAATCCACCTACACCAAACTGAAAACCTTTATAGGGAGCGGTTTCATATTTTATACCGCCGCCAAGTGCATGGGCATAATAATCGTCCAGCCCGGATGCATTATCGGTAGCCATCAGGAAATACCTGAAATGACCGTGGAATTGACCTTTCCTGAATGCATACAGGATGGAACTGCTGTCAATCTCCTGATGTTTGCCATCAGTATGTGCGCTCTGTTCACTTTGCGCCATTGCAACCAGGTGGGTACTGCTTAGGAATATGACCGCAAGTACGATAAATCCTATTTTCATGTTGCCTTGAATTTTCGGTTAGCCACACATTAATATTGGAGGGATCCTAAAGAGCGGGATTAGTGACCGCCGCCGCCACCGAAGAATAATTCTTTTACGATGATGTATATACCCATCACCAGTACGAACCAGCCAAAACCCTTTTTCAGTTTTGCAGGTGAAACTTTCTTGCTCAGGGCATTGCCCAGGAAGATACCACCTATGGCCAGTGCTGTTACCGTGAGTAGGAGGGTCCAGTTCATAGTGCTGTTACCCAGGTCCCCGGTAAATCCGATCAGTGACTTTGCTGCGATGATCAGCAAGGAAGTTCCAACTGCCTGTTTCATGGGTAACTTGCTGAGCAGGACCAGCGCAGGTATGATCAAAAAACCACCTCCGGCACCTACTAGTCCGGTCAGCGCTCCTACAATGGCACCTTCCAGCAAAATCAGCGGGTAATTGAATTTTTGTGGTCCGGCAAGCTCTTCCTTTCCATTGCTTTTCTCACGTATCATAGATACAGAAGCAAAAACCATCAGCACGGCGAAAAGAATCATCATCAGGAGTGGTTTGGTGACCGTGAAACCTCCTATGGTAAAAATATTCGCAGGTATGGCCGGCACAATGAACTTCCTGGTGGCGTACACGGCCAGGATAGATGGCAGTCCGAATATAAGTGCCGTTTTCAGGTTCACTTCACCCTGTCGGTATTTGGGCCAGGTTCCCACCAGGCTGGTGGAACCTACAATGAATAAGGAATACGCGGTTGCTGTTACCGGATCCACCCCAAAAAGATAGACCAGCACGGGAACAGTGAGGATGGAACCTCCCCCTCCAATCAGTCCTAATGATATGCCGATGATCAGTGACGCCAGGTATCCGATTATTTCCATTGCTTAAAATTTATGTGCAAATTTGTAACAATGGATTTCCGCCTACTGTGATTTGTATCACCCAAGCCAGGTTGTAGCGGGTGAAATTCACCGCCAACAAAAAATATGATACTTTGTTAACAATATAAACTTCCATGGGCATACTACGGCAACTTGCTGAATACCTCTACCTCAAAAAAAAGGATCCCAACGCCCCTCGTACCAAATGGCTGGGATACATGCATGGGATCAATCGCCTGTCTTTGCTCCTGTTTTTGGCTGCCTTGATCTTTATGTTTATAAAACTGGTATTTCTACGGAAATAGCCGGATCTATTTTTCCTGCAGGAATTCCCAGATCAGCCGGGCCGCTTTTTCAGATGCCTTGCCTCCTTTTTGCAACTTATCAATCAGCTCCAGGTAATCCGCTGCAATGCGATCGCGGTATTCTTCATCACCCAGCAGTTTTTCCAGTTCCTGCTTCAGGTTGTTAACATTCATTTCATGCTGGATGAACTCTTTCACTATCGGCCGGTCCATGATCAGGTTAACCAGCGAAATGTATTTTACTTTTATGAGCTTTCGGGCTATAAGATAGGAGATGGGATTGCCCTTATAACAAACTGCCTGTGGTACGCTGAACAGCGCTGTTTCCAGCGTTGCCGTGCCGGAAGTCACCAGTGCCGCCCGGCTTTGCATCAACAGGGGGTAGGTGGCATTCCGTACGCTGCTCACATTGGGGTAGCCCTTGAACAGGGGATCATAAAAGGCATCCGGCAGCCCTGGTGCTTTTGCTACCACAAAGCGGTATCCTGGAAAATGACGACTCAGTTCCAGCATCACGGGCAACTTTTTCAGGATCTCCTGTTTCCGGCTTCCCGGTAATAAGGCAACGAGGTCGGGCTGGGGCAACAAGCCAGGATTGGCTCTGATGAAATTGTCTGCCACTTCTGCCAGCGGATGGCCTACATACTCCACCTCGTAATCCCATTTTTGGTAAAATTCCTTTTCAAATGGCAGGATGACCAACATTTTATCTACCGAATCCCGGATCGTTTTCACCCGGTTTTCTTTCCAGGCCCAAACCTGTGGCGATATATAATAAACAGTGCGGTACCCTTGTTTTTTTGCCCAGGAGGCCATCCGGATATTAAAACCGGGATAATCAATGAAGATGATCACATCAGGGGCAAATGACTGGATATCCTTCCTGCAGAACTCCAGGTTACGCAAGATGGTCCGCAGGTTGGCGAGTACTTCCACAAAACCCATAAAGGCGAGGTCGGAGTAGTGTTTGACCAATTGGGCACCTGCAGCCTGCATCAAGTCACCCCCCCAGCATCGGACGCTGGCTTGAGGATCCTCCCGCAAGAGCTCCCGCACCAGGTTACTGCCATGCAGGTCACCACTGGCTTCGCCAGCTATGATGTAATACTTCATGAAGGCAAATATAGGGAGGACTACCGCAGCACTTTCACCAGCAATACCAGGATGCCATAAATTAATGTGGATACAAATATTCCCCTGGCGGTTTTGTCTCTGCGGCTGTTGATATAAACAGTAAAGAGCACGGCATTGGCCACCAGCGCAATGCTGCTGACCCCGGTCAGCAGGTTCTTGTATTGCCGGAGGTATCCCAGGAACTCCAGGAATCCTACCTTCCTGGAATAAAATGCCAGGAAATAATAAATGACCAACCCGGCCAGCGGAGCCAGGAAACCTAACAGGATCCCCAATTTCAAATTATCTTTTTTCAACATCAGCTTTTCCAGCTTTTTTCTAGTTTGGCCTTTAAAACGTAATTGGTAAGATCAAATTGTACCGGAACCACACTAACATAATTATTATGCAAAGCCCACACATCGGTATCTTTCCCCTTATCAAAATTCAGGAACTCACCCGTTAGCCAGTAATACCTGCGTCCATGCGGGTCCTGTCGCTCCATAAAGTCTTCCTGGTACTTGGCATATGCCTGCCTGCAGACTTTGATTCCTTTGATATGCTCTTCCGGTACGGCCGGAATATTTACATTCAGGACCAGGTGCTTATCCAGTTTTTTAGACAATACCATCTGGGTGATTTTCCTGGCATAGGTCCGGGCGGCTGTAAAATCTGCTTCTATACTGTAATCCATAAGCGAAAAACCAATGGACGGGATACTTTCAATAGCAGCTTCCACGGCGGCCGACATGGTGCCCGAATAGATTACATTGATCGAATGGTTGGCACCATGGTTGATACCGGACAAACAAATATCCGGCTTGCGGTGTAATACTTTGTCCACCGCCAGTTTAACGCAATCCACCGGGGTTCCCGTACACTGGTAGGCTTCAATGCCTTCAAACTGCTGCACGGGATGCAGGCGCAAAGGCGATCCAATGGTAATGGCATGGCCCATTCCCGATTGCGGTTTATCCGGCGCCACCACAACCACCTTGCCCAGGTCCCTGACCGCTTCCACTAAATTTCGGATACCCGGTGCTGTTACACCATCATCGTTGGTCACCAGTATGATGGGTTCTTCTTTTTTCCTTTTTGCCTTGGCCATATGCGAATGTAAGCACTGAACTTTATCTTTTTTGTTATGTCAAAATATTTAGTATTTTTGTGCTAAATCAATTAGCATGTCTTACGCCGGAAAAAACCTCAAATACCTGCGCAAACTCCGGGGATGGACCCAGGAAGATTTCGCTGCCAAATTGAAGATCAAGCGCTCCCTGCTGGGGGCTTACGAAGAGGAGAGGGCTGAACCCCGACTGGAAGTGCTTGAAATGGTCAGTGAAATCTTCAAGGTCAGCCTCGATGAACTTTTTCTGAAAGACCTCGGCGAAACCAAAGGAAGTTACATCGCAAAAAGGAGGGCACAGAAACTCGCCATAGAACCCACCGTCATTCAGTTTGTTCCGGTGAAGGCTGCCGCGGGTTACCTGAATGGATTTGCTGATCCGGAATTCATTGATGAATTAAACACCTTTACACTACCCATGCTGGCACCCGGGCAGTACCGGGCATTCGAAATCCTCGGTGATTCCATGCTGCCAACCCCCAGCGGCTCTGTCATTGTAGGTGAAAAACTCGAAGACCTGGAGAGCCTGAAAACCAGCAATACCTATATCGTTGTTTCCCGCCAGGAAGGAATCGTTTATAAAAGGATCATGAAAAATCCAAGGTCCAAACAAAAACTCACACTGGTAAGCGATAACCCGGTTTATCAACCCTACCAGATTGACTCCAATGATATCCTGGAAGTCTGGCAGGCCCAAATGATCCTGACCAGGGCTAACCAGCAACAACGCTGGGATGTAGACCAGCTGGCTTCCATAGTTTCCAACCTCCAGGAACAGGTCAGCTCATTAAAAAAGAAAATGAATTAATATTTAGATAGTTGTTTTTTAGTACTATGGGTTAGTCGGCCGGCATTTTTATGCCGGCTTTTTTTGAAATAGTATGGATGGTTTTATTTCTACACCCAACTGAATTAGTTTTACAGCTAACCCTTAGAAAATGCGGTTTACCCTGGTCTTCTTACTTCTTCTATCCGGACTCTTTGTTCAGGCGCAGCAAAAGAGACTATCCACGCTATACGTAAAACAAGGCATAAAGCTGGACGGAGACCTTAGTGATGATGCCTGGAAACAGGTTCCCGAAGCCGTGGACTTTATTATGAATCAACCCAGCTTTGGCAGTGTTGCGTCAAAAAGAACCTCGGTCAGGATCGTTTACGACGATGTTGCTATTTATATCGGGGCTCAATTATTTGATGATCCTGCCAGGGTTCGTAAACAACTAACGGCAAGGGATAACCACGACAGGGCCGATGCGGATCATTTCGCAGTTTTCCTGGACACCTATTCCGATCGTCAGAACGGATTCCAGTTTCTCGTTACTTCCCGCAATGTTCAGTCGGACGCAAGACTATCAGCCATTTTCCAGGGCGACTGGGGCGCGTACGGTGATAAAAGCTGGGATGCTGTCTGGGATAGCCGCGTGGCTTTTAATGACAGGGAATGGTCGGTGGAGATCAAAATTCCCTATAGCGCCATCCGCTTTCCAAAAGATAATTCACAATCCTGGGGTGTCCAGTTTCTCCGATTCGACCGGTCCGGAAATGAAACCAGTTTCTGGAATCCTGTTAATCCCGCAGTCAACGGCTTCGTTAACCAATTCGGGATATTGGATGGATTGAATGATCTCAAACCGCCCCTTAGACTGAGTTTCTCTCCCTACGTGAGTGGTGGTTTCCGTAACAATGCCCCGGAGGAAACAGGTGACCGAAAAGCTGAATGGTTGCGAAGCGGTGGTATGGATCTCAAATGGGGCATCAATGAAAGCTTTACCCTGGATGCCACCCTGGTTCCGGATTTTGGCCAGGTGATCTCGGATAATAAGGTAAATAACCTAACCCCGTTTGATATCCAGTTCCAGGAGAACCGACCATTTTTTACAGAAGGAACGGAACTCTTTAATAAGGCAGGCATATTTTACAGCAGGCGGGTTGGACGTGAACCAGACGGATATTCGGATGTTCGGGATCGTTATGAAAATAATGAGAGCTATGAAGTGCTGGATAACCCATCGGTTACTCCATTGTATAATGCGGTTAAATTTTCGGGAAGAAATAAACACAACATGGGCATTGGCATATTCAATGCAATTGCCCGACCCGTTGACGCCACCATTCGTAACAAATACTCAGGGCTGGATACCACCATCCGCACGGAGCCGCTCACCAATTACAATATTTTCGTTCTGGACAAGGCCCTCCATAACCGGTCCTTTATCAGCTTCACTAATACTAATGTATTGCGAAGTGGTGCGGCTCCCGATGCCAATGTTTCAGCCATTGACCTGGGTCTCTATTCTGCCGATAACCGCTATGCGCTGTTGCTGAAACCACGGTACAGCAAGACCTTTGGTACTGGAGGACGCGAAGGCTGGGCCAATTTTATTTCCTATGGTAAGGTAAGCGGTAAATGGCAGTGGTCGGTCAGCAATAATATTGAATCGGACCATTATAATATCAACGACCTTGGATTCCTGCTTGCCCCCAATGAAGTGGAAGCCGCCCTGAATCTTAGTTATAATATTTTTACGCCAACCAATAAGTTCATTCAGCAACGCTACCGTTTTAATGCTACTCACACCTCCCTGTATAAGCCCTTTGGCTTTCAGGAACTAAGGTTAAAAACCACCGCCTTCTGGTGGTTCCGGAATTTCTGGGACCTCTCCGTTGAAGTAACCGCTTCACCCGTATGGAGCAACGATTATTTTGAACTGCGTTCCGGATACCGCCCATTGAAAAAACCCTCCTGGGCTTTCATCGGTATCAGTGGAAGCAGCGACAGTCGTAAGCGTTTATACGGTTATTGGTCTGCCGGTTTCGCGGAAAGCAAGGACGTTTACAATGACCTCTTTCATAAATACAGCCTGGGCTTGCGTTATCGGTTCAGTGATAAATTTTCCCTCGAAATGAGCAATGCGTTCCAGAACGACCATGGACAATTTGGGTACGCTTTTGCCAATGAATCCGATGGCACCCCCATTATTGCCTTTCGGGAATACCGAGATGTGGTGACCGTACTGAGCGGCATGTATAATTTTACCTCCCGCATGAACCTGACACTGCGGGGGCGCCATTACTGGAACAAGGTTACCAACCGGTCTTTTCATACCGTAAAAGAGGATGGCTATTGGGTGGATCGCCCCTTCCTGGAAGGCAAGGATATTAATATGAATATCTTTAACCTGGATGTCTTTTATGTTTGGGATTTTCGGCTGGGGAGCAGGATCATTGCAGGCTGGAAAAACTGGATCAATCCCGAGTATACGAATGATATCCGGGAAAAGCCTGGTTATCCCCGGAACCTGTCACATGTGTTTGGACTTGACCATGGTAACGAATTCACACTGCGATTCATCTATTATCTCGACTACCAGGATTTCCGTAAAAAGAAATAATTACCGCAAAATTTTACAAGCTTCCCGAAAGGTATTGCAATGGGCCTCTACGATATGCCTGATGTGTGGAGAATAACCGCCGCCCATAGCAACGGTGCAGGGTATCCCAAGTTCGGCCAGCTGGGTGAACACGATGCGGTCCCGTTCCCTGCAACCTTCCATACTCACGTTTAATTTTCCAAAACGGTCGGTTGAAAGGATGTCTACTCCTGACAGATAAAAGGCAAAATCGGGTTGTTGCTCCCGTAACACACCCGGCAGGTGCTTTTCCAAAAGTTGCAGGTACTGCTGGTCACCCGTTCCGTCTTCCAGTGCAATGTCCAGGTCTGAATGTTCTTTATGGAAAGGGTAGTTATGCCTTCCGTGCATGCTAAAGGTAAAAACCCTGGGATCCTCCCGGAAGATATGGGCTGTTCCATTTCCCTGGTGCACATCCAGGTCTATGATTACTATCCTTTCAGCAAGCTTTTGGTGCAACAGGAAATTGGCCGCAACCGCAAAATCGTTTAACAGGCAAAATCCTTCACCCCTGTCCGCAAATGCATGATGGGTGCCCCCCGCTACATTCAATGCTACTCCATGCTCCATGGCTGCCCTGCAACAATCAATGGTACCCTGCGTGATCCTTAATTCCCGAAGGGTCAGTTCCGGTGATTGCGGAAAACCAATATGCCTTTGTTCCCGGGGTGTCAGCCATTGATGATGCAGTTTATCCAGGTACTCCGGGGTATGGGTTAAGAGGATGATCTCATCCGGGCAGGGTGCGGGTGCATGCAGGTTGGCAGGTCCGATCAGGCCCTCATATAACAATTGACCGGGGATCAGCTCGTATTTGATCATCGGGAAACGGTGACCCTCCGGCAATGGATGCGCATATATGGCATCGTAAGATAGATATAAGGACGCCTGGCTCATGTAAGACTCATAACCTTATTGTCTGCTATCACAAAAACAGTGGAGTCCTTTTTTGGTTCAATAAGGTATAAACCGGTGAATCCCCCGAAGGCCGGCAAAATGCCATGAGTCTTTTCGAAGTAAAAACAGGGCAAGGTCAGCGACTGCCTGCCCATTCCTTTTATCCGGATACCCGGATGCAAGTGCCCGCTGAAACAAAAAAGGTCCTCCTCCTTATCCATGCTTTCACACCACTCATGAATGAACCGGAAGGGCCCCTCATCATAGGTCTGCTCATGTACCCGGATATCCTGCTGTTGGTACCAATCGGCTGAAAGTATATCGTGATTTCCTTTCACGAGGTGGAAGGGTAATCCATCGTGATCCATCCGCCAGCGGGCAAACAGGGCGGCTTCTTTATTCTCGACAGAATGGAAAAGATCGCCTACCACTAATACCGATGCCGGCTGGAAATACTGTACCAATGCAAAAAGTCGATGCAGGTCATCCTGGTAAACCTGTTGCGGCACCGCAATCCCAGACTTTCTGAAATGCCCGGTTTTGCCAAAATGCAGGTCCGACAAGATCAACATGCGCTGGTCCTCCCAGAACACTGCTTTCATAGGTGATAGCCATAACTGTTGACCCCGTATAGAAAAAGAAATCGATGCCTGCATGCGGGTCAAAGCTAAAAGCTTTATTTTTAAACGGTCTTATTAACCAAACCTGTTTATATGAACACTCAGAATCCGTTTGAAACAAATGAGAGAAAATTGCCATCACTCCTGAATGTCCTCACCATCCTCACCATGATCGGCTGTGCCATCGAATTATTTTTTGGTTCCCTGAACCTGGTGAATGGAAAGAAAAACCTGGACCAGTTGGAAGAGATGCAGGCAAGCGGCGACCTGGATAAAGTGCCTGAATTCATGCAGTCGATGGTGGGACCCGAGGCCATCGAAAGGGCCCGGTTGGCATACGAAAACCGGATACCCATGTTTGTAATATTACTGGTGGGACTTGCCCTCTGTTTTTATGGAGCACTGCAGATGCGTAAACTGAAGAAAAATGGATATTACATGTGGCTCATCGGGGAACTGCTTCCTATCGTTGGCAGCTTTATTTTCCTGGGTACCATATTTGTCGGAAGCATGTCTTTTATGCTCCTGCTGCCGGTGCTTTTCATCATTCTGTACAGCACCCAATTGAAATATATGAGCTGATCAATCTCCCAGCTGTAGTTGCATTTTCCGGATCCGGTCTTCCAGTTTCTCGGAACTGAGTTGCTCCCGCATGCTGTCCACTTTGATGGGAAAACAAAAAGGGGTGAGCCTTTCCGGAAATCTCAGGATGATGCGCGACGTCTGAATGCGCTTTAGCATATCGCGCAGTCGCTGCTCTTCCATTTGCTGGTCAAATACTTCCTGGTAGGCCTGGCGCATCAGCAGGTTGTCACGATCGTATTCCTGGAATACATTGAAAAGGAGAGAGGCACTGGATTGCAGGTGCCTCGCTTTTTTATGCTCACCCGGGTACCCCTGGAAGATTAGACCGCCGATCACTGCTATGTCCCGGAATTTTCGTTTTGCCATCTCCGTTGCATTTACACTGCGCTGGATATCGTGGAACAGGTTATCTGGTGAAAATAGCTCGTAAACATTACTATCATCTACCGGGATGGGCTGATCGCTCAGCAACTCAAAACCATAATCGTTCATGGCAAATGAAAAGCTGATGGGGTGGGTTTTGCTGATACGCCATGCCAGTATTGCCGCCATGGCCTCATGCACCAGTCGCCCCTCAAACGGAAATACAAACAGGTGGAAACCATCCCGGGTCTCTATTTGTTCCACCAGCAATTCATTGGCACGGGGAACATGGCTCAGTTCTTCCTGTAACTGGAACAGCGGCCTTAATACCTGTAACTCCACGCGCGACGTTGATTGAAAGGCATGGTTCAATTGTTCGCGTAATAACTGGCCCAGGTTGGCGGAAAGTGGCATCCGGCCTCCATTCCAGCTGGGGACAATGCTTTTTTTGGAATTGGACTTCCGAACCAGTACGGTCATGTCCTTGATCATTACCAGTTCCAGGTTCCTGCCCGCCAGCGTAAATATATCGCCGGGTTCAAGGCGACTGATGAACCATTCCTCGATGATCCCGATATAGCCGCCGGAAAGGAACCTGACCTTTAACATGGCATCACTTACGATGGTGCCGATATGCATGCGGTGCCGCATGGCCATGCGCCGGCTGGTGATGCGGTACAGCCCATCGATCAGCTCCACTTTCCGGTAGTCATCGTATTGCTGCAGGGCTTTGCCACCCGACCGGATGAATTCCAGGATCTGCTGCCATTCGTTTGCATTCATTTCGCGGAAACAATAGGTGGATCGTACCTCCCGGAACAGTTTTTCTGCATCAAAGCCATCGGATACGGCAAGGGTGGAAAGGTATTGTACCAGCACGTCAAAACATAATAACATGGGTGGACGCGACTCCACCATTTCTCGGGTGATGGCTTCCTGCAGGGCGGCCGCTTCCACCAACTCCAGCGAATGCGTGGGCAGGAAATAGATCCTGCTGGGAGCTCCCGGTTGGTGACCACTTCTTCCGGCCCGCTGCAGGAACCGCGCCACCCCTTTCGGAGAACCCACCTGGATGACCGTTTCTACCGGCCGGAAATCGACCCCCAGGTCCAGGCTGGCGGTGCAGACCACGCACTTGAGTAATCCCGTATGCAGCGACTCCTCTACCCACCGCCGCAATTCCGGCTCTATACTGCCGTGATGGATCGCCAGCGTGCCCACCAGGTCCGGTGCCACATCCAGGAGCGACTGGTACCACCTTTCCGTCATGCCTCGCGTGTTGATGAATAACAGCGTTGTCCTGCTGTTACGGATGATGGGAACGATCTTCTCTATGAGCTTCAGTCCCAGGTGACCCGCCCACGGATACTTCTCTATCTCATCAGGAAAAATGGATTCCACTTCTGTTATCTTGGGCAGTGATGCGCGGATGATCCTGCCTTCCCGGTATAGCGGCGATAACAATACATCCCGGGCCTGTTCCAGGTTGCCTACCGTGGCCGAAATGCCAAATAGGGAAATGGCCCCCTTCATACCCGTCGGTGCACCTGCTTCCAGGTTCACGATGCGTGAAATGGCTAGTTCTACCTGTACCCCCCTTTTGCTGCCCAGCAATTCATGCCACTCATCCACTGCAATAATGCGAAGCTGTTTGAAGAAACCGGCATACCCTTTTTGCGCCAGCAGGAGGTGCAGGCTTTCCGGCGTGATGATCAGGATTTCCGGTGCCTGTTTTTTTTGCTTTTGCCTTTCTGAAACGGGCGTATCCCCATTGCGGATGCCCACTTTCCATTGCAGACCCAATGCCCCTATCACCTCCTCCATGGCCCTGCCGATATCTTTGGCCAGCGCCCTTAACGGCGTGATCCACAGCAGGCGTAATCCATTAGAGGCAAGTTGCGTATAGGTGCCGGGGTGCTCATTGATGAATTGAATCACTGCACCTAAAAATACCGAATAGGTCTTCCCATAGCCGGTAGGAGCATTGACCAGCCCGCTCTCTTTCTGGTAGATGGCTTCCCATGCAGCTTCCTGGAAGGCAAAGGGAATGCGACCCTCTTGGCGCAGCCAGCTTTCAATAATTCCGTAACCCGGTGTTTCTTTCAGTTCCAATAGGTAAGCGCGATAATTTGGGTAAAATTACCGATTAACCCTGGCAACAGAAAGAAGGGAATCCATTCGCCGGTAGCGTTCCCTGCTGAACCGGTCGTAATGGCCCGCCTGCCGGAATGCCCCCAATTCTTTCAACTGCGCCGCACCGCCAAATTCGCTGTTTACATGATAATATCCCGAGCTTACCAGGAACAGGCTGCTGTTGGATTCGGGTTCCAGGTCCGTTGCACTAAACTCCAGGGATACCTGTTCCTGCTGCTCCAAAATAGTATACCGGTTATCATCAGCCGCCAGGTTTGCCAGCTGTTGTGCACCACCCGCTTTTTCTGCCGAAGTCATTGCCAAATAGTTACTGGTGATCCCGCTTTCTGTGGTAAAATCCATTGCTACCCGGTCTACCTGCCAGAAGCGATAGGCAGCTTCCAGTTTGAGTTCTACTTCCCTGCCTTCAATACCCCGCAGGTCCAGCTGCATGATCATGTCCCGGCTGGCGGTATTGCCGGTATGGATAAAATAATCGATGAATTTCCATTCCTTCCCGGCACGCACAAATACTTTGATCGGCAGGGATTGCTCTATTTGCCATTTCATGGGATCCGTCACCTTAAGCGCCTCCTGTTGCTGCCGCCAGGTTTCATAACTGCCCCCAAACAATGAAATGAACTCCCGGTTCAGGTAGCCCGACCAGGCTGTATTGCCTGCATGTACCACCAGTTTCCCGGTGTTTACCCCACCTGGCTTTTGAAAACGTAACCTGATCTCGCTGACGCCGTTCTCATTGGGATCACTGCTGAAATCGTATTGAATCCCATCCGTGGCAGTAAACACCCCCGGGTCGATAGCAGATTGGTTGTGAACCGCTGTCAATGGCTGTACTGCTTCGCGGGTAGATAATAGGGTTCCATGCCGGTCTATCAATACCCTGGAACCTTCCGGGTGCTGGACCGACAACAATTGTAAGCGGTTGATGTATTGAGTCTCACCGGGAAAATTATGTATCTGCACCTGGTATTTTCCATTTGTCGCTGCCAGGCGGGTAAGGGGTAAATAATCGTTTCTTTCCAGCGCGGAATGAACAGCCCCACTGTATATCCCACTCGTAAATTCAAAGGCCTGTCCGTTATGAACATATACCTGCGGGCAATTACAGGTCATGGCGTAAATCAGCAGTGTTATAGCCGATATGGAAAGGACACTCACCCCTACCCAGCTCATAATATGATTGGTAGTGGTGGTTTGCTTATCAAATTCGTACACATCGATCCGGTTAACTGAGGGTAACGGCAAATTTATTTGTGAGGCATTTCCCAGGTTTTCCGAAGTATACATATGCACTTCCCGCAACACATGAATCTTATCTTTTTTCTTTACCACCACCGCTTTATTATCCGGAATCCCTCTTTTATCCGCTTTGTTTTTAAAAGGATTGAGTGCCTTTTTGTGCTCCTCTAATACTTCTGTAGCTTCTCCCCACAAGGTATCTCCTCTTAAGCTTCCATTCCGGATACTGGTGATCGTGTCGGCGTAATGGAGGATGATGTATTTGTCCGCATGTATCAACTTCTGTATTTCCGACTGGCTGGCACTGCTCCGGGCATTGGTTCGATAATAGTGCTGGAAGCATCCGCTGATACCTACCGCTGTAACGATGATTACCAGAAAGAATTGTTTCCTGGACCTTCTCCATAATACCACCATGGGAAATAGGATCCATGTCAAATTGCCTGCTAACTGGTTGGTAATGGGTTTCATAACATGTTTTTAGAGTGTTATTCGGGTATTCGTCTGTTCATTATCGTGAAATACAAAGGTGGAATGAGTGCCAGCCACATCATCCCTGTATAACCCGTTGGATGCTGCGGGGAGGATGCATGCACAGATAGTAATTCATAACTCAGGTTGGGATGCATATGGTGATCGGCATGGTTTTCAAGTTGGAACAAACCGATGTCATCGGCCCCTTTTTTAGCATTCCAGGCATGATGCGCCGACACGCGTTCCAGGCTGCCTTCCGTGGTTTCTGTTCGCAGCAGGCCATAATGCTGGAGGTAATTGACCAGGTGCAGCAGGGCAATGGCAACCAGGCTTTGGGCAATAAAGAATAAGAGGACCTGCCATCCCGCCCACAGCAGGATGATGAGTGCCACCACCAGTTGTATGATGCTGTATCGTATTATCCTGTTATGGACGCTGAGTATCGGAAAGCTCATCCGCTGCAGGCGTTTTGCTTCCAGTTTCCAGGCATTTAACCAGGTACCTGAAATGGCCCTGGGCAGGAATGCGTAAAAGGATTCATTTCTTCGGGCAGTATGCGGGTCTGCATTCGTACAGGCGTACACGTGATGCCCCGCAATATGCTCTACCTGGTAATGGAGGTAATTTGTTTGTAAGAGCAGCAGCATGCCAGCTAACTTTTCCTTTGGGTGATGGCGATGTATCAGTTCATGGGCGATCGTGAAACCCAATACGCCGTTAACGATCCCGACGGATAGCACCAGTCCGGCCAGCTCGTAGGGCAGCAGCTGTTTAATTGCGGCGTGATGGAGGGCCCACAGGTTCAGGCTGCTGATTACGGGAACATATAGTAATAGCAGCCAATGGTATGATTTGTCGTGGGGATAACGGTTTTGACTAACCGAAGACGATTCACGGGGTGGGATGGTCAGTGTCAGCAGCGGTCGTACGATAAACACAAGGCCCGGGGCCAGGTAATACCACCAGCCGCCCCATGCAGCACCTGCCAGCGTGGCTGCCGGTAATACCAGGAATTGTAAGGGTTGCCATCGTTTCATTTTCTTATGCTTTTACTGCTGTCTTCCTGTTCACCCCACACCCGGAAATTTTCATGCGTTGAATATTTCCCGCCAGCCCCGGACCTGTTGCTGAAAATAACTTGGACTGGCAAAAGGGGCAGTTGTGCACATCTCCATCCGTATCTACGTACACGTAATTGAGCCCGCCTCCGGAACAACCTATATGGCGGCTGATATACCCATGGTAGCTGATGATGGGGTAACTACGCAAACCCGGGGTATAATTGTAACGCAGGAATATTTCTTCCAGCAGCTCCTGCTGCTGCGGATGCAGCCCAACGTCTTTACCGTCATAATGCCCCACCGCCCTGGGCTCCAGGAATTGTATAAAAGAGGCCCCGCTGTTTTTAGCCAGCTCCAGGTAAGCTTCCAGGTTAGGGCGGGTTACAAAATCACGGGTGGCACATAACGAAAAACAAACTGCCAGTCCCGCCTTACGGCAATAAGCAGCCGCCAACAGAGCCCTGCGGTAAGCCCCCTGTACACCCCGGAACGCATCATGATTTTCTTCCTTCACATGATCCAGGCTCAGGGTGATACCCGTTAGTCCATGTTGCTTCAGGGCAATGGCCTTTTCATACGTCAGGGCGTATCCGGTCGTATACACCCAGAAATCCACACCCGCCGGCCGTTGGTCCAGCAAATACAGGATATCCGAAAACCGGTTGAGCGGCTCTCCTCCGCTGAGCTGTACCTGCGAAACGCCCAGCCCGTGGAAAGACCGGATGATCTGCAGCAGGGCATCCCGGTCCAGCGTTTCCCGTTTATTCAGGTTGTTCCATTCGCAGCAATGCTCGCAGCGGAACCCGCATTTCTTGGTGATCGCAAATACCAGGGTGGATAAACTGGGCGCTTCCCTGTTTGCATTAGTGTTCAGGTGATGCCGTATGAATCGGTTAAAGGCTCCAGAAGGCCAACCTGGAATGACATAATTTACAAAGAAGCGCCTCCCGCTTAAGGCATAGGAATACAACTGGCCTCCACCCCTGTTGCGATTGCGTTGTTCCAGCAGTTTTCGGGTTTGCCTGTATGCCACAAGTGGGTTACCACTGTGCCAGGTGGCTACCAGCAGCATATTGATCCCAATCAGGATCCGTATGATACTTTGGAGGCTACCGCTGATATAACGGGCAGGCATACCTGCCGGAGCCCTGGCTGTATCGTTTAACAGGGTTTCCCATGCAGGAGGGTGCAGGGGAGGAGAATCCTTCGCGAGTGTTTTCATCCCGTTGGTTTAAGGGTGATGAAGCTGTGCAAAGCATTCAAGGGGAAGCGGAAGGCGGTTCGGCTGGCGGAAATGTACCTTATTAAATTAATTCATTTTTTTTATTTCCCATACTGTTCCAGCATTTTTTTAAGGTCGTCGAGGGTGTTGATGTCCGTTACCTTCTTATCGGTCCTCCAGCGGCTCATACGCGGGAAGCGTAGTGCCACACCGCTTTTGTGGCGCGAAGATGCTGCAATTCCTTCAAAGGCTATCTCAAAAACCAGTTCCGGTTTTACGGTTCGGACGGGACCAAATTTCTCCAGTGAATTCCGCTTCACGAAGGCATCCACCTGGGCAAATTCCTTATCCGTTAGTCCCGAGTAGGCCTTGGTGAAAGTCACCAGCTTTTCCCCATCACGTACCGCAAAAGTGTAATCTGTATATAGATTGCTTCTCCGGCCATGGCCTTTCTGCGCATATACCAGCACCGCATCAATGGTCATGGGGTCGATCTTCCATTTCCACCAATCGCCTCGTTTCCTGCCAACCTGGTAGGTGGAGGCCAGGCGTTTGAGCATCAGCCCCTCGGCCCCATTGTCCCGGGAGTTTTCCCGGATCGTCGTTAGCGATTCCCATGTTTCAAAACCGATCAGGGGAGACAACAGTAGGGAGGGATGGCCGCTCGTCGCTACCAGCTCTTCCAGTATCCGGCGCCGTTCCGATAAGAACCTGTTACGTTGATCCTCTCCCTGCCATTCGAGCAGATCATAGGCAAAGAAAGCTACGGGTGCTTCCAGCAGCTGCTTTCGGGTTACGTTTTTACGCCCGATCCGGGTCTGTAACAGGGCAAAAGGCAGGGGCTTCCCATCCCGGCTGGGCATGATCTCTCCGTCCAGGGCAACCCCATCCGGCAGCAGTGCCGCCAGCGCCGCGTACTCGGGGAATTTATCGGTCATCAGTTCCTCTCCCCGGCTCCAGACAAATAACTGGCCTTCTCGTTTGATGAGCTGCCCGCGGATGCCATCCCATTTCCATTCAGCCTGCCACTCCGCCGGGTGGCCCAGGGCCGCAGGCTCCTGTTCCAGGGCATAGGATAGAAAAAAGGGGTAGGGTTTGGAAGCATCATCCGTGATTCCGGTAGCTCCCAGCAGCTCATCGAAACGGGTATGAAGTGGATCCCAGCGGCCACTGATCCGGTGCGCAATCACCGCCCGGTCCAGGTCTACCGTTTTGGCCAGCGCCTGCACCATCAGTTGCTGGGATACCCCGATCCGGAAGCCTCCCGTGATCAGTTTGTTGAATACAAACTTCTCCTGGCGGCTTTGCTCCTTCCAGCTTTGCAGAATGAATGCTTTTTTTACGGCCTCCGGTTCCTGCAACAGGTCCACCAGCCGTTCCAGGTAATAGGCCAGTGAATGGGGGTTGGGTTGCCCTTGCTGGTCCGGCAATAATAACGCGATGGTTTCTGCCAGGTCACCCGCGGTATGATAACATTCTTCGTATAACCATTGGGGTATACCCACCAGTTCCCTGCACCATAAGGCCAGCAGGGTGCTGGTTACGGCTCGCCGGGGTCGCCTCCCGCTGAACAGGCCGATCACCCATACCTTGTCGTGCGGTGCTGCCCCGGCAAAATAGGTCACCAGCGCATCCAGCTTGTCATTGGTGCGGGTGGAACTTCCCAGTTCCTTCACCAGCGTTGCAAATTGTGTCATGCCGTTCATCCGCTTTCCGGTTTTGTTGCAGTGGCCTCTTCTTCCTCCTCATTCCCATAAGCGGTTAACACTTCATAGGATTCCGTCCCCGATTCATTCAGGTAGCGACTGAAAGCTGACTGGAAACCATGGGTTACATACACTTTGGAGGCACCCGTTGCTTTTACCGCCGTTAGCAATCCCTCCCAGTCGGCATGATCACTTAACACGAATCCCGCATCGGCATTTCGCCGCCTTACATTCCCCCTCACCTGCATCCAGCCACTGCAAACCCCGGTACGATAGGGACCGAATCTTTTTAACCAACTGGTGCCATCTGCCCCCGGCGGGGCCACTACCACTGCATTCCGGAGATCCTGTTTTTCGACACCTGTCAACACCCGCTGAACAGCAGGTAGCTGCCACCCACTTTCCCGAAGCCTGTCCTGGGTATTGGCAACGGCGCCGTGCGCATAAATGGTTTCCGCCACCGGCTCCAGGGCCTGGATCACCCGCTGCGCCTTGCCCAGGCTGTAGGCCAGCAGCACCGAACTAAACCCCTCGCTTTTATTACGTAACACCCAATTCCGTATATCTTCGTATATGCGTTCCTGTTGCTGCCACTGGTATATGGGTAAGCCGAAGGTGGATTCTGTTATAAAGGTATCGCAACGAACAGGCTCAAATCGGCCGCTGATGCCATCATCTTCCAGTTTGTAATCGCCGCTCACTACCCACACTTCCCCGCCGTACTCTACCCTGACCTGGGAGGAACCGATGATATGTCCCGCCGGGTGAAGGCTAACGCTCACCCCGCCGATCCGGGTCTTCTCCTGCCATTCAACCCCCTGGTAATTTCCCGCACCGAGCCTTAATTCTAATAAAGGCTTCGATTGATGGTGACAGAGGTAAACCGCTGAACCCCATCGCGCATGATCACTGTGAGCATGCGTAATCACCGCCCTCTCAACAGGGCGCCAGGGGTCAATATAGAATCGCCCCGCTTCGCAGTAAAGACCGCTTTCCGTAAACTGTATCAGGCTCATGGTTGGTTCTTTCATAACAAAAATCCCGCGACCTTGTTGGGGTGCGGGATTCCGTTAGTAGTTGCTGTTATGCAATTTCTTAATATACGGTGGCTATGGTACCATTCAGTTTCCGGATCACGTACAGTTTCTTGTTCTCAAAATAATCCAGCTGCTGTTTCTGACGGTCCAGCAATACCGGCTGTATGTTAAAATCGGTAAACACCCGGTGCTTCTTTTCCCCGATACTGGATGCAATATTAGGACCATGCTCTTTCAACAGTTTGCCAAACCGGTACATGGTTTCATAACCCCGGAATACCATATCGCTGGGACGTGAAAATAAGTTTTCCCGGAAATGCGTACTGATGGCCTCACTTAAGGCATCCGTGCGGATGGGATTGAAGGGTATCGTGTAATAGATCTCCAGGTCCTGGTATTCCTTTTTGTCAAAATCGCGGATCCCGTCCCAGGTGGGCATTCCTACCAGGTGAACAGGGTAGGTCTTATTGAGCTCGGTAAGGTGCCCTGCCAGGTGTTTGGCAAAACCTTCGTCCAGGCTGCCCGCCAGGATGATGTTCGTGCGGTTGCTGTCCAGGTAGGGTGTCAGTTGCATTTCCTGGAAGTCTGCCGGCAGGTTCACGTATTTCAACTTCAGGGGTTTGCCTGTAGTGGCTGCAGCTACTTCATCCAGGTAGCTTTTCAACCGGTCTTCCTGGCTGCCGTTCTTCCGGAAAACAATGATCTGTTCCTGTCCATGCTGCTGTTGCAGGTAATGATAGATGCCTTCGCAATGTGCCTGCAAGGTGCTGTTCAGGATCACCAGGTAGGGATTGTTGGTGACACCGCCATCATTGGGCAGGTTCACATTCACAAAGGGGATCTTTTCCGCACTGGCAAAATCGGCTACTGTTCGCAGTTCGTTGAACGCTACATGTCCCAGTATCAGGTCGGATTCCAAAACAGCTGGTTTTTGCAGGATGGCTTTCAGGTCGGCGGAAGAGCGCGTGTCTATGATATTTACTTCCAGGTCCAATCCTTCTTTATTGAGCGAATCAATGGCCAGCTGTACCCCTTCGTAGAATTCCAGCCCCGGTAGCAGGAAACGCGGAAACTGCTTGCCATACCGGTATTCTCCACCGGCATCAAAAGCCGAATCCAGGTAAAGGGGCAGTAATACCGTTAATACCGGTTTGCCGGCTGGCCTGCTTTGCGTGGAATCTTTGCCGTTATGATAGCTGCTGTCCGCCTTGTGCAGGGTACTATCCTGAGCAAGGGTACTGAAATGTAAGCCGATTAACAGGATGCCTGCCAGTAAGAAGATCCATTTTGTAAACCTCATGTCTAACGGTTTGGTTCATTATTCCCATTCAATGGTAGCCGGCGGTTTGCTGCTGATGTCGTACACAACACGGTTGATACCACGAACATTATTGATGATATCATTCGAAATGTGTGCCAGAAAATCGTAAGGAAGGTGTGCCCAGTCCGCCGTCATGCCATCCACGGATGTTACCGCCCGGAGGGCTACCGTATATTCATAGGTCCTTTCATCTCCCATCACGCCCACACTCTTCACTGGCAGCAGTATTGCCCCGGCCTGCCATACTGTTTTATATAAGTTGTGTTCTTTGAGCCCGGAGATGTACC
>CBFGLD010000019.1:0-29164 GCA_965649495.1 uncultured Flavihumibacter sp. | reverse complement strand
GGGTGGCCCCATTGCCGCCGCCTGGGCGGGTATGCGTCACCTGGGTGAAAAGGGCTACCTGCAGCTCGCGGGCATGCTGATGGAGGCCACCCTTAAACTGCGCAACGGGCTGCAGGGCATGCCCGGTATCACTATCGTTGGGGATCCCTGTATGAATATCCTGTCGTTTACCACCACGGGTGAACGGCCGGATATTTTTGTGATCGCAGACCAGCTGGAGGCCAGGGGCTGGATGGTGGACCGCCAGCACCTTCCTAACTGCATCCACCTCACGGTATTACCTACCAACTGTGATAAGGTGGATCAATACCTGCAGGACCTGCAACTGGCCTACCAGTATGCGGAAGCACATCCCGGGGATGCCGCCAAAGGCAATGCCGCAGTGTACGGGCTTATGGCAAGGATCCCTTTCCGGGGAGTGGTGGAGAAAAATGTAAAAAAGATCATGACCGATATGTACGGTGGGGGAGGCGATACCTTCTCGGGTAGCCCGGCCTGGATGGGTTGGTTCAACCGGCTGCTGGCTTTCTGGGGAAGACGCAAAAGCAAACGGAAAGGCTCTTTGCACAGCTGGTTGTTGCTGTTTACCGCCACCTTCTTTTCTTTGGCCCTGGTGGCGCAACCCTTTGTAGACCCCTTCCAGGTCCGTTATACCCATGCTTTCCGCAAGGACGGCAGCCAGGCAACGCCATTCTCCCATCTCTGGATGGGTTCCGACCTTCCCATAAAGCTCCGGGAGAAAACCTATTTGTTGCTGAGCCCCTTTTATGAACAGTGGAAGATCGATTCTGCCGGCAGGGAAAATAGCTATCCATCGGTTAAAAGCCTGGCACTGCCCATAGGTTTGATATTTCCACTGGGCGATTCACGGTGGTCGGTAACCGTTATACCCACTTTTCGCTGGAACGGTGAGGAACTTTTCGGCGGCAGTACCTTCCAGTTCGGAGGGGCCACCTTTGCTTCACTCGAACGCAAGCCCAATAAAAAACTTCGCTTCGGTGTCTATATGAATGGTGAGTTCAGCGGACTCTTCGTCTGGCCTTTACTGGGAGCCGACTGGAAAATTGATGACAGGAATTATGTGTTCGGACTGCTGCCGGGCCGCCTTACCTATGAGCATAAGTGGAGCGAAAAACTTTTTTGGGGTGCCACATTCCGGGCCCTTACCAACAGCTACCGGCTTCCGAACGGACAGTTTCTGCGCCTGGAAGATAACCAGGTATCCGTGCACCTGGATTATTATCCCGCTAAAAGACTTTGTATCATGCTGGAGCCCGGTTATGGTCTTATCCGAAAAGCCCGCACCGGCATCAACGACAACAATTACATCACGGATACTAAAATGGGGGATGGCCTGTTCATCCGCCTCAGCGGCTCTTACCGGGTTCGGCTTTGAGGAATTTTGGTATTGGTGGTACCACCACCACCTTATAACAATTGTTGCACCCGCTGCTCCAATAGAGTTTTGGGTTAAATTTGAGGAACATGGAAGCACAACATACCGGTACCTGGATCATTGACCCGGTACACAGCAGGATACGTTTTGAGACCAAATACCTCCTGCTGACACCTGTTACCGGCTGGTTCAATGAATTTGAAGGAACTGTAACCAGTCCATCCAACGATTTCAACGCCTGCAGTATCCGCTTCACCCTCTACACACATTCGCTCAATACTCAAAACGATACCCGCGATAAACACCTGCTATCAAACGATTTTTTCGATGCTGATAACTTCCCCCGGATCGTCTTCCAATCAACATCTGTTGAATCCGAAAAGGATCGTTTAAACATATCCGGTAACCTTACCATCAAAAACGTCACAGCGCACATAACATTTGACGCGCGCTTTGTGGGGTCGGTACAGGATCCTTACGGCAACCGAAAAGCTGGTTTTGAAATGAGGACCACCCTGAACAGGAAAGACTTTAACATTACCTGGAATAACTATTTTGACGAACAGGGTATCCTCTTATCCGATACGGTGGATATTATTGCCGACCTGCAGTTTTTAAAAATATCATGAAAGGGAATCCCATTTTGGAGCTAAACAGCGCAGCGGCCGCCATCCCGTTTGAGATCCATACCATGGAATGGATCGAACAAAACAGGGTGGACTACCATGATATTCCCCACCGGCACAATTATTACACGATCATCTGGGTGCGAAAAGGGAAGGGAACCCATTTGCTGGACCTGGATAGTTTTTCCATTGAAGACAATTCCGTGTATTGCGTTAGTCCCGGCCAGGTGCACCACCTGCAGGTGGAAGGTCCGGTAGACGGCTACGTCATTTCATTTACCACGGATTTTATCGGGCTGGCAGCCGATAATTTCATGCTGTTGTATGAATCGGGACTATTTAACATCTATGGTCATGCGCCGGTGATAAAATTGAGCCCGGAAACGGAAAGTGAAATGCTGGAAGTAATTGATAAACTGGTCCGCGAATACACCAATTTCTTCCTGCTGCGGGCCGAGATCCTGCGCGGCTTCCTCAAAATATTCCTGATCTACCTGACCCGGAACTTTGGATTACCAGCACAGCCAAAGTACCAGACCCGGATCTATGAATCTGTCAACCAGTTCTTTTCCCTCGTCAATAAAGATTTCGCTACCCGGAAAATGGTGAGTGACTACGCCGCTGAACTGGCCGTGACCCCGAATTACCTCAATGAACTGGTCAAAAAAATCACCGGCCACCCCGCCAGCTACCACATACAACAGCGCATCGTGCTGGAAGCCAAACGCATGCTGCGGTTCTCGGGACTTACCATGAAAGAGATCGCCTATGAGCTGGGTTTTGACGATCCCGCCCATTTCAGTAAGTTTTTTAAAAAAGTATCCGGAACCAACTTTACCGACTATAAACTGGAGCAGGAAAGAAAGGGGTAACCGTAAAATGTACAACAAACACCCCGATCCGGCTATTCATACGTACCTGGTTTTTGTGGAAATTTGCAGTAAATAATACAATAAAATGGAAACAATTACTACAGCAACCAACACCAAATGGATCCTGGATCCCGCTCACAGTGAACTGGTATTTAAAGTGAAACACCTGATGATCAGTACCGTTACCGGCCAGTTCCGCGACTTCCAGGTTACTGCAGCCACTCCAACTGGTGAATTTTCCGATCCTGCCGATATTGAGGTCACCGCTGAGATCGCATCCATTGATACCAATAATGCACAGCGCGATGAGCACCTTCGTTCTGCCGACTTTTTTGATGCCGGAAATCATGCCCGGCTGGTCTTTAAAGGTACCCGCTACGAACCCAACGGTGACGACTCCCGATTGTACGGGGATCTGACCATCCGCGGCATCACGAAGGGGATCGTGGTACAGGTGGAGCCGGGTGGTGTTGCAACGGATCCTTACGGACAGGTAAAGGCAGGATTTAATGTAACGGGAAAGATCAGCCGCAAGGAATTTGGACTCACCTGGAACGGTGTAACGGAAGCGGGTGGAGTAGTGGTGGGGGATGAAATAAAATTCCACGCTGCCATCCAGCTCATTAAACAAGCTTAAAGGATTAACATGGAAAACAAAATACTGGGCTTGCACCATATTACGGCAATAGCCGATAATGCCCAACGCAACTACGATTTTTACACCAGGATACTGGGGCAGCGACTGGTAAAAAAGACCGTCAACTTTGACGATCCGGGAACCTATCATTTCTACTTCGGAGACGAACAGGGTAGTCCCGGTACCATCCTCACCTTTTTTCCCTGGGAAGGGATCGGTGGCGGTAAAACCGGCACGGGTATGGCCACAGAAATCGGTTACTCGGTACCGGCAGGCAGCCTCGGGTTCTGGGCCGACCGGTTTCGCCGATACAAGGTAGAGCACCAGGAAGTGAAAGAGCGCTTTGGAGAAAGCTATCTTTCCTTCCGCGATCCGGATGGGCTTAATATTGATTTAATCGTGCCGGCCACTACGGATGAAAGGAAGTCATGGATTACTCCTGAAATCGGAACCGATGTGGCGCCCAGGGGGTTCCATACAGTGACCCTTACCGTTAGGAAACTGGACCCCACCGCTAAAATACTGACGGATATCCTGGGCTATTCATTGGTGCAGCAGGACGGTAACCGTTACCGGTTTAAGACCACTGCGATTGACCAGGCCGCCACCGTTGATATCCTGGAAACTCCCGACGGTAAACCCGGCCACAATGCAGCCGGCACCAATCACCATATCGCCTTCCGCGTTAAGAATGAGGATATCCTGATGGAGTACCGGGAGATCATTTCCAGGCGGGGTTTCAATATCACGCCGAAGATCGATCGCGACTACTTTTATTCGCTCTATTTCCGGGAGCCGGGGGGCGTCTTGTTTGAACTGGCCACCGATAACCCCGGGTTCACCCGCGACGAGCCACTGGAAGCACTGGGTTCCAGCCTCAAACTTCCCAAACAATATGAGCCTGCGCGCGCGCAGATCGAAAAGGTATTACCCGCATTATCCTAAATATACCATCATGGAAAGAAGCATCACCGGCATTCATCATGTAACCGCACTGGCGGCCAGCACCCAGCCCAATATTGATTTTTACAGTGGGATACTGGGACTCCGGCTGGTGAAGCAAACGGTGAACTTTGACGCGCCGGAGGTGCACCACTTGTATTACGGGAATGAATCCGGTGACCCGGGAACCCTGCTGACCTTTTTCCCTTACGAGGGCCTGGCCAATGGCCGCCATGGTAAAGGCATGCTGAACACCACCGCATTTTCGGTTCCGGCCGGTTCCATGGACTATTGGTTCAACAGGTTATCGCGTTTCGGAATAGCGTATAAGCAGCCAATAGAACGTTTTGGATCCGAACTGGTGGTATACCTGGAAGATGCCGATGGGCTTGGACTGGAGTTGGTTTTCAACGACACAGATAAGCGGCCGGGTAATAAACGTGGACCTATACCCGAAGAACATTCCATCCGCGGAATTTTTAATGTGGAGATTTGGGATGATCATTATGAACGTACCGCGGGCTTATTGACCACACTCCTGGATCATGTAACAGTGGCCGAACAGGGCAACAGGCTCCGCCTGGCAGCAACGGACGCGCCGGGAAATTACCTGGATTTTCTTTACCAGCCACATAGCATGAAAGGATTGGCGGGAAGCGGTACCGTGCACCACCTGGCTTTATCCACCCCAGGCCGGGAATCGCTAACGGCGGTGCGCAACCGCGTATTGTCGGCACGAGAGCAGGTAACCCCGGTCCTCGACAGGAAATATTTTTCGTCTGTCTATTTCCGTGAACCCGGTGGGGTGTTACTGGAGGTGGCAACGGCCGTACCAGGCTTCACCATTGACGAACCCCGGGACCACCTGGGCGAAAAGCTTCAATTGCCTGAACAGTTTGAGTTTAGGCGTGTTGAACTGGAGCAGATATTACCATCCATAAATAACAACCATGCATCCTTCCGATAATAAACACAGCAAAAACATAGTAGCCGCCGGCAAGTCCCTGGAGAAAGCGGGCAAGGTACTGATCCTCCTGCACGGCAGGGGTGGCAGCGCATCCGATATCCTGTCCCTGGCTGAACACCTGGACGTGCAGGATTTTGCCCTGCTGGCTCCCCAGGCCACCAATCACAGCTGGTATCCCTATTCCTTCCTGGCGCCGCCGGCACAAAATGAGCTCTGGCTAAGTTCGGCCCTGGCAATGCTGCAGGAACTGGTGGCCGATCTGAAATCCAACGGCATACAGGAACAGCAGATCTATTTCCTGGGCTTTTCCCAGGGAGCCTGCCTTACCCTGGAATTTGTAACCCGCAACGCTACCCGCTACGGTGGGGTGGTGGCCTTTACCGGCGGGCTGATCGGGGATAAGATCTACCCGGAAAATTACCGCGGTGATTTCAATGGAACGCCGGTATTCATTGGTTCCAGCGATCCCGATATGCACGTACCCGTGGAAAGAGTCTATGCCAGCACCAATATCCTGAAAAACATGCAGGCAGCGGTTACCGAGAAGATCTACGCCGGCATGGGGCATACCATTAACCAGGACGAGCTCCGGCTTGCCAACCAGCTGGTTTTCCAGTCAGGTCCGGGAGAGGTGGGGAAGTACTAAACTACTGTTAACCTACTATTAACCCTGTATTAAAAAGGCTCAAACCCTCTAAAACAGGGCCTTCCATACATGTTTAATAGTAGGTTAGTACTACAAATGAACATATAAAACTTTTTCTGACTGGTTTTGACGCGCTTCCATTATCCGAAATAGCCGGTAATTGCCTTAAATTTCCGGATATTGCCGGTAAAACCCGGTATGCGAGCATTCCTGAAGATCCTGTTTCAGCTTTTCTTACTGCTCGTTGGCGGAAGCGCACCCGGACAAACCATATTGGTGGAGCGGGCAGTTTCCAATGAACGCTTATCGGCCAGGTGGCTGCAAGCGATCGCTTCCCGCGTGGAACCTGCCCTGTTAGATTCCATGTCTTCCCTCCGGAGGAACTACACAACGGCGGAAACCGCCTGGCTGCGGTTACTGGAAACCAGGGCCGGGTATTGGGGACCATGGCTCGATTCCCTTGCGGTGCCTTTCGTTCCCATCTCCCTTCCCGATACCATTCTGGTCATGGCAGGTTATTCGGGTAGCGATGATGGTTTCACTTTCCAGGGGAATACGGTGTGTTTTGACCTGACCGCGCTGCAGGATAATTACGGGGATGCGGCAGACTCCGTAAACCTGAACCGCATCGACCGGCTGTTTGCCCATGAATTCACCCACCTGTTACACAAGGAATGGGCCCGCGCAACCCATCTTAGATTAACGGATTTCCGCGATAGTATTTTATGGGAATGTATCTACGAGGGCATCGGTATGTACCGGTCGCTCACCCCAAAATGGTTGCCGGTCAATGGCCAGCTGCCACCCCTGACAGAAAAAACACTGCAGGAACTCTATCCCCGTTTCAGGAACCGGATCGGCCGGATACAATCCGGACAGGCGTTGACGGAAGAGGAAAAGCAACACCTCCATAAAAACCTTTCCCGGGGACAGGTTCACCAAAAGTGGGGCGCATTGCCCGTGGCCATCTGGTTGTCGCTGGAAGCCGCCGGCGATGACCGGAACCTGCAACGCTGGATCCGGAAAGGGCCGGAGGGCGTCCTGGACCTTGCCCGGAAATACGTGGGTGATCTGCCCACCCATTGAACCAAGCCGGCATCGCATTTGTATCCTATTCAGTAGTAAACCGACAGCATTATGAAAAGAATCCTCCCACTGCTCCTCCTGGCAACTTTCCTGCACCTGGCAGCAACTGCCCAGGACGATACCTTCCAGACATCCAAAGGCCCGCTGAAAGTAAACCCCGTTTACCACGGGTCATTATGGTTCAGCTGGAATAACCTGGTAGTTGCTGTAGATCCCTACGGGGGCGCCGAACGTTATGCCGCCATGGGGCAACCGGACCTGGTCCTGATCACCGATATCCACGGGGATCATATGGACAGCAGCACCCTGGTAAAAATGGATCTCTCTAAAGCAGTGATCCTTGCCCCCAAAGCCGTTACGGAAAAGATAACCACTTACCTGCCAAAAGGCACCGATATCCGCAGCATGGCCAATGGGGAAAGCCTGGAGATCAGCGGGCTGGGGATAAAAGCCATCCCCATGTACAATCTCCCCGATACCGCGGATCCGCGGCATCCCAAGGGCAGGGGAAACGGTTATGTGATCACAGCAGCGGATAAAAAAGTATATGTATCCGGTGATACGGAAGACATCCCCGAAATGCGGCAACTGCAGGGAATCGATATTGCGTTCGTGTGTATGAACCTGCCCTATACCATGAATATTGACCAGGCTGCAGCTGCGGTGCTGGACTTTAAACCCCAAACAGTGTATCCCTATCACTTCCGCGGACAGGGCGGTTTCAGTGATGTGGAGGCCTTTGCCAAAAAAGTGAAGGATGCCAACGGGCAGATCGATGTACGCCTGCGCAAGTGGTACTAGTACCGGTGGTTATTGATAATACGTTTTTTTGCTGCAACAACTATTGACTGATGCATGAGTGTTAGCTGATTTTCATCAGGCTGCAGGCACTGCCTTCGTCCTACCTTCAATAATAAATTATTGAAATATGAAAACCAGGTACTTATTGCTGGTGGTGGCCATGCCGGCCATTCTGACCTCCTGTGTCAGCAGCAAAAAATACAAGGACTCGCAAAGCCGGGTACAAACCCTGGAAACATCCCTCGCAACCTGTAACGCCGATAACCAGTCGCTCAACACCCAGAAAGGTTTACTGGAAAAGGAGAGAGATGAAATGAATAAACGCATGGGTGACCTGCAGCAACAGGTGGCATTCCTGAAGGAGAACAATACCCAGGCGCTCACGCAACTGGAGAACATGTCGGTCATCACCAGGCAGCAAGCCGAAAGCATCAAGCAGTCGATGGAAAACATTGGAGTGAAAGATGCGTACATACAGACACTGCAGCAGCAGATGGCCAAAAAGGATTCCCTCAACATGGTACTGGTCATGAACCTGAAAGGGGCGATCGGAAACCTGGATGATGAGGACATCAATATCAAGGTAGATAAGGGGGTGGTATATATTGATATCTCCGACAAACTGCTGTTCCGCAGTGGTAGTTACGTGGTCACCGAGAGGGCGCGGGAAGTATTAGGTAAAGTGGCCACTGTGCTGAAGAACCAACCCGATATCGAGTTCATGGTAGAAGGGCATACGGATAATGTTCCTTACCGCCGGGACGTGCTGTTGGATAACTGGGACCTCAGTGTTAAGCGGGCCACTTCCGTGATCCGGATATTGCAGAACCAGTATGGAATGGAGCCTGCGAAAATGTCGGCTGCGGGTAGGAGTGAGTACCGTCCGTTGGTGGACAATAATACCAGTGAAAACAGGGCCCTGAACCGCCGGACCCGTATCATTATCCTGCCGCAGCTGGACCAGTTCTTCCAGTTACTGGAGCCCCAAAAGAAGTAAGGCATAGTAAATCGCGGCCTTCGGGCAGCAACAGGAAGATCAGGCCTTCAGGCTTGCTGCAATGAGTTCGGCGATATCCAGCACCTGGACAGCATCCTCCTGTTCCTTTGTTTTAATACCATCGGTCATCATGGTATTGCAGAAAGGGCAGGCGGATGCCACCACGCTGGCACCCGTGGCGATGGCTTCATCGGTGCGTTCCCAGTTGACCCGGGTTGTTCCCTTCTCTTCTTCCTTGAACATCTGTGCGCCGCCGGCCCCACAGCAAAAACCGTTGGAGCGGCAGCGTTTCATTTCCACCAGTTCCGCGTCAAGGGCTTCCAGCACTTTGCGCGGCGCCTCATAAATATTGTTGGCCCTGCCCAGGTAACAGCTATCGTGGTAGGTGATCTTTTTGCCTTTGAAGGCACCGCCCTCTTTGAGGCGGATACGGCCCTCGTTGATCAGTTGCTGGAGGTAGGTGGCATGGTGAATCACTTCGTATGTGCCTCCCAGTTCCGGATATTCGTTCTTCAGTGTATTAAAACAATGCGGGCAGGTGGTCACTATTTTTTTGATGCCATACCCGTTCAACACCTGGATGTTCTGGTATGCCATCATCTGGAACATGAACTCATTGCCGGCCCTGCGAACAGGATCACCGGTACACATTTCTTCTTTGCCAAGGATAGCAAATTTCACCCCCACCGTCTGAAGGATATGGGCAAAGGCTTTCGTGATTTTCTGGGCACGCTGATCGAAACTTCCGGCGCAGCCTACCCAAAACAGGACTTCGGGTGTTTTGCCGCTGGCCATCAATTCAGCCATCGTAGGAACCTGCATGAAGAGATAAATTTTGCGTAAATCTAGGTTGAATTGGGTAAATTTCATGCCTATATTTGCAGGCCTCGGAAAATAGTTAAATTCGGCGATCAGCCAAGTCAAACACCCATTGCATGCACCTAACAAGCGCTGTATCTAACGCTTTCGCACAGTTGAAAGAAATAATGGACCAGGTAAGCAGGGAGCAATACGTGCAGCCCTGCGGATCCCTGTCGGGCTCCACCATCGGCCAGCACAACCGGCATATCATTGAAATGTATCAATGTTTGCTGGAAGGATATGAAGCCGGTACCGTTAATTACGAAAACCGGAAGCGGGATACCCGGATCGAAACAGACCCTGGATATGCCTCATCATTATTGGATGAAATCTGTGCCTCACTGGAGCGGTCCGACAAACCCCTGAAGTTGCATGCCGGGTATGATCCCGCCACCAGCGAACTGGTGGAACTGGCAACCAATTTCTACCGTGAGATCGCTTACAACCTGGAGCATACCATCCATCATATGGCCCTTATTAAAGTTGGTTTGCTGCATATTCCAGGTCTCCGGATGCCCGAAGGATTCGGGGTGGCCTCTTCTACCATTAAGTACCGGAAGACATGTGCACAGTAACTTACCTGCCGAAAGCACAGGGAGCCATCCTCAGTTCCAGTCGCGATGAAAAGCGCCAGCGGAGCCCGGCACTGCCCCCAGCCACCTACACGCATGCAGGCATCCGGCTGGTCTATCCGCGTGACCCCGATGCAACCGGAACCTGGGTAGCCCTGCACCAGAATGGGTGGATGGCGGTTCTGCTGAACGGTGGACTGGTGAAACATGAACCGGAATATCCTTACCGGAAGAGCCGGGGACTGGCATTTCTTGACATCGTTGCTTCGGACAATATGCTGGATGCATATGACCGCACGGAACTTACGGGCATCGAGCCTTTTACCCTGGTCTTGCTGCAAGACGGGATCCTGCAGGAAAACCGCTGGGATGGCCGCCACAAGCACCGTTCGGAAAAAGATCCGGGCGTTCCGCATATCTGGTCTTCGGTAACTTTATACGACCCCGAAACCATCCAACTGCGCGAGACCTGGTTCCGGGAATGGCTGCTGCTGCATACGGACCATGGTGCCGCGGACATAACAGACTTCCACCGTTTCGGCGGCAGTCACGATAACCACAATGGCATACGAATGAACCGGGGAGGGCAGATGCTAACGGTGAGCATCACCTGCCTGGAGCAGCATGCCGGTTTCAGTACCATGACTTATCATGACCTCCTGGCCCATAAAACGTACCGCGAATCCATCCACTTCCAAAACGTTACGGGAACCCCTGCATGAATATCATCCGCCAGTTGCTCCACCAGCCTTTTTTTATCCGGTTACTGAATTGGGAATACTGGTCCTTTAATGCCGTGTATGGCCCTATCATTCCCATTTGGCTGCTTTTGTGTGCCCGTGCCCGGTCCCTGTTTTTTTTCTCGGCTTCCAATCCAACCATTTACAGCGGCGGTTTCCTGATGGAATCCAAGAAAGATATTTATGAACTGATCCCCGACAAATACTATCCCCGAACCCTCTATTTTCCGCTGCCCGCTGAACCGGTACAGGTTGCCGCCATGGTCAGGAGCAGGGGACTGACCTACCCGCTCATCGGAAAGCCCGATATCGGTTGCAAGGGGCAGGGGGTGCGTAAGCTGAAAAATGAAAGCGACCTGTTACGCTACTGCGATGAGTCACCGCTGGATTTCCTGGTGCAGGAATACATTCCCTATGAAAAGGAAGCCGGCATCTTTTATGTGCGTATACCGGGAGAAGAAAGAGGACGTATAACCGGCATCGTTAGTAAAGAAATGCTGGCGGTTACCGGTGACGGAACGGCTACCGTCAGGCAGCTCGTTATGCGGGAGAAAAGATTTATTCTTCAATTGAAACCCCTGGAAGATATGCACGGAGCTTTCCTGGACACCATACCGGCCAGGAATGAAAAAGTGGAGCTGGTGCCTTATGGCAATCATGCGCGGGGGGCCAAATTCCTGGATGATACTCACCGGGTGGACCCTTTGCTGGAAGCGCAGATAGACGCCGTCAGCCAGCAGATACCGGATTTTTATTATGGCAGGCTCGACGTGCGTTTCAACAGTTGGGAAGAGCTGCGGCAGGGCAAGGCATTCTCTATTATTGAACTCAACGGTTCCGGCTCGGAACCTACCCATATCTATGATCCCAGCCATTCCCTGTTCTTTGCCTGGAAAGAGATCATCCGGCATTGGATCCTGCTGTTCCGGGTCAGCCGTCGCAATCATAAAAATGGCATACCTTATATGAGTTTCCGCGAAGGCCGCAAGATGTTTCGCGACAATACCCGGTTTGAACAGCTGGTAAAGAAGATCTATGTTTAACCTGGCACAAATCTACCTGGCAGGAATGGCTATCAGTTTCCTGGGGAGCCTGCCGCTTGGTACGCTCAACATCACCGCCATGCAGATCGCCATCCAGGAAACCGTCAGAAGGGCCCTGGTCTTTGCGCTGGGGGTGGCCATCATTGAAATCCTCTATGTACGCCTCTCCCTGAAGGGCATCGACTGGATACTTTCCAACAAAAAAGTTTTCCTGGTGCTGGAGTGGATCACGGTTTTCGTTTTCCTTGCCCTTGCTATCAGCAGCTTTTTTGCCGCCAGGAAAAAGGAAGGCCGGCAGACCAATATCCTGCTCAATAATAAACTGAATCGGTTCTGGCTGGGCGTTAGTATGAGCGCCATGAATCCCGTTCAGCTGCCTTTCTGGTTCCTGTGGAGTAGTTACCTGTTCAGCACCGGCCTGCTGCAGTCTTCGAGCCTCCAGTTCAATGTTTACATTGCCGGCATCGGTACCGGTACGGTTACCGGGCTGCTCTTATTTATTTACGGCGGTAAGTGGCTGGTCAAAAGACTCAATACCGGGCAGCGGACCCTGCACCTGGTGGTGGGACTGGTATTCCTGGTATCTGCCATACTGCAATTGAGCCGGGTGCTTACCCGGCCCCTGGAAGAAAGGCTCAAGACCGGTGTGGTGGTTCAGGACAGATCCAGCTCTTTGGCCATCACATAACCATTGGGATGGCTGTTTCGGTAGATCAGTTGTTCTTCTCCTTTATACTGGTACCCGGCGCGCAGGTAAAACTGTTGTGCCGGCTTATTGGGCACGTAGACATGAAGCCAGCACCGCCGGTAGCCCATACAGGCGATGGTAAGGTGTGCCTGCTGCAGCATGCGGGTGCCCCAGCCGCCGCTGCGATGTCCGTCCAGCACATAAAACCTGGATAATTCAAAGCCCTGCGCATCTTCCATGGCCAGCTGCAGATCAGGAGGTGCCATCCGCAGGCAGCCAACGATCTGCTTATCCTGCTCCAATACGAGGTAGAAACGGTCTGCCAGCGCCATGTCCTCCCGGATGGCTGCTTCACTGAACCTGGCAGCGCAAAAAATTTCGAGGTCGTTTCCCCAAAAACCACTTTGATGGATATACGTAAAGCCCTCCTTGCAGATCGTTGAAACCGGACCGGCATCTTCCAGGCGGGCAAAACGTATGGCATAATCGGAGTGCATGCCACAAAATTAACGAAGAACGCCGCTCTGCAGAGCGGCGTTCTTCGTATCATGTATTTCATTTATCAGAACTGTACACCCTCGCCCATATTCTGCATGTCGCCCCCCTGGCGCATGTTCTTACGCTTGAACAAAGAGGTGTCAAACTTGCCAAAGCGATAACTGAAATTCAACCGTACCACCTGCGGGTCGCGCAGCCTCCAGGTGTTCTGCTCAAAGCCGGGTGCGGAAGAATAGACATCGCTGACATCCGTGCGGAAAATATCCGAGATCGCCAGGGTCAGGTTGGCCCGGTTCTCTTTCAGGAAATCGTAGCGCAGGGCAGCTTCGATCTCATACTTGGCGCGGATATAACCCTGTGCCGTAGTCTGCGGCGCTCCCCACATCATACCACCTCCGCCGCCACCGCCGGGGGGTAAAATGGTCTTGGACGTATAATCTCCAAACAATTGAAGGGTCAGCTTTTTACCCAGCTTGAAATTATTGTTGATCTTGATAAAATAACTGGTGATCGCATCCTGGTCCGGGATACCGGGTTGTTTAGCATTGATCTTTGAGCGGTAAAGGTTAAAATTGGTAACCAGCTCCCACCATTTGGTCAGCTTGTTGCGGCCGATGAGTTCCAGCCCGGAAATAAAACTGTTATCGGCATTGATATAACTGATCACGATTTCCTCCTGGCCACTGAACGGGTTGATATCCCTTACCTGGTTGCGGGTGATCAGGTTGGTGGTCCGCTTATAGTAAACGCTGGCAATGAAATTGTTGGCCTGGCCGTATTTCTTCTGGTAGCTTAACTCTGCCGATGCGGTGAATTCAGGCTTCAGGTTGGGATTACCCCGGGTCAGGTTCAGCGTATCGGAATAATCGGTGAAAGGGAATAACTGGAAGAAATTCGGACGATTGATCCGGCGCGTAATATTAAAACCGAGTTCATCATTCTCGCTGAGCTGGTAGGTCAGGAATGCACTGGGGAAGAGGCTGATCGGGAAACTGTTGCCTGCGCGCAGCATGGTGTCTTTGCTGTTGGGCGGAGCGGTAGTGGTTAACACTTCTCCTTCGTATTCGGAACTTTCTGCCCTCAGGCCCAGCTGGTAGCCCAGTTTTTTCCACTTGCTGGTATAGGTAAGGTATCCCGCATACACGCGTTCGGTATAATCGAAATTGGACGAGAGTTCCGGCACCAGGGTGGCCTGCCCGTTGGCATTTACCACGCTGATCAGGTTTTCATTGTCGCGTGCATTGGACATGATCCTGATACCGGTCTCCAGTTTGGAGTTTTCCGTCAGCGGGTTGATAAAATCACTTTGGAAAGTCACATTGGTACCACCTCCATCGCCATCATTCAATTGTCCATACCGGTTCTTCACGCTTCCTCCCGGGGCGGTCAGCACCAGGTTGGTGATATCCGTAGAACCAAAACTGTTGTTGCGGTTCATGTTGATATCGGCGGTGAACTCCCGGCCAGGTTTGGTAAAAAGGTGTTTATAATAAAGCTGCGTGCCCACATTGCGGAATTCACGGCCGCCATCCGATAAACGGCTACTGAAAGAAGACCGGGGACCATCGTCAAAGAGACTGTCGGTCTGGATGGCACTGCTGTTCTCAAAATCAAATTTTCCCCTCACCGCATTCACTGCAAAGCCTAGGGTGTTGCGGTTATTCATGAAATAATCCAGCCCGGCCCTGCCAAACATAAAACTGCCCTGGTTGGTTCCGTCATCGTCCTGGTTCAGGCGGGTAATAGGCACTTTGATAAAAGTGGTCCGGTTGGTATACCCTTCGGAGATGGATTTACGGGTGCGGTACATTCCACTGAGGAACATGTTCACCTTGCCTTGCTTCACATTGATATCACCCCCGATATTGGGTTTCCAGCGACTGTCAATGCCGGCGCGGATGCTGCCGTTATAACCGGCCTTGCGGTTTTTCTTCAGCACGATGTTCAGGATACCCGCGGTTCCGCCGGAAGCATCAAATTTGGCGGAAGGGTTGGTGATGAGTTCCACGCTTTCAATGGCATCGGCAGGAATCTGGTCCAGCGTGAGGGTAGTGGGGCGACCATCCACGAAAATCTGAGGTGCCGCGTTGCGCAGGGTCACATTTCCATCGATGTCAACCGAAATGGAAGGGATATTACGCATGATATCTTCCGCGGTTCCGCCGGTGGATACCAGGTTTTTGTCTACATTGAACACCTTACGGTCAATACCCATAGACATAAGCGGTTTGGCCGCAGTAACGGTTACTCCTTCCAGCATCTTGGGATCCGCTTCCAGTTTGAAATTGCCGAGATCCTTATCCACCGCATTCATGGCGGCCTGCATATCGCCACCCATTTTAATATTGAATCCTACCTTCTCTTCCACCTGCTTAAACCCGATGGCGGATATCCGTAACCGGTAGGGCATCATCACATTCAGCCCTTCAAAGGTAAACTCACCCCTGCGGTCGGTGAGCATGCCCGTTACCATAGTGTCTTTTCTTTGTTTGGTAGCGGGGTCCATTTTGCTGCCAATTAATTGTACGGAGGCGGCTTCAATGCCTTTGTTGGAGGCGGCATCAATGATACGTCCGTACATACGGCCTACATTCATCTGCCTGCCACCGGCGCCCCGGTTTCCGCCTCCTTGCATCGGCGGGTGGGCATAGGTTAAGGTTCCTGCCAGAAGGGCAAGCACAAAAAGAGTCTTTCTGATCATTTCTCTAAGGGTTTTCTCTGAGTGATGCAAAGTTCCGCATTCGGCTAATGACGGCCCCCGGCAATATGATGAATGGTATTGACAATCTAAGCCGGCATAGGTTTACCGGCTGTGATGAGTGGGTTATAAAAGGTTTGAGTGGTAGCTGATGGCCGGGTCAGGTGGTCAGCAGGGTAATGGCTACCTGCAGCAGGCCGATCAGGAAGCCCAGCACCCCACCCAGGATCTCGACAAACCGGAATTCCCGCGCCATAATATGCTGCAGGATGCTTTCCAGCTTATCACTGGAAAAGGAACTCACCTTATCCACCACGATCTTTTCCAGGTCCAGCTGCTCCTGCAGGTGGCCCATATAACGTTCCATCAGGGTGGGGAAGAGGATCCGGAGCTCTTCCAGGAATACCCCTTTTAACTGGGTGACGGTCTTTTCACCAATGAACATACTGATCATGGGCATGCTTTCTTTCAGCTTCACCTTCAGAAAATTTTCGATGTGCTCCTCCACATGCGGCAATAACTGATCCAGGTTGCCAGGGTCGGTAATCTTGTGCGCGATATCTTTAAAGGAAAGCAGCTCTTCGCTGACCAGCTTTCCCAGCTTTTCCGCGAACTGCTGTTGCCGCTTCGGAAAGATTCCCTGGATAGTAAGGCCCAGTATCTTCTTTGGTTCCCGGGGATGAAAGAGCATCTTAATGGCGATCCAATTGGTGAACCAACCGATAAAAGCTGAAATGACAGGGATGACGAGTAACCAGTAATTCATAACAGGTAGAAATTAAAATCCCCCACTTTGCCAGTGAGGGATGATCTGGGAGATTGAGGGGATTCGAACCCCCGGCCTTCAGAGCCACAATCTGACGCTCTAACCAACTGAGCTACAACCTCCGGGTACCCTTCAAAACTATCCTTTCAAAGGGGAGGCAAAATTAAGTAAAAAATTGAATCCACCATTTTTATTGAAAAATATTCCTGTTACCACTCGTCCTAATCACATGTTAATTGCTCCATTACGGCAACAAGCCGAGTGTATTTATCGTTATTTTTGGAACAATGCAAAAATTGCTAGAATTTATGTTTTCTAAAAGAAGCTTACCTGTGCTGGTGGTCCTGTTGGCCTGTGCCCTCTTTGTTGGTTTTCAGTCGATGGGAACCAACCGCTCCAACCCTCCCGGCAAATACGAAAAGATACTCCACAATGTGGGCGACATTCTCCAGGAAGTTCATTACAGTCCCAAAAGGGTCGATGATGAATTTTCGAAAGAAATATTCGGCAAGTTCCTGTCTGTAGTGGATCGGGAAAAAAACCTCTTCCTGGCCCAGGATATTCAGCAATTGAAAAAATACGAGTTGCTGCTGGATGATGAGATCAACGGGGCCGATGTGGCTTTTGTACCCGCCCTTTCTGACATCTACAAAAAGCGGGTGTTGGATGTGGAAGCCATCACCACTGATATTCTCTCCAAACCTTTTGATTTTTCAGGTAAGGAAACCGTAGTGATGGATCCGGAAAAGCTGGACTTCCCCCGCAACGAGGCAGAGCGCAAGGAGAGGTGGCGCAAACGCTGGAAGTACATGGTGCTGGAGCGTTATGCCGATGCCCTGGAAGTGCAGGAAAAGAATAAGGGTAAAAAAGATTTTCAGCAGAAAAGCAATACTGAACTGGAAAAAGAGGCCCGTGAAAAGGTGGTGCGGATTGCTGCTCGCTTTTTCGACCGCCTGAAACTGAAATACAGCGACGACGACCGGTTTAACGAATACGTGAATACCATCACCAATGCCATGGATCCTCATACCACTTATTTCGCCCCGGTAGACAAGCGGTATTTTGATGAGCAGATGAGTGGTCGTTTCTTTGGGATCGGCGCCTCCCTGCGCGAGGAAGATGGCAATATCAAGATCGCCTCGGTCATCAGCGGTAGTCCCGCCTGGAAAACGGGTGAGATCAATGTAGGGGATGTGGTACTGAAAGTGGCCCAGGGTTCGGAAGAGCCTGCCGACCTGGCGGGTTATGCGGTGGAAGATGCCGTCAAGATCATCCGCGGCCAGAAAGGTACGGAAGTGCGGCTGACGCTTCGCAAATCGGATGGTTCGGTGAAGGTGGTTTCCATCATCCGCGATGAGATCGTTCAGGATGAAACCTTTGCCCGCAGTGCCGTGGTCAGCAATGGAAAAAGCAAACTGGGATATATTTTCCTCCCTGAATTTTACGCGGCATTTGACGATCCCAAAGGCGCCCGCAGCGGTGCCGATGTAGCCCGGGAAGTGATCAAGCTGAAAGAACAGAAAGTGGATGGCATCATCATCGACCTGCGTAATAATGGAGGTGGTTCCCTGTATGATGTGGTGCAGATGGCCGGCCTCTTCATTGAAGATGGCCCCATCGTTCAGGTGAAGGACCGCGATGGAAAACCCAGCGTGCTGCGTGACCGCGATAAGTCGATCCTGTATGATGGACCGCTGGCGGTAATGGTAAATGAATTCAGCGCTTCGGCTTCTGAGATCTTCGCCGCTGCCATCCAGGATTATAAACGCGGAATCGTACTGGGAAGCACTACCACATATGGTAAAGGAACCGTACAACGTAATATTGGTCTGGATAAGGAAACCGGCATGTTCAGTTCCAACAGTGAGCTGGGTACCATCAAACTGACCTTGCAGAAGTTTTATCGCATCAACGGGGGCTCTACACAGTTAAAAGGAGTAAGCTCTGATATCGTGTTGCCGGACGTATTTGAAAAATCCAAACTGCGCGAGAAAGATGACCCGGATGCACTGCCCTGGGATGAAGTGGCCCGTGCACCGTATAATACCTGGAAAGCACCGTATGATATGGACCTGGTCAGCAGGAACAGCCAGGTGAGGGTGGATAATAATCCCGCCTTTAACTTAATTAAAACCAATACGGAATGGCTGGCAGAGCAGAATGATAAAGTGTACTCCCTGAATCTGCAGGAGTTCCGGGACAATAAGCAAAAGATCAGTTCCACCGTTAAGCAACTGGAAACCCTCAATAAGCTGTCCAAGGAATTGGTAGTGGAAGATGTTCCGGGTGCGTTGGATCGTTTTGGTACCGATACCGATAAACTGGAGCGCTATAAGAATTGGAAAAAGAATCTCCGGAACGATATCTACCTGGATGAAACCATCAATGCGGTGAACGACATGATATTCCAGAAAAACCTGGCGTACGGAAAGGAGTGATACCTGTTACAGGTATCGCTCCTTAATTATGTTGATATGGTGTTCGGCATGCCCCACCAGCATATAACCTAAGGCTGCCACAGTGATATCCTTTCCGCTGGCATTCCCGCGGGCAGCCAGTTCTTCTTTGGAAAAGGAAGCGAACATCAAAACATTGCTCCTGCGTAATTGCCGGAATTCACGAAGCATATCTTTCCATCCCCTGGCCGAAGCATTGGCATGTTCCGCCCACTGGTTTTCATCAAATCCTGCCAATGGGGTCTGGTCCATGCGCGCAATCCGCAGCGCCCGGTAGGCGAATACCCTCTCGGTATCCATCATATGCTGTACCAGCTGCCGTAGCGTCCACTTACCTTCCGCATACGCATGGTCCAGCTTTTTCTGCGGGATACTTTCCAGGAAATTGTTGAGATCGCGGGAGCCCTGCTTCAATGCTTTGGAGAGTTTACCATGCTTGAGTCCCAGCTGAACATAATTATCATAAAAAGGAGCGTATACCAGGTTGTAGGCAGACATAGCTTAAGCAATTTTGTCTGGTAAACTTAAAAAAAAAGCCCCGTAACACTTACGGGGCTTCCTATTATCCTTTGTTATCTTTTTTCAGTTTCGATTTCGGCAAGGCTTTTTTGGGAGCGGGAGCTTTATTTCCCGATAAGCTGGCCGCCAGTTTAGCGGCTTCGTAGGCGTTCAGTAGTCCACCGGTTTTGCTGATCTCGGTAAGGTCTGCCTCTTCCTCGGTTCCTGGTATTTTGGCTTTGATACCCGGCGCTGTGGCTGACTTTTCGATCACCATTTTAACCTGCTCGGCGGTCAGGTGAGGATAGTAGCTGAGCAGGAAGGCGGCAACACCGGCAACCACCGGGGAGGCCATACTGGTTCCCTGGGCATTTCCGTAGGTATTTCCTCCCGGGATGGTAGAATAGATCTTGGTGCCGGGGGCAAACACATCTACTTCTGTTTTACCATAGTTGGAGAAGGAAGCGGTGATGCTTTTGAATTGGGGTTCTGCCAGGGGATCGCTGCTGGCACCTACGGTGATCCAGTTAGATGCGCGCTCTCCCAGGTGCTCCAGCCGGGCATTGGGGAAATTGTCTACGGAATCCACATTACTGGCATCATTACCGGCAGCGTGTACCAGCAATACGTTTTTGGAAGCAGCATATTTTACCGCTTCGTCTACCCACTTTTTCTCTGGCGAGAAGCTTTTTCCGAAACTCATGTTAACCACTTTGGCACCATTGTCCACCGCGTAACGGATGGCAAGGGCAACATCCTTATCGTGTTCATCGCCATCCGGTACTGCGCGTATGGCCATGATGCGTACATTGTCTGCAATGCCATCCACTCCTACACCGTTATTGCGGCTGGCACCAATGATACCCGCCACGTGGGTGCCATGGTAGGGAGTATTGGCCATTACATCGCTGTTGCCATAAAAACGGTCATTGAAATCCTCGTAATTATCTTTTACGATCTCACCCCGGAAGTCCTGGGGAGCGTTGTCCAGCGCTTCTTTTTTTCTTTCTTCCCCGCTCACATAATCGGAAAAGCCTTCAATGAATTCGGTATTAGGGGTTTCCATCATGTTAAAGGCCTTCAGGATGTACATCATGCCAGCCTTTGCCTTCTGGCCTTCGGTGGTGGAGGGTGCAAATTTCTCCAGGTCCAGGCCGGTATAGGTTTCCTTTCCCATGGCCTGACGTACGAGGCTATCGTTTTTGATGCTGCTTTCCAGTGCCCGTTTCATGAATACCAGGTCGGCACCGCCGCCACCGGCATCGCCTTCCACCTTCATTTTGGCTTTCAGCCACATCTGGTAATTTGCCCTGTCGGCTTCGGAAAGTGTTGCCGTGTCAAGGTCTGTGGAGTTAAAGCGGGATTTCCATTTATGATATACCCGGGCAGCCTCGTAGCTGTCCTGCTTTACATTTCGACCATCTTTTCCTCCCAGGAAGTTCCAGCCGTGGATGTCATCCACATAACCGTTCTTGTCGTCGTCGATGCCATTGCCGGGGATCTCACCCGGGTTTTTCCATAAGACCTGCTTCAGGTCCTCGTGAAGGGTGTCAATACCCGAATCAATCACCGCCACAATTACGGTCTGAGCATTCCTGCCCTTAACAAATTCATAAGCCTGGGCCAGGCTTATGCCATAAAATCCGTCTTTAGATTTATCGGTGAGATGCCATCCTTTGGGAAGTTCTTTCCGGGCGCTGGTTGCGCCACCCTGTCCAAACGCGGTTCCAACACTTAGGCCGGCAATCATCAGGCCGATAGGGAGGATCAGTTGTTGCTTCATGCAGTAATTTTTATAATACTAATACAAAGAGACGCTAAAAAAGAATATTTAGTTTACCGCCCCCGTAATTTTTACATTTCTGTTTTATCAAAACCCGTTCCCGGTAAACCGGCCGCTACCCTTTTATATATCGAATTTGATGCCCTGGGCCAGGGGAAGGCTGTTGCTGTAATTTATGGTATTGGTTTGCCGGCGCATGTAAGCTTTCCAGGCATCACTGCCACTTTCGCGGCCGCCGCCGGTTTCCTTTTCGCCCCCAAAAGCTCCACCGATTTCCGCACCGCTGGTGCCGATGTTTACATTGGCGATACCGCAATCACTGCCGGACTGCGACAGGAATTTTTCGGCTTCCCGCAGGTTGAGGGTCATGATGGCAGAGGATAGTCCCTGCGGTACTCCATTCTGGTAACCGATGGCTTCTTCGATGGTCGTATACTTCATGATATAAAGAATGGGGGCAAAGGTTTCGTGCTGAACGATGCTGAAATGGTTGGCAGCCTCTGCGATGCAAGGCTTTACATAACAGCCGCTTTCATAACCGGAACCTTCCAATACCCCGCCTTCCACGATGAAATTACCTCCTTCGGCCTTGCATTTTTCGATGGACGCCAGGTATTGTTTTACCGCGTCGCGGTCAATCAGCGGTCCCACATGATTATGCTGGTCCAGCGGGTTGCCGATGCGTAACTGCTTATAGGCATTCACCAGTTTATCCCGGAACGTATCGTAAACCGATTCGTGGATGATCAGCCGGCGGGTGGTGGTACATCTTTGTCCGGCTGTACCTACGGCGCCAAAAACCGCACCGATCAGGGACATATCCAGGTCGGCATCTTTGGAAATGATGATGGCATTGTTACCACCCAGTTCCAGGATACTTTTACCCAGGCGAGCGCCCACGGCGGCACCTACCGCCTTTCCCATCCGGGTTGACCCGGTGGCGGATATAAGTGGGATACGGGTGTCGTGGGAGAGCCATTCACCCAATTCGCGGCCACCGTTCACGATGCAGCTGACCCCTTCGGGTACATTATTTTTTTGGAAGACCTCGTTAACGATGTTTTGGCAGGCAATGGAGCAGAGAGGCACTTTTTCGGATGGTTTCCAGATGCACACATCGCCACAAACCCATGCCAGCATAGCGTTCCAGCTCCATACCGCTACCGGGAAGTTGAAGGCACTGATGATGCCTACAATACCCATCGGGTGCCATTGTTCGTACATGCGGTGCCCGGGTCGTTCACTGTGCATGGTCAATCCATGTAACTGCCGGGAAAGTCCAACTGCAAAATCGCAGATATCGATCATTTCCTGCACTTCACCCAGCCCTTCCTGCAGGCTCTTTCCCATTTCGTAGGAGACCAGTTGCCCCAGTTCCTGTTTTTTGGCCCGCAGGGCTTCTCCGATCTGGCGAACGACTTCACCGCGGCGGGGAGCCGGCCAGCTCCGCCATTCCTGGAAAGCCTGGAGTGCCCGGGTAACCACTTCTTCATAGGACTCCCGGGTGGTGGCCACTACGCTTCCAATCTGTTTACCGTCAACCGGCGAAAATGATGTGATTTTTTCTCCTTTCGTATCTAACCAGTCAGAGCCGGTAGAAGTTCCCCTGTTTTCTCCCTGGACTCCCAGTGCTTTCAGAAATTCCATGACAAGCTGTTTTTTTAGCCGTCAAATGTACGGTTTCCGATTAGTATTGCTCCTGTTCGTTTGGGAAATCCTGGCTGCGTACATCGCTGATATACTGGTGTACGGCACCTACCACCTGGTCGTGCAGGTTCAGGTATTTGCGCAGGAAGCGGGGATTGAAATCGTTGTTGATGCCCAGCATGTCGTGCATGACCAGCACCTGGCCGTCGCAGTGTTTGCCGGCCCCGATTCCTATGGTGGGGATGTGCAGGCTTTCCGACACTTCTTTGGCCAGCTGAGCAGGGATTTTTTCCAGGACTATGGCAAAACAGCCGGCTTCCTGCAGCAGCAGGGCATCGCAGCGGAGTTTGTGTGGCTCTTCTTCTTCTTTCGCCCTTACCGTATAAGTGCCGAATTTATAAATGCTCTGCGGGGTAAGACCCAGGTGGCCCATGACGGGGATACCCGCATTGACGATGCGGCGGATGCTCTCCACCACTTCTTCGCCACCCTCCAGCTTCAGGCTGTGCCCGCCGGATTCTTTCATCATCCGGATGGCTGAAGCCAGTGCGATGTCGGAATTGGATTGGTAGGTGCCGAAGGGCAGGTCTGCCACCACCAGGCAGCGGTCGATCCCGCGTACTACACATTGCGCATGATAGATCATCTGGTCCAGGGTGATGGGTACCGTCGTTTCATGACCCGCCATAACATTGCTGGCCGAATCACCCACCAGGATCACATCAATGCCCGCGGCATCAAATATGCGGGCAAAGGAATAATCGTAGGCGGTGATCATGGAGATCCTTTCACCTGCTGCTTTCATCTTCAGGAGGGTATTGGTGGTCACCTTTTTGACTTCTGTATGGATAGACATTGCAGTATTATTTTCGTTTCATCTTTTCGCCCCTGACCTTTTCATACAATATATGGATCAGGCCATCGGCCAGGCCGATCTTGGGAACATAGATCTCCCGCGCATCGGCCCAGCGCATAACGTTCACATATATACTAAGTGCGGGCACGATCACGTCCGCCCGGTCTTCACGGAGGTTGTACAGGCGCATTCTTTCTGCCACCGTGAAACTGCTGAGCTCGCGGTGATAATCTTTCAGCAGCTCCAGGGGTAAAGGTTTGCCATCCTTTTTCTTTGACATGGAGAATACTTTGTTGATGTTGCCCCCGGAGCCTATGCAGGTGATCTCCTTGTATCCTTTTGTTTTATTGCGGATAAAGTCTTTCATCTCCTCCCACTTTGACTCGGGCACCTGGTTCTTCAGCAGCCGGATGGTTCCGATATTAAAGGATTGTTTGAACACAAGCCAGTTATCGCAGAAAAAGGTGAGCTCGGTAGAGCCGCCCCCCACATCAATATACAGGTAGGAGTGGTCCTTGTCAAGATTCTCGGCGATATGGTTTTCATAAATAAAGGAGGCTTCTTCGTCTCCGCTGATCACTTCAATGGAAATGCCGGTATCGGCTTTGATGTGTTCAATGATGGCTGCGGCATTCCGGGCATCCCGCATGGCAGAAGTGGCGCAGGCCATATAATGCTCAACGCCGTACACGTCAATCAGTGCACGGTAGGCCCGGATGGTCTTGATGATATGTTCTTCCTTTTCTGGGGAGATGGTCTGTGTTTCAAAAACATCAAACCCCAGCCGAAGCGGCACCCTCACCAGGTTGAGTTTGTTGAACCTGTCCTTGCCCTCCACATCCTGTACCACTTCCGTGATCAGTAAACGCGCGGCATTACTTCCTATATCGATGGCTGCTAATTTCACTGGATCGTCTCCGTTTTTTCTTTTATGGTGGCAGGCATCCTGTTTTCGGGTGCAGCAACCAGTTTCTGTATCGCCTTACTGTGTTTTGACATCAGGTAATGATATTGCTCCACCTGCGACCGGATCCTGGGACCTTCTGTCCGCACATACTTATTTGCCAGGCTATTGTCCAGGATCCTGGCCTTCACATTATCACTTAACTGGATGGACAGCATATTGTTCAGCACCCGCTTAAGGTCAGGATCCAAAATTGGGCAGGTGATCTCCACCCGGTGATCCAGGTTGCGTACCATCCAGTCGGCCGAAGATATATAAACTTTCTCTTTGCCTTCGTTATGGAAAATGAAGACCCTGGCATGTTCCAGGTACTCATCCACAATGCTGACAGCCTTGATGGACTTTTTGAATTTTTTATTTTCGGAAAGCATGCAGAAGATACCGCGCACGATCAATCTTACTTTAACCCCGCTGCGGGCTGCTTCGTACAAACGCTCAATGAGTAACTCATCCGAAAGCGAATTCATCTTTAACAAAATGCCGGAGGGCTTTTTCTTTTTTGCTGCACGGATCTCGGCGTTGATCATTTTTACGAGTTCTCGCCGGAGGGTGCCGGGGCAGGGCAGGAGGGTTTTGCATCCTTTCAGGATATCGGGATGGGTTTTATATTTTTCGAGATACAGGAATACCCGGTTAATGTCGGCCATGATCCCCCGGTGCGCGGTCAGCAGGCAGTGATCGCCGTAAACCCGGGCGGTACTTTCATTCAGGTTGCCGGTGCTGATAAAGCCGTATTGGATGGTGCGGTTTTGTATCCGTTTACGGATGATGCACAACTTCGCATGTACTTTCATGTTAGGTATGCCGATCAGTACCTTTACCCCTTCCAGTTCCAGCCGCTCTTTCCATTCCAGGTTGGCTTCTTCTTCGAAGCGGGCCCTGAGTTCTATCATAACGGTGACCTGTTTGCCGTTGCGGACGGCATTGATCAGGGCATTGACCACCTTTGAGTTTTCTGCCAGCCGGTAAGCGGTCACTTTTATGGAAACCACTTCGGGGTCAATGGCCGATTCGCGGAGCAGGTCAATGATGGGATTGAAGGAGTGATAGGGAAAACTCAGCAGGATATCCTTTTCCAGGATCACATCGGTTACGCGTGCGCTGCCCGCCAGCAGCTGGTGCTGGAAGGGTTTTTTCCGCTGGCTCTTTTTATGAAAGATATCCGGCACGCTCATAAAGTCCTTGAAGTTGTGGGTGCGGGCTCCGGGTATCAGGTTGTCTTTCCGGGTCAGGTTCATACGGCGCATCAGGTACTCCAGCAGGCCGGGATCCATTTCCTTATCGTAAACGAATCGGACGGGCTTCCCTTTGCGGCGGCTCTTAATGGCTTTCTCGATTTTCTGGATCAGGGTGGTGCTGACATCATTATCAATATCGATCTCCGCATCCTTGGTTACCTTAAAAATCCAGGATTCAAATTTCTCGAAACCGAAAAAGGAGAAGATGGCGGGCAGGTTAAAGCGGATGACATCTTCCAGTAAAATAATATGCCTTTCACCTGGGGGAGCGGGCAACTGAACAAATCGTCCCAGGGCTTTTTTGGGAACCTCAATCAGCGCATATTTTTGTTCGTATTCCGGGCTCCTGCGGCTCATGACCACCCCCAGGTAAATGGATTTGTCGCGCAGGTAGGGGAACTGCTGTATCTGCTGTATCATCAGGGGTATGGTGTTTACCTGAACTTCGTCCTCAAAATACTGGCGAACAAACTGTTTCTGCTCCTTGCTGAGTTGCTTTTCCGTGAGAATGAAGATCTTTTCTTTTTCCATCTCCCGTTGTATGTCCTGCCAGATGCGGTTGAATTCATGCTGTTGCCGGAGCACCAGGACCATAATATCTTCCAGGATCTTTTCCGGGGCCTGTTCCAGGTGCATATTGAGGCGAACTTTTTTACCGCCCCCGATTTCGATCATACGCCTCAGGGTGGCTACGCGTACCCGGAAAAATTCGTCGAGGTTGTTGGAAAAGATGCCCAGGAATCGAATCCTTTCCCGCAGCGGAACACTGGGATCTGCCGCTTCCTGCAGCACCCGGGCATTGAAGGATAGCCAGCTGATATCTCTTGGTATGGTCTTGCGTTTGATTTCCATTTCTGTCATTATCAGCCATTTAAGGTCCCAAATTAAGGGAGGGCTGCCGGTTGTTGAAATTAAGGAATTGTTTTTGAAGGCAGTTGAATGGTGCCCCGGCCGGCTTTTGTCGTATCTTTGCGACCGACGGGAAAAAAAATGAAATTCAGTTTTTAGTTACAAGAAATTCTCCTACCTTTGCCGTCCTAAATTTTGACAGTCATGGCTAGAGTATGTCAGGTTACGGGTAAGACGCCGATCACTGGTCACCGCGTATCACACTCGAATATTAAAACAAAACGCAGGTTCCTGCCGAACCTGTTGACAAAGCGCTTTTATTTGGCAGAAGAAGATAAGTGGATCACTTTGAAGCTTTCTGCGGAAGGTCTGCGTACCATCAACAAGAATGGTCTTTTATCAGTGGTGAAGGACCTGAGAGCAAAAGGAGCTAAAATCTAAATTACGGTGACCCGCCCCGGCGGTAACTATAAAAAAGAGTAACAATGGCAAAGAAAGGTAACAGAGTTCAGGTGATCATGGAATGTACCGAGCATAAGAACAGCGCTCAGCCCGGTACCAGCCGTTATATCACTACCAAGAACAAAAAGAACACTCCCGAGCGTCTGGAGCTGAAAAAATTCAACCCCATCCTCAAGAAGGTGACGGTTCATAAAGAAATCAAGTAAGGCGCGATAACCTGATTTACTAATTATCTAATTCATTATACAATGGCAAAAGCAGCAAAAACGGCGATCAAGACCAAAGACCAGAAGGCAGCGGCAGAAGCTAAAAACTGGACTAAAGTGATCAAGGCCGTACGCAGTCCCAAGTCTGGTGCATATACCTTCAAGGAGGCTATCGTGCATAAGGATAAGATCAAGGACTTCCTCGCCGAAAAATAATCAAGGGTCTTTTTGGAGTACTCTTTTGAGCTGTTCTGTATCATACCGGACAGCTTTTTCTGTTTTAACCACTACCTTACGCCACCAACCTTAGTTTTTATACACCTAATATTTCGGTAATGGGATTTTTTGACAAGATATTCGGGAAAAAGGAAAAAGAGTCCCTGGACCAGGGATTACAAAAAACAAAGGAAAGCTTTCTGAGCAAGATAACGAAAGCTGTTGCCGGAAAGACCACTGTGGATGAGGAAGTACTGGACAACTTGGAAGAGGCCCTGGTCAGTGCTGATGTGGGTATCGATACTACTGTCCAGATTATTGACCGCATTGAGAAAAGGGTGGCCCGGGATAAATACCTCAGTACCTCAGAACTCAACCGGATACTCCAGGATGAAATACGTTCCGTACTTGTGGATGCCCCTGAAAGCAATACGTATTCCTTTGATTCACCATTGCCCTCCACCCCATATGTCATCCTGGTGGTGGGAGTAAACGGCGTGGGTAAAACCACCACCATTGGTAAGCTGGCTCATAATTTCAAAAAAGCCGGTAAGCAGGTGTTGCTGGGGGCGGCCGATACTTTTCGGGCTGCAGCAGTAGACCAGCTTACTATCTGGAGTGAAAGGGTAGGAGTACCTATTGTAAAACAGGATATGGGGTCCGATCCTGCCGCTGTAGCCTACGATACCGTTCAGAGCGGCGTTTCACGCGGTGCCGATGTCATTATCATTGATACGGCCGGGCGACTGCACAACAAAGCACACCTGATGGATGAACTTGGGAAGATCCGCCGCGTAGTGCAGAAAGTAATCCCCAATGCACCTCATGAGGTATTATTGGTACTGGATGGCTCCACCGGCCAGAATGCCCTGGAACAAGCCAAACATTTTACCGCCACCACGGAGGTATCAGCCCTCGCTATAACCAAACTGGATGGTACCGCCAAAGGCGGGGTGGTCCTGGCAATCGCTAACCAATTTAAAATTCCAGTAAAATTCATTGGGGTGGGTGAGAAAATGGAAGACCTCCTCGTTTTTGATAAACACGAGTTTGTGGACAGTTTGTTCAGCATCGCAGAATAAATAAAAAAGCCCCGTTATGGACTGAACCCAAAAGGTTAGACAAATTAAAAAATTAATTTCGATAATAATGA
>CBFGLD010000018.1:0-29813 GCA_965649495.1 uncultured Flavihumibacter sp. | reverse complement strand
CAACAGAAATGGGACTCATGCAGGAGCGGATTACCTCAACCAAAAATGGTTCCATCACCTCTGTACAAGCGGTTTATGTACCCGCTGATGACCTTACAGATCCGGCGCCCGCTACTACTTTTGCGCACCTGGATGCTACTACCGTATTAAGTCGTAAGATTGCTGACCTTGGTATTTATCCAGCAGTTGACCCGCTGGATTCCACTTCCAGGATTCTTACGCCACAGGTAGTTGGCGATTCTCATTATAATACGGCAAACCGGGTTAAGCTTATTTTGCAGCGTTATAAAGAATTGCAAGATATCATTGCTATCTTGGGTATGGATGAATTGAGTGATGAAGACAAAATGACCGTTCAACGTGCCCGGAAGGTTCAGCGTTTTTTAAGTCAGCCTTTCCATGTAGCAGAACAGTTCACAGGTTTGAAAGGAGTATTTGTAAGTATAGAGGATACAATCCGCGGATTCAATATGATCATGGATGGAGAAGTGGATGAATACCCGGAGGCAGCTTTCAACCTGGTAGGTACCATTGAAGATGCAGTTGAAAAAGGTAAAAAGTTATTGGCGCAGGCACAGGGATAAAAACACACTATGAACTTAGAAATATTAACACCAGAGCGAAAGTTATACTCCGGCGATGTATATGGGGTACAACTTCCCGGGGTAGACGGGCTTTTCGAAGTTCTGGAAAAGCATGCACCCATGGTAAGTGCCCTGAAACCCGGAAAGCTAAAGGTGCTGAAGGATAAAAATCAATCGGAAACTGCTGCCTATACGATACAGGGCGGCTTTGTAGAGGTATTACAAAATAAAGTGACTGTTTTGGTGGAAGGTGCTGTGGCATCGGAAGCCGGAAGATAATAACAATTCTATTCATACCCCCGAGAACTAAGTGTTCCAGGATCTTAGAAATTACCATCCCGTTGCAAACCTGCAACGGGATTTTTTGTGTTCCTGTTTAATACCGTGATTTCACCCTTTCCTGGTACAAAAAAGGATAGTAAAATTGTAGAACAAACACCAGGGGTAAAACCTCTAAGTGAAATAGAGAGATAAGGTAAGAAAGCGAAACGGGGGTGTTACAAATGGTGTTGGTAGGGTATAGTAAGAGGGCAAAAGACCGGTTATCGCAAGGTGCCGGTTTTTTGTTTTGTTCTGATCTCAGTTTAGGGTTGGATCAATAGGATAATTGATCAATTGGCCATAATCCCCACCCAGGTCCAGGAGTGCGTCTTTCCAGATCGAATTCATATCCTCGTGAAAGATAAGTTTGCGGGTGCCCCTGGAGGTGATCCATGATTTTTCCTTCAACTCCCCTTGGAGCTGACCTTCCGACCAACCTGAATAGCCGATAAAGAAACGGACCCTGGAAGCATCGATTTCCCCGGTTTTTAAAAGCGCCACTACAGTTTCGAAATCACCGCCCCAGAAAGTTCCATCAATCACTTCAAAGCCTCCCGGTATTTTATCTGGGTATTGGTGAAGGAAATGTATGGTATCTGGTTGTACGGGTCCCCCGTAAAATACGGAGGCGGAAATGCCTTCAGCACTTGCCATTAGTTGATCCAGTGTATAGGTATAAGGTCTGTTCAGGACAAAACCGAAACTACCTTCATCCTGGTGTTCGCATAACAATATTACCGTCCTCATGAAATTAGGATCTTTCAAAAAAGGATCAGCAATCAATAATACCCCAGGTGCCGGTAAAATTTGTGTCATACAATTAATTTATAGAATATTGATCAATGAGCCAAGAAAAGTTTAATGCCTATAAAAACAAGCAATATTCAATTTTAAATGTAAAATGCGTATAAACTCATGTTAATTTGAGTTCAGATGGGTGTAGAAAAACAATATAAACAAGTACCAAAGTTATTTTTGTTGCAATGAAGCGGATCTTTCCCCTTATTATTTTATTGGTTGCATTATCACTGGTGGGTATTATTGTGATCCAGGTATCCTGGTTTCGTTCCATGCTGGTTATTAAGGAAGACCAGCTTTCAGAGAGGGTGGTGAAAGCTATGTATGCCACAGGGCAAGAGTTGATGGAACAGAAAGGTACCCTGCCTTCCTTAAAAAACCGAAGGATGCGACCGAATCTTACCTGGCCATCTGATCAGCTTATGATGGAACTGATGAAGCCCTCTACCATTTCTGAAAAGTTTACCACGTTTGAAGTGGAGGAAAAGCTTAGGAAACATTTCAATGCACAAGGTCTTAAGGATACCCAGTTTGAATTTGTGATCACCTCCGATGCAGGTTTTTTGACTTATGATGAGTTGAGATCCCGAAATTTTGATAAGGTAGTGGAAGATACTTTGCGCAATCTTCGTTTCATAAATCCTCTCCAGGTTCCAGGTGGCAGTAACCTGGAAGGTCTTGTGCCAGAGGAAGTCATGATGGTTGTTGTTCCCAATGTAAAACATATTGTTTTCAGGGAGTTGCGGTGGATGTTGGCTGGCGCCATTTTGTTCACTCTTATACTGCTGGCAGCGTTTTATGTAACAGTTAGTGCACTGCTGCGACAGAAAAAACTTAGTGAGATTAAGAATGATTTTATCAACAACATGACGCATGAGTTTAAAACACCGTTAGCTACCATTTCCCTTGCTGTTGATGCACTCAGGACCGAAAAAGTCAGTAACGACAAAGACAAGATGCAATACTTTACGGGCATCATCAAGGAGGAGAACAAACGCATGAATAAGCAGGTGGAAACGATTCTGCAGGCGGCGTTAATGGATCGCCAGGAAATCCAGTTAAATAAGCGGCCTGTAAAAGTTCATGCTGTCATTGAGCAGGTATTGGAAAATTTTGATCTGCAGCTCCAGAATAAAAATGGCAGGGTTGATATTCAGCTGAATGCCAAGGATGATTTGATCCAGGCTGATGAGGTGCATTTTACTAACCTGATAAACAACCTCGTGGATAATGCAGTTAAATATTCAAAAGACAACCTGTTATTAAAGATCCAGACCCAAAATACGGGAAAGAGTGTTCAAATTCGGATTGAGGATAATGGTATAGGTATGTCAAAGGAGAGCTTGAAAAGAATTTTTGAAAAATTTTACCGGGTTCATACCGGTAACCTGCATAATGTAAAAGGTTTTGGCCTTGGTTTGAGTTATGTGAAGAATATCGTTGACGCACATAATGGAAAAATCAAAGTGGAAAGCACTTTGGGAAAGGGTACCACCTTTATTATTGAGATGCCTTTTAATAGGTGATACGCTATTAATTTGTATTACACCACAATAGGGAACCATCGCCATAACTAAGAAAACGAAAATCGTGCTGGAGGGCATACTGGTAGATTTTTTTCCAATTGCCTCCAACGACGGCCGCAATTAATAATAAGAGGGTGGACTGCGGTTGATGGAAATTGGTAATAATAGCTTTTACCATTCGAACCTGATATCCGGGCACAATCAGAATTTGAGTCTTGCAGATCAGCCGGGTATGCCCATGCTGAAGCATCCAGGTTAATAAATGTTGCAATGCATCCTTAGCGGGTAGCGCATGCGTTTCTAACTGTTCGTAAACCTCCCATTGCTTCAGAATTAATTCATCCAGCGTAACTATCGGATTAATGCTGATCTTAACACCCATCCAGTACAGCGATTCCAGGGTGCGCAATGAGGTGGTTCCGACTGCAATGATATCACCTGATTTTTCAATCATCAAACGAATGGCATCCATTCCTACATCGATGAACTCAGCGTGCATTTCATGGTGTTCAATGCGAGCAGTTTTAACCGGTCTGAAGGTGCCTGCGCCCACATGAAGGGTTACAAATGCCGTATCTACCTTTTTATTCTTTAATGCACGAAACACATGGGGGGTGAAATGAAGTCCGGCAGTGGGTGCGGCTACGGAGCCATCCTGGTGGGCGTAGATTGTTTGGTATCTTTCCTTATCCGTCTCACTGGTATCGCGGTTCAGATAGGGGGGGATGGGTGTTTGTCCAAATTCCTGTAGAATATCAGCAAAGCTCAGAGAGTTGGGAGACCAGGTGAATTCAATGGTGAAGCTGTCAGCTTTACGGCCACATAAAGCTGCTGAAAGAATATATTCGGTACCATCATGGTAAATGCTCTTTTGTAAAACCGATCCGTGTTTCCACTTACTGGCACCTCCCACCAGGCAAGTCCAGTACACCTGCCCGGTAGCCGCCATAGCTGTGGTTATATCAGGATAGCGATCGTCGGCTTCCAGACAAAATATTTCGATAATACCACCGGTAGTCTTGAAAAATTGAAGCCTCGCCTGAACAACCCGTGTATCATTTAATATTAATAAGGATCCAGGTGGAATTTCATCTGCCAATTGACGGTAAACGGATTCCCTGATTTCGCCTTTGTCATAGATCAGCAATTTGGAAGCATCACGGTCTGGTAAAGGGTGTGAAGCAATTCGGTTATTGGGCAGATCGTAAGTGTAATCTGCCATTTCGTGGAGTTTAAAGTGCGTTTGTGAGCTCATATTGGCTTGCAAAGGTAAGATGGCGTGCCCTGAGATGCAGGAGTTTGGGAGATAAATCCCTGTAAAAACAACTATTCACAAGCTGTTCACAGGAAATCCACAACAAATTAACAGCTGATAACCTGAAAATAGCTGTGAAAAATGCTCAAACACTTGCCAGCGCAGTATTTGGCAGAGAGAATCTCTTGTGGATAAAATAAAGGATCCCAAATTTGCCCAGTAAGTGGGAAAAAGTGTTATTTTGTGGTAATAAATGTCAGATTTGAGTCATTAACTGATAAATGAAAGGTTTCCTGGGTGAATATGAAGCTACGCTGGACGCCAAAGGGCGTTTCCTTCTCCCGGCAGGGCTCAAGAAGCAACTGCCGGAAGGGGAACTGCAATTCGTAGTAAACAGGGGATTTGAGAAATGCCTTACCCTGTATCCTATGAAAAGCTGGGAGCCGATATATGCGGAAATCAGCAAGCTGAATGATTTTGACCCCAAAGTACGTGAATTCAGGAGGTATTTCCTGAACGGTGCAACGGAGGTGGAGCCGGATTCCGCGGGAAGGATATTGCTTCCCCCTAATTTGAAAGACCATGCAGGCCTGGAGAAAGATATTGTGCTGGTGTCGGCTTTCAACAAGATAGAGATCTGGGATGGTGGTGTTTATAAACAGTTCTTTGAATCGTTCTCTTCCGAGTCGTTTAGTAACCTCGCCCAGCAGGTTATGTCCAGGGCGAATGAAGCGAATGCATAATGGCAAAAAGAAAGAAAATAGTGCCGGATCTTTCGCAGCCCTACGAATATCATCTCCCGGTATTGTTACAGGAATGTATAGAGGCCCTTGCAATCGTACCGGATGGTGTATATGTAGATTGCACATTTGGAGGAGGCGGCCATTCGAGGGAAATACTGAAGAATCTGGGACCCAATGGTAAACTGATAGCTTTTGACCAGGATGCTGATGCACAACGCAACCTGCCTGAAGATGACCGGGTGGTATTCGTACCCCACAATTTCAGGCACCTGCAACGATTTCTTCGCCTTCACAAGGTGGAAGCAGTGCATGGTGTATTAGCGGATCTTGGTGTGAGCAGTCACCAGTTTGATGAAGCTGGAAGAGGCTTCTCGATTCGGTTTGATGCGGAGCTGGATATGCGGATGGATCAGCGGACAGAGTTGAAAGCATCCAATATTATATCCCGATATTCAGAGCAGCAATTACACAAGATGTTTGAACAGTACGGAGAGGTTACCAATGCAAAAACCCTGGCACGCACCATAGTTCAGGCGAGAGGGTCCCTATCTCTGGAAACTATCGGGCAGTTCAAGGCTGCCATACAGCCGGTGGTTAAAGGCAATCCAAATAAATATTTTGCCCAGGTTTTTCAGGCATTGCGGATAGAGGTGAATGATGAAATGGGAGCTTTAAAGGAGCTGTTGCAACAAATGCCTGATGTGTTGTTGCCCCGGGGGCGGGCTGTGATTTTGACATTTCATTCGCTGGAGGATAGGTTGGTAAAAAATTTTTTCAGGTATGGAAATTTTGAAGCAACGGATGACAGCAATCCTTTTGAGAACAGGAAGCAGGAGAGCTCTTTACGTGTGATCCATAAAAAACCCATCCTTCCTTCCCGGGAGGAGATGGAAAGAAATCCAAGGGCAAGAAGTGCCAAATTGAGAGTAGGCGAGCGGAAGTGACGATTTAACAGAATGATGCCAGTTGAAAGATAAACCGGGTCAAAGCTTTTGGTGAAATGTTAATGTCCTAATGAATAACCAACCATTATATGAGTGAGTTGAAATCAAAAAAGGAGATGCGTATAAGGTTGAACTATCAGTTGGTAGTTCAGAATCTGCCGTTTATACTTTTCCTGAGTATGCTTGCTGTTGTTTATATCTATAATGGTCACTATTCGGATAAGCTTATAAAAGAAATTAACCGGACAGCAAAAGAGCTCAAGGAGTTGCAGTTTGAATTTAAAACGGTGAAGAGTGAAGTTATGTTCCGGAGTAAGCAATCTGAATTAGCGAAAGCAATTGAGCCCATGGGTTTAAAAGAATTGATGACACCAACTATTGTTTTAGCAGACAGTACGAATCAATAAAATCAGTATTTAACCTTAATCAGCTGCTGCATTGGAAGTAAAACGCGACATACTTTGGAGAGTATACCTGTGTTTCATTGGTATGGTGGTTTTGTCAGCAGCAGTGTTGGGGCGAGCTCTTTATATACAGAATGTTGAAGGCAACTACTGGCGCAGTAAAAGTGACAGTCTTCATACTAAGATCATAAACCTGGATGCGGAAAGAGGTACGATCTTCAGTTCTGATGGCAGCATGCTCAGTACTTCGATTCCTTATTTCAATATTTACATTGATTTTGGTGCAGAAGGGCTCCGGGACAAAAACGGGAAAAGGTTCCGGGATCATATTGATTCATTGAGTTTGTCTCTTGCTGGGTTATTTGCCGACAAAACAGCAAATGAATACAAGAAATTGTTACAATCAGGATACCGGAAAAAGGACCGTTATTTTCTTCTGAAAAAGAATATCGATTTTCAACAGTATAAACAATTGCGTGAGTTCCCGCTGGTAAGATTAGGCAGAAATAAAAGTGGATTTATTGCTGAGGTTAAAAGCAAGCGACTCAATCCATTTGGTCTGCTGGCTAACAGGACCATAGGTCTTGCCCGTGAGAATTCACAAAATGTTGGGTTGGAAAGAACATACGACAGTATTCTCAGGGGAGCGTCAGGAAAAAAACTGGTAAGATTTATTGCTGGGGGTGTTGCTGTTCCGGTTGAGGGCTATGAAATAGAACCAGAAAATGGCAAAGACCTGGTATCAACCATTGATGTGAATATCCAGGATATTGTTGAGAATGCACTCATGAAAATGATGATCAGGAATGATGCGGTAAACGGTACCTGTATCGTGATGGAAGTGGAAACCGGTAAGATAAAAGCAATTGCCAATCTTGGTAAAAATAAAGAAGGGGAATATTGGGAAGACCTGAATTATGCAATCCGGGCGTCGGAGCCAGGCTCCACCTTTAAACTTGCAACGTTGTTGGCTGTATTAGATGATAACAAGGCTCATATCGGAAGCCGTGTAAACCTGGAAAGGGGAGTTTGGAAAGTGAACCGCAGGGTGGTATATGACAGCGAACGGCACCGGCATACAGATGTAACATTACAGCAGGCATTTGAGCTCAGTAGTAATGTTGGGATGGCAAAACTTGCCATGGAACATTATTCCGGTAATCCTATGCAATATGTCGAACATCTGAGAAAACTGAAGTTGCACGAAGGCTCGGGAATTGATTTGGTGGGTGAAACCCGGCCAATCATAAAGACCCCGAAATCTAAAACCTGGAGTGCTACTACATTACCCTGGATGTCGTTTGGATATGAAGTATTGGTAAGTCCGTTACAAACTCTGATGTTGTATAATGCGGTAGCTAATAATGGGAAAATGATGCGTCCTTACCTGGTTGAGGAGATCCGGAACAACGGGTTGGTGGTTAGTTCAAATCAACCTGAGGTGATGGTGGAAAGTATCGCAAAGGAATCAACACTGAGGCAATTAAAGACCTGCCTGGAGGGCGTTGTTAAAAATGGCACCGGTAGAAGTTTGCAGACTCCATTTTACAGCATTGCAGGAAAGACAGGAACGGCGCTGGTTGCAAATGGAAACAGAGGGTATGCTGATCATATATACCAGTCTTCTTTTGCAGGTTATTTTCCAGCGGATAATCCAAAATACAGCTGTATCGTGGTAATTGTTAATAAACCCCATGCACCCGTGTATTATGGCGGAGCAGTGGCCGGGCCTGTTTTCCGGGAAATATCGGATAAGCTCTTTGCATTGCAGGCACAGGAAGCCCCGGTCAGAACCGCGCAGCTGCCAAAAAGGGATAGTTCAAGTTTTTATAATGCAGGTTACGCTACTGACATCAAGGCGGTTCTCGGCAATCTGCGGATCCCATTTGAAGATCAAACCCGAAAAGCAAATTGGGCACAGGTATCACAAGATTCAGTTTTTAAAACTGTTGTGCGGGGAAGTGCAAGTTCGCGAAATACCATGCCCGATTTGTATGGTATGGGATTAAAAGATGCCCTTTTTATACTGGAGCAAATGGGTGTTTCAGTTGTTGTGAATGGAAAGGGAAAGGTAAGTGATCAATCGTTGGAAGCTGGAATGAAAATTGAAAAAAATCAACGTGTTGTAATCGATCTGAACTAATGGCCGTATTACAGGATATATTATACCAGGTAAAGATCCGATCCATAAGGGGGAATGTTCAGGCTGCTGTTGAAAGCCTTCATTTGGATTCCCGCGCAGTGCATCCGGGCTCATGTTTTATTGCAATAAAAGGTGCCCAGACGAATGGACATGATTACATTGATCAGGCAATTAGTCAGGGTGCAGTAGCTGTGGTTTGTGAGTTTTTGCCTAAGGAACTTCAGCAAGGGGTTACTTATGTTGAAGTGGATAATTCAGGTGATGCAGCCGGTTTGATGGCGCATCATTTTTACGGACAACCATCCCGTCATTTAAAATTGGTTGGGGTGACTGGAACTAATGGAAAGACAACGGTTGCGACCTTACTTTATAAGCTCTTTACGTCATTGGGATATGATTGCGGGTTACTTAGTACGGTAGAGAATATGATTTGCGGTGAAGTAATTCCTTCCACCCATACAACTCCTGATGCCATCAGTGTCAACAGGCTGTTGCATCAGATGGTCACTGTGGGTTGTGCCTACGCTTTCATGGAAGTTAGTTCACATGCTGTGCATCAGCATCGTATTGCAGGATTGATTTTTTCCGGTGGAATATTCACCAATATCAGTCATGACCACCTGGATTATCATAAAACATTTGATGAGTATATCAGGGTTAAGAAGAAATTCTTTGATGGCCTGTCCAGTTCAGCTTTCGCAATCAGCAATCTGGACGATAAACGCGGGGTGGTAATGCTTCAGAATACATTGGCTGAAAAGTATTTCTATAGTCTTCATTCCATGGCGGAGTTTAAAGGGAAGATCCTTGAAAACAATCTTACCGGACTTGTTATGACGGTAAATGACCAGGAGGTTCATTTCAGGCTTATTGGTGAATTCAATGCCTATAATCTCCTGGCAGTGTATGGGGCAGCTATATGCCTTGGCGAAGAAAGGCAGGAGGTGTTGCGAAGTTTGAGTATGCTGAGTGGGGCAGAAGGGCGGTTTGATTACCAGGTATCTCCTGTTGATAAGATCATCGGAATAGTTGACTATGCACATACTCCTGATGCGCTGGAAAATGTTTTGAGGACAATCGGTCAATTGAAAAATGGAGATGAAAACATAATTACAGTTATTGGGTGCGGGGGAGACAGGGACAAGACCAAAAGGCCGATCATGGGGCAGGTTGCCTGTGATCATAGTGACAGGGTAATATTTACTTCGGATAATCCGCGTTCGGAAGATCCGGATTTAATCATCCGGGATATGGAGAATGGGTTAAGCAGTGCCGCCAGACGCAAATATTTAGCGGTTGCCGACCGAAGGCAGGCTATCAAAGCAGCTTTTAGTATTGCCGGACCTGGAGATATTGTTTTGGTAGCCGGGAAGGGGCATGAAAAATACCAGGAGATCAAAGGCGAGAAGCATCATTTTGATGACAGTGAGGAAATCGCCAATGTGATCTCGGAATTGGGAAAATAATATAATTGGATTAACACTAAATAATTGATGCGTGAGGAATAGCTCATTCATCTGAAAAACTTAGGACGGTTACAAACAACCTGCTGCCCGGCTGGACACCGGGTGGCAACCAGTAACAAACAAACAACCATCATGCTGTACCACTTAATTGATTGGTTAAAGGAAATGGGTTTAAAATTCCCGGGAAGTGCACTGTTTCAGTTTATCACTTCCCGGGTGTTACTGGCTGTTATTCTGTCTTTGATCATAACAACCGTATTTGGAAAAAAACTGATAAACTACCTAAGGCGAAAACAAATAGGCGAAAGTGTCCGTGATCTTGGACTTCAGGGGGAACAACAGAAAAAGGGAACGCCCACAATGGGCGGATTGATCATAATACTGGCCATCATTTTGCCGACTCTCTTGTTGGCGGATTTAAATAAAGCATATGTGCGACTGATGATTTTCAGTACTATCTGGCTGGGATTAATTGGATTTATAGATGATTATCTGAAGCTTCGGGCAAAAAGAATTGCGCAGCAACAAGGTGTGGCGTACAAAAAGGGTGATAAGGATGGTCTTGCGGGATGGTTCAAAATTTTGGGCCAGGTGGGATTGGGACTGATCATTGGCCTTACCTTATTATTTAATGATCATACCAAGGCATGGAGGGAATATACTGGTATTCCGGCCGCAGGTGAAAATGTAAAAGTCCTTAAGTTTCAGGATAAGGAGCGCTATTTTGTAGAGGCGGATGAGCCCATAACAACGATTCCATTTGTAGCGGGCCATGAATTTAATTATGCAAAACTTCTTCCCGAGTCTTTTCGTGGATTCACCTCCGTTTTATATATCCTGATTGTGATCTTCATTGTTACAGCGGTATCAAATGGGGCCAATATTACGGATGGACTAGATGGGCTGGCAACAGGGGTTAGTGCGTTGATCGGGGTGTGTCTGGGAGTATTTGCCTATGCCAGTGGTAATTTGTTGCTGGCTGATTACCTGAATATCATGTATATCCCCAACCTGGGTGAACTATCCATTTTTATTGGAGCGATGATCGGGGCCTGTGTTGGTTTTTTATGGTACAACGCCTTCCCGGCACAGGTATTCATGGGTGATACAGGAAGTCTCACCCTGGGAGGAGTAATAGCTGCCCTGGCAATAATAGTAAGGAAAGAATTATTGATACCCATTTTTTGTGGTGTATTCCTGGTAGAGAATCTTAGTGTATTGCTACAGGTTAGTTATTTCAAGTATACGAAAAAGAAATATGGTGAAGGAAGAAGGATATTCTTGATGAGCCCGCTTCATCACCATTATCAGAAGCTGGGGTATCACGAAAGTAAGATCGTGACCCGGTTCTGGATCGTGACCATATTGTGTGTGATCTTCTCGATTGTTACGTTGAAGATCCGTTAATTAAGTACTGAAAAACCGACAGTGCTGTATACCGAATTTGTGGTGCAGTAATCCAATGCTTTTGAAGAACCCCCAATCCGTGGAAAACTATCCTTTATTTGTAATGAAGCAAACAGTAGTCATATTAGGTGCGGGGGAGAGCGGTGTAGGCGCAGCCTTACTCGCAAAAAAGATGGGCTATCCCTGTTTTGTGAGTGATGGCGGCAGTATCAAACCGGAACATCGCGCTGAACTGGATGCTTTTGATATTGAGTGGGAGGAGGGAAGTCATTCTGAGGAAAGGATATTAAAAGCCGGGTTGGTAATTAAAAGTCCAGGTATCCCGGATAAAAATGTGTTAGTTACTAAGATCCGGGCGAAAGGCATACCAGTGGTAAGTGAAATAGAGTGGGCAAGCCGCTTTATTGGTGACAGCAAAGTTATTGCCATTACAGGAAGCAATGGGAAGACTACCACCACTGCGCTGACCTATCACATCTGTCGGCATGCAGGGTTGGATTGCGCTCTTGTTGGAAATATTGGTTTTTCATTTGCCCGGCAGGTGGCAAATGATCCCAGGCCCTGGTATATAGTGGAGGTAAGCAGTTTTCAGTTGGATGATATTGCCAGTTTTAGTCCGCATGTTGCCGTTCTGACTAATATCACGGAAGATCATCTTGATCGCTATAATTACCAATTCATTAATTATATCCGGAGCAAATTCCGGATCGTGATGAACCAGAAAGAGAAGGATTACTTCATTTATTGTGAAGATGATGAAGTAATTATTAATCATATGAAAGATTTTTCCATCCTATCTAACCTATTACCATTCAGTATGAGAAAAGAACTGCTCCAGGGAGCTTACATTAAAGACAAGGAAATGACCGTAGTTACAACCGAAGAAAAATTTCAGATGAGCATATACGATTTTGCTCTGAAAGGAAAGCACAATCAATATAATACCATGGCAGCAGGGTTGGCAGCATCCGTGATCGGGTTGCGTAAGAATAAAATAAGAGAGGCCATACAGTCATTTGAGGCTTTGGAGCATAGGATGGAACATGTTGCTACCGTTCGAGGCGTGGAATTCATTAACGATAGTAAAGCCACCAATGTAAACAGTACCTGGTATGCACTGGAGAGTATGACTTCTCCTACTATTCTTATTTTGGGCGGTGTTGATAAGGGCAATGATTATTCACTTATTCGTGACCTGATCAAAGAAAAAGTAAAGGCAATTGTTTGTATGGGAGTTGATAACAGGAAAATTCACGAAGCGTTTCAAAATGATGTGCCGGTTATTGTAAATACTTCCGGAGCTGCAGAGGCGGTTCATTCTTCCTTCCAACTTGCAGACAAAGGTGATGTGGTGTTGTTAAGTCCGGCCTGTGCCAGTTTTGATCTCTTCAAGAACTATGAAGATAGGGGAAAGCAGTTTAAGGATGCAGTAAAAGCATTGTAAAAGTATAAAGGGAATCAGCATGAACCACCTGTTAAATAAAACAAAAGGCGATAAGGTGATATGGACCATGGTTGTGATCCTTGCCTTAATGTCATTATTGGTTGTTTACAGTTCAACAGGTTCACTTGCCTATAAGATGTACCGGGGCAACACGGAGGTGTATTTATTCAAGCAAGTGGTTTTTATTTCAATTGGCATGTTGCTGATCTATTTTGCCCACCTGGTAAATTACACTTTATTTTCGCGGATTGCCCAGGTGTTGTTTTGGTTAACGGTCCCTTTGTTATTATATACGTTATTTTTCGGGGTCAGCCTAAATGAAGGAAGCCGTTGGATCAGGCTTCCGATCATTAACCTGACGTTCCAGACTTCTGACCTGGCAAAACTTGCCCTATTCATATATCTCAGCCGGATGCTGAGTAAAAAGCAGGATGTTATCAAAGATTTCAGAAATGGGTTTCTTCCATTAATTATTCCAATTGGAATTACCTGTTTATTGATTTTGCCTGCAAACCTATCAACCGCTTTGCTGGTAGGCGCTACGAGTATGCTGTTACTTTTTATTGGCCGTGTGCGAATGAAACACCTTTTACTTACTGGACTGGTTGCAATGGTGCCCGTCTTGTTATTGGTTTTATCGGCGGTTATTCAGCATAATAGTAATGGAATCAAGGCAAAGTCTGAAAACAGATCGCGGTTAACTGCCAGGGTAAGTACCTGGGTAAACCGGGTGGAAGTATTTATGTATGGAGGCGATGAAAAGAATGACGATGATAATTACCAGGTAAACCAGGCGAAGATTGCTATTGCAAAAGGTGGAATAATTGGTTTAGGGCCCGGCAATAGTGAACAACGGAATTTTCTTCCTCACCCGTATTCCGATTTCATCTTTGCGATAATTATAGAAGAGTATGGGATTGCCGGGGGAGCATTTGTCATACTGGTATATCTTGTATTTCTGTTTAGGAGTATACAGTTGTTCAGGAAGTGTCCGTATGCCTTTGGGGCTTTCCTGGCGCTTGCCCTCAGTTTTACGTTGGTTATACAGGCAATGGCAAATATGGCAGTTAATGTCAATCTTTTTCCTGTTACGGGCGTCACGCTTCCCTTGTTAAGCATGGGGGGGAGCTCTTTTTTATTCACTTGTGTTGCAATCGGCCTGATTCTGAGTGTTTCGCGTTATGTGGAAAAAAGTGAATCCAGGCCAGTGGAACATCCGGCTATAAATCACGAACCAGCATGAGGGGAAAGAAAATTATAATAGCGGGAGGTGGAACCGGGGGGCATATTTTCCCAGCCATAGCCATTGCAAATGCATTAAAGAAGCAAGATCCTTCCGTAAATATACTTTTTGTTGGAGCTCATGGTAAAATGGAAATGGAGAAAGTGCCACAGGCAGGCTTTCGGATACAGGGAATTGATATTGCGGGGTTTAACAGGAGTTCCCTGTTAAAAAATATTACCCTTCCATTCAAATTGATAAAAAGTTTTTTCCAGGTAAGGAAAATATTCCGGGAATTTAATCCGGATGCTGCAATTGGTGTGGGTGGCTATTCCAGTTTCCCGGTTTTAAGGCTGGCACAGCAAAAAGGCATTCCCACCTTTTTGCATGAAGCAAATTCTTTTGCAGGTAAAAGTAACCAGTTGTTAGGGAAAAGGGCGACAAGGATCTTTGTGGCAAGTGTTGGAATGGAAAAGTTTTTTCCGTCTGGAAAAATCAGTATAACGGGCAACCCCGTACGTTCGTCTATAGCAGGTAGTGGAATAAGCAGGGAAGAAGCCATTCGCTTCTTTGGGCTGGAACCTTCGCGTACCACCATACTTTCAATAGGTGGAAGCCTGGGTGCCCAAAGTATCAATGAAGCAATCCGGAAAGGGCTGGACCTGTTCAGGGAAAATGAGCTTCAATTAATATGGCAAACCGGCAAATTGTATGCTGAAAAAGCACGGGAGGCGGTTGAAGGGCGGAAAGGGATCTGGATGAACGATTTTATATCACAGATGGAATATGCTTTTGCAGCAGCGGATGTTGTGATATCACGCGCCGGGGCAATGTCCATCGCGGAGATCTGTGTTACCGGAAAACCATCCATTTTAGTACCCTATCCTTTTGCGGCTGAGGATCACCAAACTGTGAATGCTCAGAAGCTGGTTGATCGGGAAGCAGCATTAATAATCAGCGATGCCAATGCAGGACAGGAATTGGTGGAGAAGGTAATAGAGTTGGCTAAGGACCCATTGCGGCAAAGTAAGATGAGAGCAAATATCCTTCCGTTGGGTGCCCTCCATGCGGATGAGTTTATTGCAAAGGAAGTGTTGGAACATTTATCAAAAAATAATCAGTACTAGTTGATAACAGTAAAAGACATACAGGAGGTTTACTTCATCGGTATCGGTGGTATTGGGATGAGTGCCCTTGCACGATATTTTCATGCCCTTGGAAAGCAGGTCAGTGGATATGATAAAACGCCTACGGCATTGACACGGACACTGGAAAGGGAAGGTGTGTCCATTCATTACCAGGAAGATTTGTCTCTTATTCCCACCAGGCCTGACCTGGTAGTTTATACGCCAGCTGTTCCGGCAAACCATGTGGAGCTTGTGCATTACCAGCAGCAGTCGGTTTTAGTAATGAAAAGGAGTGAGGTGCTGGGATTGATCAGTAACAGCTCTTTCAATATATGTATTGCCGGAACGCATGGTAAGACAACCACTTCCAGCATGACTGCACATATTTTACGTCATTCCGGTTATGGTTGCAATGCGTTTCTAGGTGGTATTACGGTGAATTATGATACAAATTTCTGGAGTGATCCTGGCAATGTAGCAGTGATAGAAGCGGATGAATACGACCGGAGCTTCCTGAAGTTGTTCCCTGATATTGCGGTAATTAGTTCTATGGACCCCGATCACCTCGATATTTATGGAACCGAAGAAGCATTGCAGGAAGCGTTTGTTGAATTCAGCCGGAAACTTAAACCCGGAGGAGTATTGTTCAGTAAGCTGGGGCTTCCCCGGAGTGTTGATCTCAAAGGGGAGAATCATTACAGCTATAGTCTGCAAAATGATGCAGCTGATGTGTATGCTGATGGTATTACCATGGTGAATGGATCCTATGAGTTTTCGGTTGTACTGCCTGGTGACAGGATTGATTCCATAAAGCTGAACATGGGCGGCATGCATAATGTTGAAAATGCAGTCGTATCCATTGCAATAGCGCATAAACTGGGCATTGATCATGCCCGGATCAGGGGAGCTGTGGAAAGTTTCCAGGGTGTAAAAAGACGTTTTGAATACATCATCCGGACACCAGAACTGGTATACATAGATGACTATGCCCATCATCCGGAAGAACTGAAGGCCCTTATCCGGGGAGCCATGGCATTATTCCCGGGGCGAAAGACCACAGTCGTATTCCAGCCCCATTTATTCTCCAGGACAAGAGACCTGGCGATGGAGTTTTCCGATAGCCTGGATCTTGCTGATGAGGTCATTCTCCTGCCGATATACCCGGCAAGGGAACTGCCCATAGATGGGGTGAATAGTGAGATGATCGCAACCCGGATGAGTAAGGCACAAGTGCACCTATTGGATAAGGAAGCTGTTCTCCATCACCTGGTTGCACAAATGAACCAGTCAAAAGAAGAACAGTCCCATCAATTGCTAATAACTGCTGGTGCGGGTGATATAGATACGTTGGTTCAACCTCTTAAATCCCTTCTTACCTGATATGAAACGACCACCCATAAATATGCGAAAGCTGTTTTCAGCCATACTTTGGTTCCTCTGTGGGATCGTGGTAGTGGTTGTTTTGGTGGCTGCTATCAATAAAAGTAATGATGCTGACTGTAAGGGAGTGAATATTTTAATTAACGGCTCAGAGGAATTTCATTACCTCGACAGGAACCAGGTGATCAGTCTTATGGCAGGTGAAGGAAAGATATACCTGACCGGGAAACCAGTGGTAGGAATCAACCTGAATCAATTGGAGAATCGAATCCGGAAAAATGAATGGGTGAGCCGGGCTGATCTGTACTTTGATAAAGACCGGGTACTGCAAATTCACATCACGGAAAAAACTCCGATTGGAAGGGTATTTACCTCAGGCGGACACTCCTACTTCCTGGATAGCAATGGTTCTTATTTACCATTGCCACCTTCCAAGCCTGCCGTCCGGCTCCCGGTATTTACAGGAATGCCGGATATGATATCGATAAAATCACAGGCAGACAGCATATTTATACAGGGGGTAAAAGGCATCACCGCAATTCTCATGCAGGATAGCTTTTGGAATGCACAGGTAAGCCAGGTTGCAGTTACACCAGACAGGCAGTTTGAATTGATTCCTTTAATCGGTGATCATATTGTGTTATTGGGTGATGGTACTGAACTGGAACGTAAGTTCCGGCAGCTGGAAATATTCTATAGAAATGTCTTGCATAAAACAGGTGTCAATTATTATGGATTGATTGATGTGCGGTTCAACAAGCAGGTGGTGGCTGTCAGTCGTGATTCAATATCCACATCGGTGGATAAAAAAAGAACGATAGTTGAGCCCAGAGCAGCACCTTTAGCGGTTAATAGGCAGGACCTGAATCCTGTACGTTCCGGATCCACTTTATCCCATCCCTTAAGAAAGACCGACCCCGAAAGATCCTCTATGAAACAGCCTGCCGCCAGGGAACCAAAAGCGGTGATGAAAAAAATAAACAACTAAAAACAACATAATCTATGAACAACGAACAACCCATTATTGTAGGGCTCGATATAGGAACGACGAAGATCGCTGCCATTGCGGGTCGCAAAAATGAGTTTGGAAAACTGGAAATACTGGGATATGGTCGTGCAAACAGCAATGGGGTGAAGCATGGCCAGGTACTTAATATCGATGAAACCATCAAGGCAATTGCCTGTGCATTGGAGGCTTGTTATGCTTCCAACCAGAACCTTGAAATCAACGAAGTTTATGTGGGAATTGCGGGTCATCATATAAAGAGCCTGCAAACACGCGGTGACATTGTGAGACAAACTAACGATGAGGAAATATCCCAGCGCGAAATTGACCAGCTGATTGCAGACCAATATAAAACCTATATACCTGCAGGTGACCAGATCATCGATGTGATACCGCAGGAGTTTACTGTGGATAACTTTCAGAATATTCCTAACCCAATTGGATATGGTGGCGTGAAAGTTGGTGCAAACTTCCACATTATTACCGGTGATAAAAATGCAATTCGAAATATCAACCGTGCTGTTGAGAAAAGCGGATTGCATACCAAGGACCTGGTATTACAACCCCTGGCATCTGCGGCAGCGGTGATGGGGCAGGAAGATATTGAAGCTGGAGTAGCTATTGTAGATATAGGTGGTGGAACAACAGATCTTGCTGTATTTTATGAGGGCATTCTGAAGCATACCGCAGTTATTCCATTTGGTGGTGAAAATATCACAAATGATATAAAGACCGGGCTCGGTGTATTGAAAACACAGGCGGAACAAATGAAAGTACAATTTGGCTCGGCGCTTGCGAATGAAGCCAAGGCAAATGCCTTTATCACGATTCCGGGTATGCGTGGATTGCCGCCTAAGGAGATCAGTGTGAAAAACCTGGCAAATATCATACAGGCACGCATGAGCGAGATTATGGATTTTGTTACGTATCATCTTAAGCAGGTAGGTATGGATAGCCGGATGTTAAATGGTGGAATCGTTCTTACAGGTGGTGGTTCACAGTTGCGTCATCTCATACAGCTTACAGAATATGTAACGGGTCTGAATGCCAGGATTGGATATCCGAATGAGCACCTGGCTTCGAATCATATTGAGGAGCTAACCAAGCCAGTTTACTCAACCTGTATCGGGCTTATCCTGAAGGGATATGATGACTATGAACGTAACCGTAAACAGTTTGAAAAGAAGTTCCGGGCAGTGGATGTACCCCGTGAATTGAAACAGGCCGTTGCCACAGCACAGCCGGAAGTAGAGGAAAGGGAAGAGCAGGTGATGGTGGTAAAAAGAAAGGCGGGGCTCAACGTGAATGGTTTCTGGACCAAGTTCAAGGATAACCTGATTGACTTATTTAAAGAGGAAGAGGATCATAAGTTGTAGGCGTTTACTATACTAACCATTACATAACCCATTAATAATTGTGAAATGATACACTTTGATTTACCGAAAGAGAAATCGTCCATCATCAAGGTGATTGGAGTAGGAGGAGGGGGCAGCAATGCTGTTAACCATATGTTCAGTCAAAGTATTGACGGGGTGAATTTCATCATATGCAATACTGACGCCCAGGCAATTTCCCTGAGTAATGTTCCGAATAAAATACAACTGGGCCCGCACCTTACGCAGGGGCTGGGTGCAGGTGCCAATCCTGAAATAGGGAAGCAGGCAACGGAAGAAAGCCTGGAAGAGATCAAGCGGATATTGGAGGTCAACACGAAAATGGCCTTTATTACAGCAGGAATGGGAGGAGGTACCGGTACTGGTGGTGCTCCCATCATCGCCAGGATATGCAAGGATCTTGGCGTGTTAACGGTTGGAATTGTTACTACACCCTTTTCTTACGAAGGCAGGAAGCGTCAGCAACAGGCTGAAGAAGGCATACAACGTTTAAAGCAAAATGTGGATACCCTGCTGGTCATCAGTAATGATAAATTACGGCACCAGTATGGTAATCTTAAGATGAAAGAAGCTTTTGAAAAAGCGGATAATGTACTGGCAACTGCCGCAAAATGTATTACAGATGTTATCAGTAGCACAGGCCAGATCAATGTTGACTTTGCTGATGTTTGTACCGTAATGCGCAATGGTGGAGTTGCTATCCTGGGCAATGCGGCCGCTAATGGGGATAACAGGGCGCAGCGGGCCATTGAGGAGGCATTGAATTCTCCTTTATTGAACGACAATGATATCCGTGGTGCCAGGTGGATCCTTATTAATATAAATTCTGCTGAAGGGGAGCATGAATTTACAATGGATGAAGTGGATATCATTCAGAACTACCTGTTGAGCCAGGCGGGTGAGGATACCGATGTGATTCTTGGATTGGGTTATGATAATACGCTGGGAGACAAGATTGGTATTACGCTAATTGCTACCGGCTTTGAATACAAGGACCCTTTCAATAAAAAAGAGGTAAAGAAGGATGAACCCCGCAAGGAGGAAAAGATCGTAATGACATTGGCAACACCAAAAGTGGAGGAGCCACGCGCAAGTTATGATCAGCCGGTACTGCCCTTTGCGATGGAAGAAAAGCAGGCTGAGCTTAGGCAAGCCGAAAAGAAAGCTGCTGTTATAATGCCTGCCACCAGGTCACCATTGCCGGAGGATCTTCAGCCCAGGATAGTGGGCGAAACCCCTGAGAATCCAGTACACAAGGAAGAAAAACAACCTGTGATATTTTTTTCTGACGAAGTTCCGGAGCCCCTGACTCCTTCTGAAGAAAAACTGGATTTTACAATAGAGGAACCTGCATCTGAGGCAAAAATTGAACTCAAACTAACTGAAAATAATTCTTCGGTGTCTGCAGCATCCGGAGGATACTTGGCCAAGCCTTCCAATATTTATGCAGAACCGGCAGAGAGGCCGGAACAAAATTCCAGCTCCCAATTCACGTCTCCTGTGAACGAACAACCCTTTGCTCAACAGATGCCGGCAATGCCACAGAAGGAGGAAGAACCCTCTTTCGATATGCACCTGGTGATCAAAGAAGAATCCCATGCGGCGGATAAGCCTGGGGCACCACTAACTCAACACACAAACTGTCCTCCCACTGAGGAACCGGCGATGCTGGACGAAGTGGAAGAGCAAAAAAGGAAAGCAGCAGAAAGGATCCAGAAACTTCGGAATCTGTCCTTTAATATTAATGCTGCCGACCCCAACAATGAGTTTGAAACTGTGCCGGCATATATCCGCCGCAATCTTGAACTCTACAATACTGTTTCACCGGCTGAAAATTTTTACAGCAATTATACGGTGAAAACAGATGAACATAATAATACCCAGATCAGTACGATCAATACTTTTCTTGACGGCAAAAAACCCGATTAAGAAACTATTCTCCGTCTGTGAAAACAAGTTTGTTTTTAGTTGTTTATCCGTTTAGGATAGTCGGCCCCTCACTTTTGCGAGGGGCCTTTTTTCTGCTATGTTGGGGTTAGGCAGTAACTTGTAAAAATATTCCAAACCAGGAAACCATATTATTGTTAATTGATTATGCAAACAATTTTAATAACAGGCGGTACGGGCCTAATTGGTAAGGAGCTGAGGAGTTTCCTGGTACAATCAGGATATTCTGTGGTGATCCTCAGCCGTGACCCTGCCAGGTATAAAAGGGAAATTTCAACACAGGTTAGATTTGCCTCCTGGGATCCAGCGAAAGGAAGCATAGAGCCATCTGCCATAAAGGAGGCTGATCATATAATCAACCTTGCGGGGGCGGGAGTAGCCGATAAGAGATGGACCGCTGCCAGGAAAAGAGAGATAGTTGAAAGCCGTGTTAGTAGTGGTCAATTAATCTGTAAGTCATTATTGGAAATACCCAATAATGTGCAGTCAGTTGTGAGTGCCTCTGCCATCGGGTGGTACGGCCCTGATCCGCGAATCCCCAATGATTTTCCATTTACCGAGGCAGATCATTCATCCGGTGATTACCTGGGTGATACCTGCCGGAAATGGGAAAACAGCATTCTACCCGTCCAGGAAATGGGAAAGCGGCTGGTTATTCTTAGAACGGGAATAGTGTTATCCCGGGAGGGGGGTGCACTAGCAGAATTTGCCAAACCCGCACGGTTTGGTATTGCCCCAATTCTTGGATCTGGCACACAGGTGATTAGCTGGATTCATGTTAGGGATCTTGTTCGTATGTATGTTGCGGCCATCCAGAAAAGTCATTTTGAAGGTGTTTATAATGCCGTTGCACCAGAGCCTGTCAATAATAAGAAAATGATGTTAACCATAGCGCGGGAGGTAAAAGGCAAAGCATTTATTCCGGTACATGTTCCTGCCTTTGTAATCCGGTTGATGCTCGGCGAGATGAGTGTAGAGGTCTTGAAAAGTACAACAGTCAGTTCAGCAAAATTGAGCAAACAGGGATTTCAGTTTGCTTTTCCTGGAATCGACACGGCTATTGCTGACCTTTGTAGAAAGATGTAAGTAATACTGTCTGAAAAAAAAGCCGGCAAAAAAGCCGGCTTTGCTCATATGTGTGGAAGTGGGTTTAATTCCTGACCGGCCGACCGGTTTTTAATACACTTTGAATTCTCTCCAGTGTTTTTTTCTCGCCGCATAGTGAAAGAAAAGCTTCCCTTTCTAAATCAAGCAAGTATTGCTCAGAAACCAGGGTAGGTTCACTCAGATCACCGCCGCACATTACGTAGGCCAGTTTTTTTGCAACCAAAGAGTCGTGGTCGGTGGCATAATTTGCACGCCACATGCCATTTATTCCGGCATAAAGAGCCCCAAGCGCCGATTGCCCCAGGACCCTGATATCATTTCGTTGTACCGGCATCACATAACCGCTTTCCTGTATTTCCAGGATGGATCGCTTGGCTTCAGAAATCCTCCTTCCCAGGTTCAATACGATCTCATCTTGTCCTTTTCTCAATATACCCAGCTCAAATGCCTCATGTGCGGATGTGGCAACTTTGGCTGTAGCAATGGTAAGAAATCTGTTTTTGAGCGTAATGGTTTCCGGTTCATCTTCGTGCATTTCATCCGCTGCCCTGAGCACAAACTCCTTAGTTCCGCCACCACCTGGAATAAGTCCCACTCCTAATTCCACTAATCCAATATAGGTTTCTGCGGCTGCACAAACTTTGTCTGCATGCAGACTGAGTTCACATGCGCCGCCGAGGGTAAGTGCGTGCGGAGCAACGATTACCGGAACCGAGGAATACCGGGCCCGCATCATGGTGTTCTGAAACATGCGGATTGCCATATCAAGTTCATCATATTCCTGTTCAATGGCCAGCATAAAGATCATTCCGACATTTGCTCCTGCACTGAAATTAGGAGTTTCATTCGCAATGACTAATCCTTTGTATTTTTCTTCGGCCAACCCGATGGATCTCTGCAACCCTTCCATCACCTCACCTCCCATACTTCCCATTTTTGTATACCATTCCAGTCCAAGTACATCATCTCCCAGGTGGTAAGTGCGGCACGCAGCATTTTTCCATACGGTTTGACCTTCAAAATTCTTTAATACGATGAAACTGTCTGCCCCTGGGAGTGCTTTATATGTCTTGCTGATCACATCATAGTATAAACGCTTTCCGTTTTCAATTTTATAGAAGGTTTTGAAACCTCCCGCAAGCATATCATTGATCCAGGGTGCTACACTGAAGCCCGCTTCCTTCATTCGGGTAACTGTTTTTTCCACACCCAATACGTCCCAGCTTTCAAATGCACCGATTTCCCAGCCAAAACCCGCCATCATCGCATCGTCGACCCGATAAATCTCATCGGATATTTCAGGAATGCGATAGGAAATATAGGAGAACAATCCATAATGGAAATGACGATAAAATTCACCTGCCTTATCTGTTCCCTGTACCAGTACAGCAAGCCTTGTTTTTAAATCGTCTAAAGGTTTGGCAGCTTCCAACGTAGCAAATTTGGCTTTCTGGCGGGCGCCGTATTCCATCGTTTTTAAATCCAGTGTGAGAATCTCTTTTTCACCCCCGGATCCTTTTGTTTTTTTAAAGAAGCCCTGGCCGGTTTTATCTCCCAGCCAATTATTATTTACCATGGTATTCAACCAGGCAGGGATAGTAAAAACATCCCGCTGCTCGTCGTCCGGACAATTTTCCGCAACCCCATTTGCAACTTTAACAAGAGTATCTATTCCAACCACATCAGCAGTACGAAAGGTCGCGGATTTTGGCCTTCCGATGATTGGGCCCGTTAAAGCATCCACTTCGTCTATGGTCAGTCCGATTTTATCCACGAGCCTGAAGATCGACATGATCCCATATACACCAATTCTATTGGCAATAAAAGCGGGAGTATCCTTGCACAGAACTGTTGTTTTCCCCAGTTGCAGGCTTCCGTATTCCATCAGGAAATCAATGACTTCCTGGCTGGTATCGGCGGTAGGAATAATTTCCAATAGTCGAAGGTAGCGGGGTGGATTAAAAAAATGTGTTCCGCAAAAATGTTTCCGGAAATCATCAGATCTTCCTTTTGCCATTAAGTGAATGGGTATGCCGGAAGTGTTAGAAGTAACCAATGTTCCAGGTTTTCTGTATTGTTCCACCTGTTCAAAAATCAGCTGTTTGATGTCAAGCCGTTCCACTACCACTTCAATAATCCAATCGTATCCCCCGAGGTCTTTCATATTGTCAGTGAAGTTTCCGGTAGTGATGCGTTTTACGGCATCCCGGGAATATACCGGCGATGGATTGCTTTTGAGCGCCGCCTGCAGCGCATCGTTGACCAGCTTGTTTCTTTTTGCCCTGTCATTACTTTCGGCCGCATCTTTGGGAACCATGTCCAGCAATAAAACCTGAAGTCCGGCCCCGGCAAAATGACAAGCAATGCGGGAACCCATTACACCACTTCCTAATACCGCAATTTTTTTTATCGTTCTTTTCATACGGGAAAAATAGTTAGCTAAACAACTAATTTAGCCGAAGTTAGGTAATTTTAAATATCCATATCCAAAACCTTTTATTATAATTTTAGGCGGATGGTTACCATATCAGATGCTCTGGCTATTTACCGTGCGGGCTGCCGTGCTGCACATCCCGAAGTGTTTATGCCCGGTTTTTTACAGGCTGTTGGGGATGGGTTTCGCATGGGTAACCAGTTTTATGCAAAAGCTAACTTTCGCCATATATATGTTGCAGCCGTTGGTAAAGCCGCTGCTGCTATGGCGCTGGAGGTTCAGCATTCCATTGGCCACCTGGTTGATGAAGGTTTAGTGATCACCAAAGAGGAGCATGGTCTTCCAGGCCTCCATTGGAGATTACTGGAAGCGGGACATCCGGTACCGGATGAAAGAAGTGTGCGGGCTGCAGAAGAATTAAGGTTATTGGCGGCTAAGGCGGGCGCTGGTGATTTATTTATCCTTCTGCTAAGCGGAGGAGCGTCCGCTTTAGTTGCCGACCTGCCGCATCCATTGAAGCTGGAGGATATTCAAAAAGTTTCTTCGCTTCTGTTGGCGAACGGTGTTACCATCCGTTCCATGAATTCAGTTCGTAAACATTTGTCTACGCTCAAAGGTGGACAGTTGGCCCGGGTACTTTATCCTGCACGGGTGGAGTGTTTAATAATCAGTGATGTTCCTGGTGATGATTTATCTGTAATCGGAAGCGGCATCGTTTTTCCGGATCCTACCAGTTTCATTGAGGCTGTTGGAGTAATACAAAACCAAGGGATTTCAGGTGATATGCCAGCCAGGGTATTGGATTATTTGATGAAGGGGATAAGAGGTGAGATCCCTGAAACTCCGAAACCGGGTGATTCCATATTTGCTGAAACCCGGCATCATTTGCTTGCTTCCAATAGTATTGCATTGGATGCCGCAGCCAGGAAAGCAAGAGAGTTGGGGTATGAGGTGGTTATGTATGAACATGGGTTAAGTGGAGAGGCCCGGGAGATGGCGGGACAATTCCTGAAAGACGTCTATGCTTCCCCGGTACAAAAACCCACCTGCTACCTTGCAGGTGGGGAAACCACGGTTACTATCCGGGGACTCGGAAAGGGGGGGCGAAACCAGGAGTTTGCCCTTGCTGCTTTTGCCTGGCTGAGGGGAGAAGGGGGAGATTGGCCAGTTTTGCTCAGTGCGGGCACAGATGGAACAGATGGCCCCACCGATGCTGCTGGTGCATTTATAGATGCGACCACGCGTAGCAGGGCTGAAAACCTTTTGCGGGATGCAGATGATTATTTAAGGAATAACGACGCCTATCACTTTTTCGAGGCTATTGATGGACTGCTGGTCACCGGCCCTACACAAACGAATGTGATGGACCTGGTCGTTTTACTAAGAAAACCACTCAGCCAATAATATAATGCAATATCATACAGGAAAACAGGACTGTTATCCCCATAACAGCGGTAGCGGCAGAATAATACTTGTAGAGATGGTGCACAGGAATCCTCCCATATTGATTGATTACCCAGAAATAACTGTCGTTGGCGTGACTAATGGTCATTGCTCCTCCTGATATGCTGAGCAGGACCAGCACCATTTGAGGTATAGTAAGCTGGAAAGCGCCAAGTATGGGATAGATCATCGCCGATCCGATTATAAGTGCAGCAGTGGAGGATCCCTGAGCCGTTTTCAGGATTGCCGTAAGCAGAAATGCTACCGGATAAATAGCGATGAGCGGTATATTCCCTTGCTGCAGTAGCGTTGCCAGTTTCTCCTGCAAAGGTATCGCTTTTAAAATGGCTCCGAATGCTCCTCCAGCGGAAGTGATCAGTATAATTGGGCCTGCCTGGGTAACCGCTTGTGTCATCCATGCCTGCCATTCCTTCTTATTTTTTGACGCCAATAATAACAGGGCTAATAAACAGGTTAGGGAAAGTGCCAATACCGGATGCCCGATACCTGCCAGGCCAGGAAATATGGCAGCAGATGCTATTAATAGTAATGGGAGTAATAAGATTAATAAAGACTTGCGGGCCATGCCGGGTTGGTAACCTGCCGGGAAACTGGAAACAGGGCTTTCGGTCGAATGATCATTCCCCATTCGACTGCTAATCCAGATGCCAGCCGCCACCGCCGGTAGGCTCACTATCACCCCCAATACAATGACCCACCCGAGAGAATCAGAAAGTCCCAGGTTTCCCGCGGCCGCCATTGGACCGGGTGTGGGAGGAATCAGGACGTGGGAAGTATATAATCCGGTTGCGAGTGAAAGCTGCAGGGCGCCTGCGTTTTGACCGGATACTCCTGCCATAGCCTGTACCAATCTGTTCAGGATAATAAACCCGCTATCGCAGAAAACCGGTATCCCGACCATCCACCCAATCAAACCTGTGGCGGGTAATAGCGTTTTTCCACTGCATGTTTTGATCACATACATTGCCAACGAAGCGGCTCCCCCGCTTTTTTCTAAAATTTCTCCAAGTAAGGTCCCGAATACAATGATGAATCCTATTGCTGCAAATACATTCCCTGCGCCATCCAGCATCGTCTGCATTGTTTTTGGAAGGGATAAACCGCAAGAAATTCCTGTAAAAATTGCGGCTATTAATAGAACAACAATAGGGTGCCATTTCCAGCGTGCGCAGGCAATTATAATAAAAATTAACGCGATGGCAATGATCAAGAGGAGAATACTACCCGTAGCCATTGGGTTTATTTTTGTTTTTGGTAAGCACTGATTTTCTTCCTGTTATTCTGCAATCCCATATTGCTCAATAAGCCGCTTAAAGCAATTTTACCCCAATAATTGAATATGGCCCGGTCAGCTAACCGCTCCTGGTATATGGGCGACGATTTCTTGTTATTGTTTCTTAATATGGAGTTACCCAGGAAGCTTAGCATCGCTTTTTTCTCTCCCGCATCATTCAGCAGTTTGATTTTTAGTTTGCTATAATCGAGGTACATGCTTCCCAATGCCAGGTCTTGATTGGCATGAACATCAACCACAACGCTGTCAGTTTTTCCTGCCAGGATTTCAAGATTGTATAAGGGTTTGAGTAAAGGAGTGAGTGCCTTTAACTTCATGGCTCCCATATTAGCCCGGAGATGGAATGCCTGTATTTCATTAGTGTAAGGCTGTGCAAAATGAAAAGATAAGTTGCCCTTACCCATTAGATTTGCTGTTGCCTGAATGGTAAGGGTGTCTATGGTTTCAATGTCATCGTTCCGGATATTAATGGCTTGCGCATTCATTTCAGAAAAATATATCGTTCCTTCTGCTCCATTTTTTTCTGCCATTTCGGAATATCGAACCAGTGATTGTTTTAATTCCAGAGTATCCAGTATAAAACGGAAAGGAAGTTTTTTCAGCATATTTACCAACAGGGGCCGATACCTGATCTCATCCCTGGGATAACGTTTGTCTCTGTCAACCAGCAGGTGAAATTTTTTCAATGATAGATGTTCCGCTTTCCAGGTAGTGTCGCCTTTGTTATTAATTACCTGAAGACCTTTCAGGACTCCGGGGCCGCTGCTGAATTGGATCAAATCTGTTTGCCATGCTTTTTCCCTAAAAAAGGAATCCCGGTCAGAAAGGTTTTCCAGGGAGAGGCTGTCGAATCCCCATTCCTTAGCCTGGTTGTTCAAACGAAGATTGGAACTGAATATTTTACTTTTTCCCTTGACATATTCCATTTTGTTTAAATGAAGATCCATTCCAGGTAGTATACCCATCAATCCCTTCAATGAATCTTTATTTGTACTTAAATAGAATGCCTCCTGACTTTTACCGTTAGCACCATAAACTGACAATGATTTTTGTCCAGCACGCCGGTGATAATCCGCATTACTGAATGATACCCGATTTATAATTGTGCTTAAAGCTGATCCAGCAGGCCAGCGGATATTTTCTGCCAAAACGTTCATCTCCGGAAGGTTAAGCGTATTGTCGGAAAATTTCCAATGCAGGTCTTTTAGGACAGCGTCAATGCTGTTTGCCTGCCAAATATCGCCTGCATTATTGATAGCAGAGGTATTGAGCAGTATAGCTTTTAAACTGGCTATACGGTTTTCGCGACCATCTTCATGACTGCTTACTACAAATTCTGTATTCTGAAATGAAAGAGGAGGAAGGTGAATTTTTTCATTGGCTTCAAGCTTGTCTGATGGTGCCTGTACCGGAAGGAGATGGATCTCCGCGGAAGCATCCCTGATCCGTATTTGGTCTAGTTGTGCCATGATATCCACTGAACTTTTTAGCTGGTGACTTAGTCCGATTTTAGCAATATCCAATAGGACCAGGAATTTATCATCAGTTAATTGCCAATGACTATTATGTATAATGTTACTACTGTCTTTGGCCAGGCTGAAATGCCCGGCCATGCCGACAATGTTCCCGTGATTAAGGCGAAGGAAACTGCCTTTCAGTAATACGTCTTTCCAATTCCAAATTCCAGCTGACTCCCTAAGATCGTCGACTGAAATAGTGTCTGTGTGTAATTCCAAATCCAGGTTTCTTCCTTTTAAGATTAATTTCAAAGGCCCGGTTCGCAAATGCGATATATATTGCTGATTTTTGGTGGCAGCTATTTCTGAAACCGGGTCTCCGGTTGTGAGGGCCACTTTTCCGGAGCCCACGGTTAAGCTGTCTGCCCATCTTTCTGAACTGTTACCAATAATGAATGCAGCATCAGGATTATAGATGAAAAGATTTTCCAATTCAAAGACCATCTTTCCGTTCTGGAGAGTTCCAATTGCTTTGCCGGCCCCAATTCCATTGTCCTTGTATTCTACTTGTTGAAGGTGAATGGAGCCGGTGTTCAGTTTCAGGTTGATGTTGGGAATGTAAAGCCTATTATTTCCATCCAGTAATGCCTCCAGGTTTTTGGCACGAAGGAGTTTACGGCCGTTGATGCTGGCGGTAAAGGAATCTGTGAGTAAGAAAGGCAAGTTACTTCCCTGCTTTGTGATAGTGAGGTTTCCATCCGTAATGTATATAGTACCGATGTCCAGTTTTCGGCCTATTGCTCTTTGGATGCGTCGCCAGGGTATTCTGGCAGTTGTTTTTGGGGATTTTCTAAGCTCCAGGTTTATCCTGGTGCTCGAAACCAATAATTCATCAGCCTTTAAACGGCCCCTGAACAATTCAGAGATGTTTAGATTGGTCAGGGTC
>CBFGLD010000017.1:0-29871 GCA_965649495.1 uncultured Flavihumibacter sp. | reverse complement strand
GGCATGAACCCGAAATTAGCCAAACGGGCGGGTTTGCTCCATGATATTGGCAAGGTGCCTGATGAGGAATCCGAACTGAGCCATGCCCTGCTGGGGGCCAAACTGGCGGAAAAATATGGTGAAAACCCTGCTGTGGTAAATGCCATAGGCGCTCACCACGATGAAATGGAAATGCAGTATGTCATCTCCCCCATTGTTCAGGCTTGTGATGCCATCAGTGGAGCCAGGCCCGGTGCCAGGAGAGAGATCATGCAGCAATACCTCCAACGCATCAAAGACCTGGAAAACATGGCAATGAGTTACCAGGGTGTGGAAAAAGCTTATGCTATCCAGGCCGGTCGTGAATTGCGTGTTATTGTAGAAGCCGATAAAGTAACCGATGCCGATAGCGACCGGCTAAGTTTCGAGATAGCACAAAAGATTCAAACCGAAATGACCTTCCCCGGCCAGATCAGGGTAACCGTTATTCGGGAAAAGCGCGCGGTGAATGTAGCCCGATAAAAATTCTTTTGCACTTTAATTCTTTACTACTACCTTTGCCGTCCGATAAAAAAAGAAAGTCATGAACGCAGTAGCATTTGTTCACGAGCAGTTAACGCAAAAAAGACAATTCCCTAATTTCAAAGCCGGTGACAATGTTACCGTTAATTATAAGATTGTTGAAGGGAATAAGGAGCGTATCCAGAGCTTCAAGGGTGATGTGATCAAGCGCCAGGGACAGGGAAGCACGCAGACTTTCACCGTTCGTAAGATATCTGACGGCGTTGGAGTAGAAAGGACTTTCCCCATTTTCTCTCCTAATATTGATTCAATTGTTCTGAATAAGGTTGGTAAAGTTCGCCGTGCCAAGCTTTATTTCCTCCGCGAGCGTAGCGGAAAGAGCGCACGTATCAAAGAAAAGAAAATGGCCGTTGCCGCAAAATAATTACGTTTTCAAATATCTTTGAAAGGCTGCCGGATGGCAGCCTTTTTTATTTGGTTGCATCATGTGAAATCGATTGCACAATTATGATTTCAGATTGAAACTATTGCTTTATTTATATCGTATCTTTACAAACAACTTAAAATTTTTAGCATGTTAGTAGCTAATCCCTTTTTGCTGATCTCTATGCCGGGCGGTAGTGAGTTGATCCTGATTGGTCTGGTAGTATTGCTGTTATTTGGCGGTCGTAAGATCCCTGAATTGATGCGTGGGTTGGGTCGTGGTATCCGTGAATTCCAGGATGCAAAAAACAATGTGAAGCAGGAAATTGAAGAAGGAATCAAGGAAAAAGAGAAAGTACCTACCTCACAGCAGTAAGGTTATGATTTAATCCGTGGGAAGTATCCGATAGTTGAACCTTAGAAACGCACTGGTCTTGTTTGAATACGAATCAATAGCAGCTTATCATAACGAATTGAAAAATGGCTCCACTACCTGCACTGCGGTAGTGGAGTTTTATTTGCAGGCGATTGATACCCACCGTCACCTGAATGCATTTATAGAGGTATTTGCAGCATCTGCCAGGATCCAGGCCTCGCAGCTGGATACTCTCATCACCACAGGAGCCCCGTTATTGCCGCTACACGGGGTGGTAATTGGTATAAAGGACGTTTTGTGCTACAAAGGCCATAAGGTCAGTGCCGCATCACGGATGCTTGAAAACTTTACGGCACCCTATACCGCCACTGCCGTACAAAAGCTGCTGGATGCCGGGGCCATCATTATTGGCAGGCTCAACTGCGATGAATTTGCTATGGGTTCGTCTAATGAAAATTCCAGCTACGGTCCTACCCTTAATGCCATTGATCCAACCAGGGTGCCGGGTGGGTCCTCCGGGGGGTCAGCAGTAGCCGTACAGGCAGGACTTTGTATGGCGAGCCTTGGTAGCGATACGGGAGGATCGGTCCGCCAGCCAGCGGATTTCTGCGGCATTTTTGGTCTAAAACCCACCTATGGCAGGATTTCCAGGTATGGCCTCATCGCCTATGCCTCCTCATTCGATCAGGTGGGCATTTTTACCAGAAACCTGCCCGATGCCGCTGTCATCCTGCAGCATATTGCTGGCAGTGACGATTTTGACAGCACAGTATCGCACAGGCCCGTACCAGATTTTGTAACAGCCTTCAAACAACCAACCGGCAAACATTCGGCTGAAAAGCGGAAATTTGCCTATTTCCGTGATGCTGTTGAACACCCTTCCCTGGACCCGGAAATACGCAACGCACAATTGCTTCTCTTTGACCAGCTCAGGGCTGACGGTCATACCGTGTCACCGGTAGATTTCCCCTACCTCGATTATATTGTTCCCACTTATTATATATTGACTACGGCGGAAGCATCTTCTAACCTCTCGCGCTTTGATGGAGTCCGGTATGGACACCACTCAAATGTTAAAATGCAGGATCTGGAAGAATTTTATGCACATAACCGGTCAGAAGGCTTCGGTATGGAAGTCAAGCGTAGAATCATGCTGGGAAGCTTTGTTCTGAGCGCCGGTTATTACGATGCTTATTTTACCCGGGCTCAACAGGTTAGGAAACAATTACAGGATCAAACTCAATTGATTTTCAATAACTTCGATACAATCTTAAGTCCAACGGCCCCCACCCCCGCATTTCGTTTCGGCGAAAAAACCGACGACCCCATCGAAATGTACCTGGGAGATATTTACACCGTTTTTGCAAACCTGGTGGGTATTCCGGCCATTTCTATCCCCATTTTTTGGCACAGTAATGGTATGCCATTCGGCCTGCAGGCTATGACAAACCGATTTGATGAATTATCTTTGCTTTCGGTTTCAGAATTACTGGTGCAGTATAAGAATTAATCCTTCCGGTGAAAAGCGGCCAAATACTCCTTTGAGAAGCTTTAATTATTTGTGAACCAAAATCTGGAACATGAAAAAAACTATCATGTTAAGTGGCATCTTTATGGTGACACTTGGCTTCTCCGTTGCCCAGGAAACTATGACACCAACCACAGGGCCGTCTATTACGGACACTGTTGTTGAAAACAATTCTGCCAATACCGTGCCGGCAGAACCTTCCCAAAAGATCACAGATCTTTTTGAAAACGATGAAATAAATTCCACAAACGCACCAAGGCTCAATCCCAGGGCGGTTAGTTTTGTAGAAGGGTATATTGAGAAACACACTAAGTCCCTCCAGGATATGAAATCCTGGGCTCTCCCTTATTTTAATATGATGGATGGTATTTTCCGGAAACATGGTCTTCCGAGCGAACTAAAATACCTGGCCGTTATTGAATCCAAACTCAAATCCGGGGCTATTTCACATGCCGGAGCTGTAGGACCCTGGCAATTCATGAAGCCTACGGCGCTCAAAATGGGTTTGAAGGTAAACAGTAAGCTGGATGAAAGAAGAAATTATGTAAAAAGCACCAATGCTGCTGCCAGGTACCTGAAAGACCTGTATAAAATATATGGAGACTGGTTGTTGGTGATAGCGGCTTATAATGCCGGGCCAGGTAATGTACAAAAAGCAATTGCCCGCAGTAGAAGCCGGAATTTCTGGGACCTTCAATATTACCTGCCCGCTGAAACCCGCAATCATGTTAAGAAATTTATTGGAACCCATTATGTTTTTGAAGGTCAGGGAGGATTGACCACCCTGACAAAAGCAGAAACAAAAGCACATTACGGTCCACACCTATATGCTTTCCAGCGGAAGATCACGCGTGAGGAAGAGAGTGCCTCTCTTGGCCAGCAGGTTTCCGGCAAATACCAGTCAGCTGTTATCGCAAAACATATATCCATGGATATCAGCGAATTCAACCGTTACAATCCCGATTTCGACAAGGTGATGGCCAGTACCACAAACAGTTATGATATGAAACTTCCGGTTGATAAAATGGAGCGTTTCAATACCAGTAAATATGATATCCTGCAGGAATCCGTACAACTCTTGCTGAGCAGCGCCGCTGCAATGAAATAAGTTTAAGCGGGAATTTTAAGCATACGGGTGCTGGATTTACTCCAGCACCTTTTTTATGGCAGCTGCTTTTAACAGGCATTCTTCGTATTCTTTTTCCGGATCCGCATACCAGGTAATGCCGGAACCAAAAAGACAGGACAGGTAGTTTGTTTGCTCATTATATAGGATGCTCCGGATGACCACATTAAAATCCGCATCTCCCGAGGGTGATCGATACCCTACGGCACCGGAAAAAATCCCCCTGCGGACCTGCTCATAATTTTCTATCAGTTCCAACACCCTTTTTTTGGGAGCACCTGTCATGGATCCCATAGGAAAGCTCGCTTGCACCGCATCCAACCAGTTTTTACCCTTGTCCAGTTTTCCTTTTATAGTTGAAATCATCTGATGCACCTGGGGAAAAGAATAAATTCCAAATAATTCTTCCACCACAACAGAACCTGGCTCACATACACGTGATAGATCATTTCTTACCAGATCTACCACCATTACATTTTCTGACATTTCCTTCTGGCTCATCAATAATTGTTCGGCTAATTGCCGGTCAGCGTCCGGATCCTCCAGGTTTCTGGGAGCCGTACCTTTGATGGGTTGAGATAATACTTCACCACCCCTGACGCAGAGATATCTCTCAGGACTGGCGCAAAGCAGGAAACGATCATCCAATTTGTAAAAAACCGAAAATGGATTAGGGGATACCTCATTGAGTTTCCGGAATAGATTGATTGGATTTACCTGCGCGTTTTCGGAATGAAACTCCTGGCAAAAATTAATCTCATAACAATCACCCCTATGAATATGCGACTTAAGAGCATCCACTTTTTGGATATACTCCCCGCGGGTCATGGAAGGCACAAGTGCCGGTGAGATGCCAACAGTAGTAGTTGAAGGTGACATTTCCAGAATTTCCCTTAAAACCTGGTCTGTACTAAGGGTGTGACTGGTGATCCTCATTTCATTGCCTTTCAAAAGGCATAGATGCTCAGGAACAAAAAAATAAGAATCCGGAAATCCCACCGGATCAGGAAGCTTAGAAGGCACATCTTCCGTTTCCTGTTTCAAGTCAAATCCAAAATGCCCTATCAGCCATTCACCGTTTTGCTGGGCACTGAATGCCTTTAACGTTGGGAACGCATTACCAGCCTGCAATTTCACCCACTTCCAGGCTCCTGCAGCAAGCAGACATTCAAAACTACCATAACTGGAGGGATAAGTATGATTATCCATAAAACAACAGATGTTGAACTGGTTGCCCCAATTCAACATCTGTTGTTTTAACTCCGGAGTAAGCTTAATTGAATAAGAAGTCATTAAAAATCATCGTCGTCGTCATCAAAACCAGAATCGTTAAAGAGATCCATTTCCTTGAATTCATCATCCAGGCCCAGGTCGTCTTCATCTTTTCCAGCTTTTTTGCCGCCGGAACTTTTCTTAGTCTTTGATTTTGGAAGATCGAATTCCTCAAAATCAGGATCCCAATTATCTTCCTCTTCCACTTTTTCCCAGTCGTCCTCTTCGTCTACGTCGTCCTCTTCATCGTCGTCCTCCTCATCAGATTTGGAACGTGATGCTTTAGACGATTTTTTCGCAGATGCTTTTGGAGTTTCCTCGTCCTCTTCCAGATCATCTTCTTCGTCATCCACTTTCTTCTTCGATTTGGAAGAAACTTTCTTCACAGGCTCGTCTGCATTCTCAGCAGACGTGCGGGGAGTCTTTTTGTCTTTATCAGATTTAGCAGCCATAATTCTAACAGATTACTGTGTAAAATTTCATGGTTCTTTTTAAATGTCCAAATTTTTAAAAAATATTTTTATGCATAAATAATGCATTAAACAGAAACGATCTGGTCGCGGCCGGGGCCATTAGAGATATGGCTAACATCTGCGCCGATGAATTGGTTGATGAAGGCTACATATTCCTTCATTTTCCCGGGCAAACCAGCATAATCCTTCACCTGTGTGGTATCAGTATTCCAACCGGCAAACGATCGAAGCACGGGCTCTATCTGATGGCGGGTCATCTGGAAGGGCACATAGGCGGATTCCTGGCCATCTACCTGGTAAGCTGTACAAACTTCGAGGTTTTCAAATTTATCCAAAACATCTGCCTTGGTCATGATTACCTTGGTAACACCATTGATCATGCAGGCATATTTCAGGGCCACCAGGTCAATCCATCCGCATCGGCGGGGCCGGCCGGTAGTAGCTCCAAATTCATTTCCCAGCTTACGTAATTCTTCTCCAACGGAATCGTGCAATTCAGTAGGGAAAGGACCACTGCCCACCCGGGTACAATAGGCTTTGGTAACTCCCATTACGTCACGAATCTTTTGAGGCGCCACTCCTAAGCCATTGCATACACCGGAGGTGGTAGTATTGCTGGAGGTGACGAACGGGAAGGTACCGAAATCAATATCCAGCATGCTTCCCTGGGCACCTTCCGCCAGCACTTTCTTGCCTGCAAGGATTTGCTCATTAATGAAATATTCGCCATTAACCACATTCAGGCTCCTGAGGAACTCGATCGCTTCAAAAAACTCCTGCTCCCATGCAGTTATATCCTCCTGGAAATTCAGGCTGTCCAGCATCCGCTGGTGCTTGAGTCGCAAGCGAATATATTCGGTAGTAAAGTTTTTGTCCAGCAGATCGCCTACCCTTAGGCCATTCCGGCCGGTCTTGTCCATATATGCCGGCCCGATACCCTTCAGGGTAGACCCAATCTTATCATTCCCTTTTTGCAATTCAGAAGCTTTATCCAGCGCCCTGTGGGTGGGAAGAATAAGGTGTGTCCGGTGACTGATGAACATATTTTTTCGAACATCCACGCCAAAACCTGCCACGGTTTCACATTCACGCTTGAGCGTTACAGGGTCAAGGACTACCCCATTACCGATCAGGTTCACCGTGTGTTGATGAAATACACCGGAAGGAATCTGGTGCAGTACTACTTTTTTTCCATCAACATATAGGGTATGTCCGGCATTGGGTCCGCCCTGAAAGCGGGCTATGATATCGTATTGAGGAGCAAAATAATCGACTATCTTACCCTTACCCTCGTCGCCCCACTGGAGGCCTAAAATTGCATCTACCATTTATTTTTTATTTGAATGCTTGCTGAATCAGGCAGCAAAAATAGGTGTATCAACAGAATAAATAAGCGGGCCCCCGAAATGGCAGCCCGCTTTATGGGTAGACCTTGATTTTTACTGTCCTTCTGTCAACGGCAGGGGGAACGCTTCCCAGACATCGTCGCCCGGGCGATCTATAGGTAATTGACCCAGCCTGTTATACCGGCGCATATCGATCCACCGGTGCCCCTCATAAAAAAGGGAATAGCGCCGGTTATACAATATCTCGTCTATGATAGCCGCCTGAGTGCCGGCTCCGGCATAATCGGGCAACCCGTGCCCATTCCGGATGATGTTAACCGCTTCCTTCGCATCATCCAATTCTCCCAATTGTGCCTGCGCTTCTGCCTGCAGCAGGATCAGTTCCTCATTGCGGATAATTGGAATTGGAGCCGTGGAACTGGTATAAACCCAGACATCCCGGTCACTGGTCAGATCACTGGAACTGGCAGCGGCAGTACGTAGTGTAGCTTTTCCGCTCCTGTCATCATTTGCCTGCAGGCCGGTTATATAAGAAGGGTGTGCCAACCGGACCTCCCCGGCTTCGTTCTGGGGAACAAATGCAGGGTTCAGGATGTCACCGGAGGCAGTGGAAAAAACATGGAAAACACCGGTATAAAAATCACCTTCCGGATCCAGGAAGGATCCTTCCAGGGCGGTGAGTACTTCTTGCCAGGTGCCGGCATAAGCAGCCACACGGGCGGCAAGTGCACGATTGAACTGCATAAGGCCTTCTGCATTTTTAAACCCCGTAAATCCGGATGTGAGGTTAAATGAAATCGTGGACCCCGACAAATCGGTATAACCTTCGTCCAGTATATCACTGATGGCCGAAAGGGCTCCCTCGTAGGAATCAATTACCGGTCCCAGGTTTTCCGGATCAGCAACATCCACCCGAACCCCATTGCTATGAGTAAGATTGAGATTTAGCAGCAATTGGTAAGCCTTGATGGTTTTGGCAAATCCCGTATACCCTTTCTTTTCCGCATCGGTCAGAAGTGACGAATTGGTTGCAGCTTCAATCAGCAGGTTGGCATTCTTTACCACCCGGTAACGCGAACCCCAGGGATTGGTCAGGTAAAAAGTGTTATTATCCAGTTGCGCATCTGCGGCCCCCAAAAGGTCCGATAAATAGCGGGGATCTGCTGCCGTAAACCGATACATCTCCCGGCCTATCAGCCCCACCACATCCAGGTACATGGCTGTATTGTTTCGCATTCCCGATTCAATTCCGGTTACCAGGTTATTAAGCTCTGACTTACTGGCGTTCTGCAGAAAATCCTCAATAGTTGGATTATTCAGGTTTCCGATTTCCTTTTTACAGGAGGAAATAGAGATTCCAATTACCAGCGTTATGAATATTATGATGATGTTCTTTTTCATGGTCCTGTTTTTTAGAAATCAATGGATAGGTGAAGGGTGGCGCGTTTAGACGCGGGAAAAGGCATTACCTCAACACCGGTCGAAAAGCCCGAACCGAAATTGGATGTCTCGGGATCATAACTCTTATAGTTGGTCCTGGTCCAATAATTATTGGCTGAAACGCCAACCCGCATTCCCTTGATCAGCTTGTTGGTATAGGGGATATTGTAATAGAGTGCAATCTCCCTGAGCCTCAGGTAGGTAGCATCTTGTACAAAGATAGATGCCGTGCTGCCGAGTGCACCGATCCTGTCCAGCGCATCTGCAATGCCATTGGGTTTGCCTTCGGGCCCGGTTTCATCATCATCGTAATCATTACTCGTTCCCCCCAGGTCAGTGAGCAGTTCCGTAAGATTGATATTATCACCCCCTTGTTTCCAATGCAACAGAAAGCGCAGGCTGAGATTCTTCCACAATACCAGTTCATTCCAGAAATTCATTTGGAAATCGGGCTCCTGGTCGCCCAGTTTGCGGGCCGGACCATTATCAATTCCCACGATTTGAGTAGCGGAGGCCCCCTCTTCTATACGGAACGTTCCTAAAGTATTACCAAACGCTCCAAGAACGGTTGTGGGAATATCCAGGCGGGTAACCTTGGATTTGTTTTTCCAGAAATTCACGGTAGAATTCCACCGTATGGTAGTATTATTCACCACCAGTGCATTTACCCCTATTTCAATACCACGATTCCTGAGATCACCGGCATTCACCCATTCTGTGCTAAAGCCGGAAGAAGGTGCAATGGTACGCTGGAGCAGGAAGTCTTTTACCACCTTATTATAAACACTCATCTCCACACTCAGCCTGTTACCCAGTAAACTGAAATCCAGCCCCGCCTCAAATTCGGTTTGTCGTTCCGGTTCTATATTGGCATTACCCCGCTGCAAGCTTACCAATGAGCCGGGCAGGCCTTCTATATTGGCAACAATAAGCGATGAAAATTTGGACCCAAAAGCCGGAAAATTCCCTGCTTCCCCATAAGCTGCCCGCAACTTCAGGTTGTCAAAAAAAGTTCCACTACCTAATCCCAGCCGGGTCAGGTTCCAGCTTACGCTGGCTTTTGGGTAAGTATAATATTTATCGGGATCACCATTATTGGTAGATTTATCCATCCGGAGTCCGGCATTCAGCGTAATAGCATCCAGGATGGTCACTTCCTCCTGGATAAAAAATCCGTCATCCTTGTTTTTGGTGCGAAATTGTGTGGCAGACAGGGAACCGGCCTGGTCTACATTAGACTGCCCCGAAATCACCTGGGTGGCCACATTCAGCAAATTATCGAACTCTCTTTTTTCCTGGGTAATACCCAAAGAGGTATTAAAGCCGAGGTTGTCTGAAGGAGTGAAATTATTCACCAGCGATAAGATATAATTCGTATTGAGGTTATTGGCAAACCCTTGAATGGATGTACCTCTGGCCACCTGTTGGAACTGTAACGATGCAGGAAAAAGTGCGTTGGTTTTAAGATTGTAATAATCTACTCCCCCACGTGCCACCAGGCGGGTGGCGGATTTCCCGGTCTTATACAGAAGGGCATCAAAATTCACCCCGGTAACAAAACGATTCACTTTTTCATTATTGGTCATAAGATCACGGGTCTCCACCGGATTGGATGCTCCATAAGGGTTTCGGGGATAATTCCCATTTTCATCCGGAAAAAGGTTGGTAAACCCGGGGGTGGAAGAAAGCGCCACTCCAAAGGTCACGCCTGCGTTATCATTTTGTGTGAGACCCCGGTCTGCCGATGAATTGACGTAGTTGGTGGTCAGGCCCACCTTAATATTGTCTGTAATACGGTGATCCAGGTTGAGCCGGAGGCTGTTATTCCGGTATCCCGTACGTTTGATGATGCCCTCTTCATCTTTTTGTGCAGCTGAAAAATAAAAGGTCGTCCGATCATTACCACCATTCATACTAAGAGCCGTGTTACGAGTCAGCCCTGTTTCTCCATATATTTCTTTTTCATAATCGTAAATCTTACCAGCTGCCTGAGCTGCATTGAATTCCTCCACATCCCAACCCATGGCATCCACCCTTTCCGCCGTATAGGTACGGGCACCCAATAACTTACGTGCTTTTACAAACCCAATATCCTGGGAAACATTGAACCTTGTCTGCCCCTGCCTACCCCTCTTGGTAGTGATCAGCACCACACCGGCGGCCGCTTTGGACCCATAGATAGCCGAGGCAGAAGCCCCTTTCAATATCTCAATATTCTCAATATCCTCTGGCCGCAGGTCGGCGATACGGTTGGACGGGTTGTCCTGGTTGGAAGTATTACCCGCACCACTGGCTGCCGTCACCACATTCAGTCCGGCAGGTGTGGAACTGTTGTCAATGAAAACGCCGTCAACCACATAAAGGGGCTGGGTGTTTCCGAAAATAGAAGTAACGCCCCTAAGCTTAACTGAAATGCCTCCACCGGGGGCACCGGAATTGGCGTTGATATAGGCACCCGGAATTTTACCATTCAGGGCTGCATCCAGTGTTTGTGCCGGGGCAGTACCTGCCAGTTCCTTACTACTGACTGTTGCCACGGCGTTAGCCAGGTTTCGCCGCTTGACGCTGGTGGCCAGTCCGGTTACCACCACCTCTTCCAGTTTACCAACATCCTCGGTCAGTTCAATCACGATATCAGTGAGGTTGGCTTCGGTCAGATTGATGGTCCTGGTTTGAAATCCAATGGACGAAATTTCCAGGACCCCACTGGCTGCTGGAAGACTTAAGGTAAACTTACCACTGGGGTCGGTTGAAGTTCCTATAAGTGTGTTTCTGAGTTTAATGGAAGCCCCTACAATGGGAGTTTTTTTTCCATCCGTTACGGTTCCACTCACCGTAACCTGTGCCCACAGCAGAACCGGGCACACCAATGCCAGCAGCATTGGCAATAAATGTCCAAGCATTTTTCTCATAGCAAGCAATTTTTGTAGTATAAATTTACTTAATACATCAAAACTACCAGCAGGTATAATGCTAAATTATAATGCGTAATTATCAGTGGCTGCCACTGGACGTGTTTAACGGCATTTCCGCGTCAAAGCGATCCACTGTGTGAATACCGGTCAGCGCTTTTAGTCGTGCTACCAGTTCGTCTAATTCTTCTTTATCGTGTACAAAGACTTTGATGGCTCCCCGGAAAATGCCTTCGCGGGCTTCGATGGACAATGCGCTGATATTGATCTTCATTTCTCCGGAAATCAGGTTGGTGATTTTGTTGACCACCCCAACATCATCAAGCCCTACGATATTCAAACCGGTGAGGAAGGATATCTCCTTGTTCTTCGCCCATTTTGTCTTTACCACCCGGTGCCCGTAATTGGCCAGCAGCTTAGAGGCATTCGGACAGTTGGTCCGGTGGATGGTAAGTCCTTTGCCCGTGGTCACAAACCCGAATACATCATCACCCGGGATTGGTTTGCAGCAATTGGCAAGATTGTACATGATCTTATCGCTGCTTTCGCCGAATATGATAAGCTCAGCATCTTTTTTACCATATTCCTGGCTTCCTGTTGCTTCCTGCTTCACCTCCACCACAGGGCGCTGCGGCTTGGGTGCTTCCAGCTTATCACCTAATACATGGAAATCCTTAAGTTCCTTGAGGTCAATAACCTTGGTTGCAACCTGGTAAAAGAAATCCAGCGTGGAAGGCTGTTTATAAAAGTCCGCCAGCACCTCAATATTGTGGGGATGGTATCCGGCACCCATTCCCTCCAACTTGCGCTGAACGGTATATTTTCCATCTTCTGCAATCTTTCTTTTTTCCTCCTTCAGCGCATCCTTGATCTTGGTGCGGGCCTTGGCAGTAACCACAAAGTTCAGCCAGTCCTCGGAAGGCTTTTGTTTATTGGAGGTAATGATCTCCACCTGGTCACCACTGCGTAATTTATGGCTCAGGGGCACCAGTTTATGGTTCACTTTGGCTCCGATACATCTTGCCCCCACCGCGGAGTGGATGGCAAAAGCGAAATCCAGGGCTGTAGATCCAATGGGTAACATCTTAACATCCCCTTTGGGGGTGTATACGTAGATTTCCTCTGCCAGGAAACTGGTCTTAAAATCCTGAAGGAAGTCAACCGAATCGTTGTCAGGGGTTTGCAGCACTTCCCGGATCTGGTGGAACCATTTGTCAAACCGGCTTTCATCGGCCTGGCCTTCTTTGTACTTCCAGTGTGCTGCAAGACCTTTTTCAGCGATTTCATTCATCCGTTTCGTGCGAATCTGGACTTCCACCCATTTACCCTGGGGCCCCATAACCGTAGTATGTAAGGCTTCGTACCCATTACTCTTGGGATTGGAAAGCCAGTCGCGCAACCGTTCAGGCGATGGAGTATATTCATCCGTTATCATGGAATAGACCTTCCAGCAGTCTTCCTTTTCCCTTTCGGCCGGTGAGTTCAGTATGACCCGTATGGCAAAAAGATCGTAAACCTCCTCAAAGCTGACACCCTTTTTTTTCATTTTATTCCAGATGGAATGAATGCTTTTGGGCCGGCCATGTATTTCAAAATCAAATCCCGATTTCTCCATATTATCCCGCAAGGGCCGTATAAACTCATTGATATAGCGGGTGCGTTCACGCCTGGTTTCCGCTAATTTGCGGGCGATCTCCCTGTAGGTATCCGGTTCCATGTATTTCATGGCCAGGTCCTCCATTTCAGTCTTAATATTATAGAGGCCCATCCGGTGTGCGAGCGGCGCATATACATACACCGTTTCCGAAGCTATTTTAAGTTGCTTTTCCCTTTTCATACTCTCCAGTGTGCGCATATTGTGCAGCCTGTCGGAGAGTTTGATCAATATTACGCGGGGATCGTCTGTGAGGGTCAGCAGGATTTTCTTAAAATTTTCAGCCTGCTGCGAAGCATTGACATCAATGACATTCGCGATCTTGGTAAGCCCGTCAACGATCCGGGCAATTTCTGAACCAAAGGTCCGCTCAATATCATCCAGTGTGATATCGGTATCTTCCACGGTATCGTGCAACAAAGAACAAATGGTGGAACGAACGCCCAGGCCAATCTCTTCCACGCATATCCGTGCCACGGCAAGCGGGTGAAGGATATAGGGTTCACCGCTCTTGCGCCGCATGGTTTTATGAGCATCCGCCGCCATTTCGAATGCCGATCGAACCAGTTCCTTGTCCTTGATCTTGAGCTTTGGTTTCAGGGAACGCAAGAGGGCGCGGTATTCTCTCAGGATGAGTTTCTTTTCCTGTTCGTCGGTAAGATTATATTTGGGTATCGCAGCTACAGTTTCCATTCAGTATAACAAGCCTTCGCGGCCAGTATACGAATTTACACAAAACAAGGTGTTTTTAATTTTTTCATCCCCCGCAGAACTCCTACATTTGCCACCCCGGTCAAAAACGGGATAATGCGGGCGTGGCGAAACTGGCAGACGCACCAGACTTAGGATCTGGCGCCGCGAGGCATGTAGGTTCGACTCCTATCGCCCGCACCTGATAAAACGGAAGTTGAGAAAAGGAACTGGTTTTCCCGGTAACTGATACGGCTTCCGTTTTTGCTTTGGTAACCTTTACCTATATACAAGGATTTGACACTCCCTGGCATCATACGAGCTTATGATAGAAATCATTAGCATAAAAAAGCCGGTTGATGTATCTTGTAGATATCAAAACTCCTGATATGAAATCTATCCTCGTAGCCTCCGACTTTTCTGCACCAGCCAAAGCCGCAGCCCTTTATGGTGCAGAACTGGCCAAGACGATGGGTGCAGAATTAACACTGCTCCATGCATACCTGTTACCCACTCCCGTAAGCGAAGTACCTTACGTAATGGTTTCCGTAGAGGAGCTGCAGAAAGACAATGAGCGGATGGCCCGTGAACTGGCCAACACTATCCAGGAGAAAACAGGGGTGGTGCCAAAAGTTATGGTCAATATCGGCCTGCCTGCCGATGAGGTGGTTTATCAGTCTAAAGAAATCAATGCCCAACTGATTGTCATCGGGATGCGGGGAGAGAACAAGGCCATTGACAAATTGATCGGCAGTACCACAGCGGCGGTGATTCGGAAATCTCATATTCCCGTTTTGGTGGTTCCCGAGAACAATGCTTATACCCCCTGGACTACGGTAACCTACGCCACAGATTTCAGCTATACCATGAACCTTCGCTGCCTGAATATGATTGGGGCATTGATGCAAAAACACCCCGGGTCAAAACTGAACGTGGTGAATATCCAAAGACCGGCAGAGGTAATGTCTGCCGAACAAGTTGGCGGAAAGGTACGGCTGGAACCGATGCTGGAGCACCTCAACCACCAGTACCACACTATTGAACACTCCAGTGTGGAAGAGGGGCTGGAACACTTTCTTAAAAGCAATCCCAGCCAACTGCTGGTGATGGTTGCACACAAACACAGCTGGTGGGAGCGGCTGGTAAGCGGCAGCCATACCAGGGAAATGGCATACCGGTCAGACATCCCGTTGTTGGTACTCCAGGATAAAGATTAAGCCCATTGGCGTTTACGGCATCTCATCGTTTTTTCCTACCTTTGCCCCCCAATTTAAGGCAACGGCGTTCGTTTGCCTGTATTGTATCAACTAAAATTTGCATTGTATGGCAACCGTTACGAGGGAAAATATCGGTCTGTTGAACGACAAGATCACCGTGAAAGTGGCAAAAGAAGATTACCTGCCATCCTTCGAAAAAGCGCTCAAAAACTACAGCAAACAAGCTAATATCCCAGGTTTCCGGAAGGGGATGGTTCCCACCAGCATGATCCGTAAGATGCATGGCCAGTCTGTTTTCGTGGATGAAGTGCTTCGCTCCGTTGAAAAGCAGTTGAGTGATTTTATGGTCAACGAAAAGCTGGACATTTTTGCTCAGCCCCTGCCGTTGCCGGAAAATGACAGCAGGCAGCTGGATTTCAACAATCCAGTTGAATATGCATTTGCTTTTGAAGTCGGACTGAAACCCGAGTTCAAAGTTGCCGACCTGGCTACCGCCAAACTACCTTTTAAAAAAATCATCGTTACCGATGAGATGGTGAACGAAGAGCTGGAGCGCCTGCAATTGCGCAACGGCAATATGACCGAACCAGAAACAGTAACCAGTGATGAAAATGTACTGAATGTAACGTTTGTGGAAACAGACGCCAACGGAAATATCATTGAAGGCGGCGCCACTAAAGAGAATTCTCTCCTGGTAAAATATTTTTCAGACAGTTATCGTCCTTCCCTGATGGGCAAGAAAAAAGACGATGTCATCAATATCCAACTCAGTAATGCTTTTGATGCCAAAGAGAGGGAATGGATCCTGGGTGACCTCGGACTATCAAAAGAAGACCCTGCAGCTGCAGATAAATTTTTCAACCTGACCATTACTAAGGTTGGGCTGGTTGAAAAGGCACCTTTGGATGAAAAGCTGTTCAGCACTGTGTTCCCCGGCAAAGAAATTTCCGAGGAAGCCGGATTTCGTGAAGCCCTGAAGGAAGACATACAGCTCCAATTGGATGCCCAAAGCCGCAACCAGCTATTTGACACGATCTACCATTACCTGCTGGACAAGACAGAGATCAGCTTCCCGGAAACCTTCCTGAAGCGGTGGATGCAGAACGGCGGAGAAAAACCCAAAACAGAGCAGGAAGCAGAACAGGAATATCCTTCTTTTTCCAATTCCCTCAAATGGACCCTGATTGTAGACCAGCTGGTTAAGGAGAATAATATTGAAGTGAAACCCGAAGAAATCCGGGAATTTGCTAAGGCCCAGCTATTTAGTTACATGGGTAATATGAATATGGGACAGCTGGATACTGAACAGCCCTGGGTGAATGATTACGTAGAGCGCATGATGAAGGACCGCAAATTTGTGGAAGACAGCTTCCACCGTATCCAGACCGATAAGATTTTCGCGTTTGCTGAAAGTAAGGTGGAGAAGGACGAACAACCCATCAGCCTCGAAGAATTCCAGCAGATGCAGGCGGAGCATCATCACCACTAAAAAACAGGAGAATTGATCCTGCGGGAGCCAATATTTTCTTCAAAGGGGACAACTTCGCGGTTGTCCCCTTTAGTTTTTACCCTGGAAACTGAGCCCTGGTCCCTGACTGGTCGCTCACTGGTCCCTGACTGGTCCCTCTTATCCTATACCATTCCTCCGAGCCTGCCCGGAACGAGTTACCGCATTTTACAGCAGGGCTAAGCTGTTTTAATGCTGTCAAAACTTTCCAGGCCTGCTGCTTCGCCCCCCTGTTTTGTCATGATTTCTTTCCATTTTTGTCATGATTTTCAATTGGAAAGATATTTGCACCACTCTTGTACCTTATTTTTATCAAAATAACCCGGAATTATGAGTTCAGAATTTGAAAAATATGCGGTCAAGCACCGGGGCATCTCGAGCCTGACCCTCCACGACTACCAGAAATACCAGGTAAATAACCTTACTCCCAATATCATTGAGGAGCGCCCCATGAATATTGCCGTCATGGATGTATACAGTCGACTGATGATGGATCGTATCATCTTTTTAGGTTATCCGATTAACGACGAAGTAGCCAATATCGTTACGGCCCAGTTATTATTCCTGGAAAGTACCGACCGGACCCGCGATATCCAGATGTATATCAACTGCCCGGGTGGAAGCGTATATGCGGGACTGGGAATGTATGACACCCTGCAATACATCACACCAGATGTAGCAACAATTTGTACAGGTATGGCAGCTTCCATGGGAGCGGTACTGATGTGCGCGGGCACGAAGGGGAAACGCACTGCGTTGAAACACAGCCGTATTATGATGCATCAGCCCAGTGGCGCCATTGGTGGACAGGCTTCAGATATAGAGATCACGGTCAATGAGATCCGCAAATTGAAAAAAGAACTTTATGAGATCATAGCCCATCATACCGGCAAACCATTGAAGCAGGTTGAGAAAGATTGTGACCGTGATTACTGGCTGACTTCCCTGGAAGCCAAGGAATACGGGCTTGTAGACGAGGTATTGCTGGTCAATCCCAGGAAAGAGCACCACGATTAGACCGTATTGGAACCAATTAAAGAATAACCACTAACAGTAATCTAACCATGTACAATTCAAAATATTTCTCTTATCGCATGGACGATGAGGAGGAAAAACCAAGCGAAGACAAACGCGACGAACTGATGATGCTGAACAAGCGTCTCGAAAAGTATTTTTTCGAACAGCGTGCTGTATACCTTTGGGGACCGGTGGAAGACAAATCTGCCCGTGAAGTAGTAACCAAGATGCTGCTGCTGGATGCGGATAACAATAATGAAATCAAATTTTATATTAACAGTCCGGGAGGTGTAGTGACCAGTGGCATGGTAATTTATGATACCATGAAAATGATTAAGAGCCCCGTCAGCACTATTTGTATGGGATTGGCAGCATCCATGGGATCCATACTTCTGAGCGGCGGAGAAAAAGGTAAGCGATTTATTTATCCTCATGGCGAGGTCATGATCCACCAGCCCAGCCTGGGCGGATACATGCAAGGGGTAAGCGCTGACCTGGAGATCCAGGCAAAACAGACCAAAAGGGTAAAAGAATTGGGGGCAAAGATACTGGCAGAAAATTGCGGCAAAACGGTAGCCCAGATCATGAAAGATTTTGACCGGGATTACTGGATGGATGCCAAAGAAGCCATAGAATACGGCATCGTGGACGGCATAATGGAAAAACTCTGAGTTTTTTAACAGGATATATACGCCCCGATATACGTAATAAACCTTCGTAAATGACCGTTCCGTCTAAGCGGAGCGGTTTTTTATCTTTAACAATCTAATGGAATAGATAACTTTGCATTTAAGCAACAGCGCGTATGGCTAAAAACACATTACATTGTTCATTCTGCGGACGCAGCCGTGATGAAGTCAAAATTCTCATTGCCGGGCAGGATGGACACATTTGCGAGAACTGTGTAGATCACGCTCGCGAGATCATTGAACAGGAATTACTGACCCGTAACGAAGCTCCCGGTTCAGGATTCAAACTGACTGTAAAGAAACCCATCGAAATAAAACGTTTCCTGGATGAATACGTTATCGGCCAGGACGACGCTAAAAAAGTACTGGCAGTTGCTGTTTACAATCATTATAAACGCCTTCAGCAGAAAACAGCGGAAGGTGATATTGATATTGAAAAGAGCAATATTGTTATGGTAGGGGAAACCGGTACCGGTAAAACCCTTTTAGCTAAAACAATCGCCAAATTGCTCAATGTTCCCTTTGCCATCGTTGACGCCACCGTGTTTACGGAAGCAGGTTATGTTGGAGAAGACGTGGAAAGTATTCTGACACGATTGCTGCAAGTTTGTAATTATGATGTTACTGCGGCCGAAAGAGGAATCGTTTACATAGATGAGATAGATAAGATTGCCAGGAAAGGAGATAATCCCAGTATCACCCGTGATGTTAGTGGCGAAGGCGTTCAACAAGGCCTGCTGAAATTACTGGAAGGCACCGATGTACTGGTGCCACCGCAAGGCGGCCGGAAACATCCGGAACAAAAGCTCATCAAGATCAATACCCAAAATATACTGTTTATTTGCGGCGGCGCATTTGATGGTGTAGACAAACTGATCGCCAGGAGGGTAAACACCAATGCAATTGGGTTCAATGTGAATAAGGAACAACAGGAAGCAGCCAAAAAGAATCTCCTGCAATATGTAAATGCGCAGGATCTGAAACATTTTGGCCTCATCCCGGAATTATTGGGTCGCTTACCTGTGGTCACTTATCTAAACCCGCTGGACGCCGAAACGCTGAGGTCTATCCTTACTGAACCCAAGAATGCGCTGATCAAACAGTACAAAAAATTGTTCGAACTGGAGGGCATTGAATTGAAGATAGATAACGAAGTGCTGGATTTTATGGTAGCCAAGGCAATGGAATATAAATTGGGGGCACGTGGCCTTCGATCCATCTGTGAAAGTATTTTAACGGATGCCATGTTTGAACTTCCGTCCAGTAAGGAAACCAGGTTTCATCTTACACTGGAATATGCTGAGAAAAAATTTGATAAGAGTAAGATGAGCCTGCTCAAAGTAGCGTAACCTGATGTTACATCTATATGAAAGAACTCATCGAAAAACTAATGGCGGAAGGACTCACGGAAGCACAGGCTTATAAGGCTGTTGAAATCGTGAAGAATTTCGCGAAAGATAAGTTCCCGATTTTTGGAGGAGCTATCGACAAACTATTTGACAAATATGGGCCCAGGGAACAATCTGATGAAGATTTCCTCGATGGATAATATTGATAAAAGCCCCCGCTAGCGGGGGCTTTTTATGGATTAGAAATGTAAAATATTTGTTACATAATGTAAAGTAATATTTACTTATTGTAAACTTTATTTTACATTTGAGTATCAAATCTCCTTTATATGTTTACGCCTCCCTTATTACCCCATCGTTTTAAACTCATTGGTTGGTTACTATTGGTCCCAGCCTTTCTGGCCTGGATGGTACTGGCCTATTTTGATTACGACGCGCAATGGATACAAGCGGATGTTTTTGCTTTCTGGAATGAAACCCTTTTCGAAAAGGACAAAAGTTTTGTGATGATCCGTACGGATATTACCGCTACCCTGGTTGGAGTAGTTTTTATCATTGGCGGTATGCTGGTAGCCTTTTCCCGGGAACACAGGGAAGATGAATTCATCGCCAACCTGAGACTAAGTTCGTGGATGTGGGCGGTGATGGTGAGTTATCTCCTGCTCCTCCTGGCTTTTATTTTTATATACGGGATGGCATTCCTGAATGTCATGATCATTAATATGTTCATGGTATTGGTAATTTTCATTATACGGTTTAACTACCTGTTGTACCGGAATTCTAAATCGCTTACCCATGAAAAATAATATCAGGGTGGAGCGGGCTATACTGGGGTTGACGCAGGAAGAACTGGCATCCCGGGTGGCTGTTAGCAGGCAAACCATCAATGCGATGGAATCCAACAAGTATGTACCGTCAACGGTGCTGGCAATAAAGATCGCCAGGGTCTTTGGAAAGCGGGTAGAAGATATTTTCCAGTTAGAAGAGAGCGATTAAAAACAGAAGCCGCACCAGGAGTGGCGCGGCTTCCTATAGCAAGCAAACGAAAGAAACGACTAGTGTAAAACCTCCCTGGCAATTACGATCTTTTGAATCTCGGATGTTCCTTCACCAATGGTACAAAGCTTGGCATCACGATAATATTTTTCCACGGGAAAATCTTTCGTGTAACCATACCCTCCAAAAATCTGCACTGCCTCCGTTGCAATTTTTACGGCAGCTTCACTGGCATAATATTTTGCCATGGCAGCTTCCCGGGTCATAGCAAGTCCTTTATTTTTCCGGTCGGCAGCCTGGTTGGTGAGGAGTTCCGCGGCCAGCAGTTCAGTGGCCATATCGGCCAGTTTAAAGGAAATTCCCTGGAAGTGGGCGATCGGCTGGTCAAACTGGTACCTTTCTTTTGAATATTTCAAAGCAGCATCCAGGGCGCCTTTCGCAATACCCACTGATAGGGCCGCTATGGATATCCTACCACCGTCCAGTACTTTCATTGATTGACGGAACCCATCCCCAATTTCACCCAGGCGGTTGGCATCCGGTATCCGGCAATTATCAAATATCATTTCTGCCGTTTCACTGGCCCGCATACCCAGTTTATTTTCTTTTTTGCCCCCACTAAACCCCTCGGTTCCTTTTTCAACGATGAAAGCAGTGGCGTTGCTTTTGGTACGGGGTTCGCCCGTGCGAGCAATCACCACTGCTATGTCACCGCTTTTCCCATGTGTGATCCAATTTTTGGTGCCGTTAAGCAGCCAACCATCACCGTCGCGGACGGCTGTGGTTTTCATATTACCGGCATCACTGCCAGTATTCGCTTCAGTAAGTCCCCACGCCCCTAACCACTCTGCCGTGGCAAGGTTTGGGAGGTACTTCATTTTTTGTTCTTCACTGCCAAATGCAAGGATATGCCCCGTGCAAAGTGAGTTGTGAGCAGCCAGGCTTAACCCCACAGAACCACACACACTGGCCACTTCTTTAATGATGGCCACATATTCCAGGTATCCCAATCCAGCCCCACCATATTTTTCAGGTACCAACACCCCCATCAATCCTAACTTCCCCATTTCCTTGAATACGGCAAGCGGGAACTCCTGGCTTTCGTCCCATTCCATAACATGCGGCAAAATATATTGCCTTGCAAAATCCCTGGCGGTTTGCGCCACCTGTTGTGTCAGCTCCGATTGTTCAAAATTCATATGCTATCCGGAATTTCCTGGTAAAACGATTCCACTTTCTGGAAACGCTTTTTCCAATGCAATATAAATGGATTTATTTGACACTAACAATTGTTAGTTAGCGAAAGTTCAGGTAAGGCCGGATCCTTACCAGGAAATCCTCGTTGACCAGGTGCACTTTCCGGAGATCTTCCAGTGCACTGAACTTTCCATGTTCTTCCCGGTATCGGATAAGGACTGCAGCGAGGGTCTTTTTTATATAAGGATGACTGGCTAATTCCTCCAGGCTGGCTTCATTTATGGCTATTATTCCCCAGGGCTCCTTATCCAGAACCAAAATGGGACGTATCAGTTGAAAAACAGAATCGGGCAATCCATACACTTCCGCCACCTGATCAACCGCATAAAAGCCACCAATTTTATCGCGAAAAAGAAGAATCCTACGGGTAAGGGCTGGACCAATTCCGGGAAGGGCCAGCCACTGCATACTGTCGGCGCTATTAATTTTGACTACTGGAGCCATTTTCCTGGTGATGGAGGAACCTTCCTTTTCAGCTGGCATCCTCCGGAAAGAGTTGCCCGTTGTCTTGTTCCCCCTAACAATAGGCCTTGCAGAGATCCGTACATATGGTTTCAGGCGTTGGGCCATGTGGGAGGGAAATCCATAAATTTTATCCAGATCCTCGGGGGTACGAAATCGCCCTCCTTTCTCACGGTAACGGACAATGGTATTCGCAGTTTTTTGGGGTAGTCCAAGTTGCATCCATTCCTCTATGGTAGCGGTATTAGGATCAAAAGGAAATAAGCGAAAACTGTTGCTTCCCCTGCCGGCAGGAGGGTCCCCCGCCTTATAGTTACGCGGAAAGCCGGATCCCGTGACCGGTTTCCTTTCCCTCAGGGAATCCGGATCCCATTTTTCCATTAATGCACTGATAAGAGAATCCTCCAATACAATATCCGTCTCTGTCTTTGGAAGGAAATCAGGCAGGATAAACAATAAAGTGATTAATGCCAGCAAAACCATTACGCCCAGCCTTTCCCGGGCAGTAAAAGAAAAATATTCCTGCAAAAATTTCTTAACCCTTTGTTTGTTCATGCTGCAACTTAGGAGTAACAGAACTTCGGGTCAAGCGTGATATAACTGTTATTCTATTCTTATACCTCGATGGTGAGTCCATCAAAAGCCAGCTGCATACCAGCAGGCAATTCCAGGTTTACATCCGCATGAAGACCCAACTGGTGGCTGATATGTGTAAAATAGGCATTGGGAACTCCCAACTCCTGAACCAATTCCACCGCCTCTCCCAGGGTAAAATGCGAAATATGTTTTTCGTGGCGCAGGGCATTTAAAACCAGGTGGGAAGATCCACGGATCTTTTCTTTTTCAGCAGGCTCTATGCGGTTGGCATCGGTTATATAGGTGAAATTGCCAAACCGGAATCCCAATACCGGCATGCGCAAGTGCCAGACCAGCACGGGTATGATATCAATATCCCCCACACGAAAGGGCTCCAGATCGATGGGATGAATCTGAATATCCGGTACGCCGGGATATTTGCTTTCTGCAAATGCATAAGGAAACTCCCTGATGATGGCCATTTGGGTCATCTCATTGGCATAAATATGCATTGGCTGCCTCGAGAAAAAATTATAAGCGCGCACGTCATCCAGTCCGGCTATATGGTCTTTATGGGGGTGGGTGAATACAATGGCATCGAGGTGTTTTACCTGTGCCCGAAGCATCTGGTACCGGAAATCGGGCGTTGAATCCACTACCAGCGTGGTGGTAGCGGATCTCACCAGGATGCTGGAACGAAGCCGGTTATCCTTCCGGTCAGATGAACTGCATACTTCGCATTCGCATCCAATCATAGGAACTCCGCTGCTGGTACCCGTTCCGAGAAAAGTGACACTTAATGACAAGTTATTGCTGATTGATGATGGAAGATTGAATTAAATAGTTGATTGCAATTAATCAATCGGCGGGAGTATCCTGCGACTGGTTATTTTCCGCTGCAAGCCGTGCACGTTCCATGATCTCGTGGTAGGTTTTACGGGCATCGGGGCTTAACTCCTCACCATTAATTTTTAATTGAGGGATGATGTCCAGCAACGTATTGATACGACCCTCGAGGGGCAGGAACTTGTTCAGCACCACCACCTTTTTTTGTTCCAGGATACAGTAACCGCTTTGGAAGGTCCCCCTTTCATATCGCACAATGTAAGATGCTTCATCAAGCACCTGTTCGATCTTATTAAGTGTGGCCTGGGTATATTTCATGCCTGCAAAAATACTTAATGATCCGCACCTAACCCACCCGGCTGGCCATTTTGATCACCGGAACGATCATCTCTTCCAGGCTGATTCCACCATGCTGGAATGTATTACGATAATAATTCACATAATGGTTGTAGTTATTGGGATAACAGAGGTAGCCGTCCTCCTTCGCAAAAATATAGGACGAGTTTACAGTAGGCACAGGAAGTCCCGCTTCCCTAGGATCCCGGATAGCCAGCACATCACGGGATTCATAATTCAGGTTGCGGCCATGCTTGTACCGCAGGTTAGTGGTGGTTTGTTTATCACCCACCACTTTATGCGGCGTATTTACCCGCACCGAACCATGGTCGGTGGCCAGCACCAGGTTAAACTTTTTATCGGCGATACGCTTCAGTGCCTGGAAAAGCGGGGAATGTTCGAACCAGGAAACAGTTATGCTGCGGTAACTGATCTCATCACTGGCCAGTTCTTTCAATACTTCCATTTCGGTACGTGCATGACTGAGCATGTCCACGAAGTTATAAACGATGATGTTGAGGTCGTTGCCCAGCAGGTTATGTATATTATTCACCAGTTCATTGCCCGCCTGGTGATGGAGGACTTTCACATAAGAGAATTTAATGTCTTCCCGCTTCAGGCGTTTCAGTTGCCCCCGGAAAAACGCCTCCTCCTGCAGATTCTTTCCTCCTTCGTCCTCATCGTTACGCCATAACTGGGGATATTGCTTTTCAATTTCCAGTGGCATAAGTCCGGCGAAAATGGCATTCCGCGCATATTGGGTGGCGGTAGGAAGAATGCTGTAAAAAGTATCTTCTTCCAGTATCCTGAAATATTCTGAGAAAATGGGTTGTATAGCTTTCCATTGGTCGAACCGCAGGTTATCAAGCAACACGAAAAACGTGGGCACGCCCGGTTCGATATGAGGCAGCACCTTGAACCGGAAGAGGGTGTTTGACATAATAGGCGCGTCGCTGCTTTTGGGATTTACCCAACCGAGGTAATTCTTCGAAACGAATTTGCAGAATTCTGTATTGGCTTCCTGTTTTTGGGATTGCAGCACCTCCTGCATCTCGGGTGAATCGCTTTTCTCCATTTCCAGCTCCCAGTACACCAGCTTTTTATAGATATCCATCCATTCGTTGTAATCTGGATTGGAATTCAGGGCCATGAACAGGTTGCGGAACTGCTGCTGGTAGGCGAATGTAGTCTTTTCCGCCACCAGCCTTTTATTATCGAGGATTTTCTTGAGGCTCAGTAATACCTGGTTAGGATTTACCGGCTTTATCAGGTAATCGCTGATCTGGGACCCGATGGCGTCATCCATCAGGTTTTCCGTTTCATTTTTGGTGATCAGCACCACCGGCACCTGCTGGTTGATCTCCTTGATCTTGGCCAGGGTTTCCAATCCCGTCAGCCCCGGCATGGATTCATCCAGCAGAACCAAATCAACGGGGTGCTCCTTTACAAATTCTACCGCATCGAAACCATTGGTAAGCGTATTAACGGTATATCCTTTTGTTTCGAGGAAGAGCTTCTGGCTTTGCAGGCTTTCCATTTCATCATCTACCCAGAGTATAGTGGCTAATGGCATAGATTCAAATGTAATTTATCTGTTTCGGCTTCGTACTTTTGCCGGCTACTATTTACGGAATTTAACAAAACTGGAAAACGGATGAAGAAAGCCCGGAAGATCGTGAATGACCCGGTTTATGGATTTATCACCATAGATGATCCGATGGTATTCCGTGTTATCAGTCACCGCTATTACCAGCGGCTGCGCCGCATCCAGCAGATGGCTTTTGCCCAACTGGTTTATCCGGGGGCAGTTCATACAAGACTGCACCATTCCCTCGGAGCATACCACCTGATGGGGCTTGCGTTGGCAGAACTGCGCAGCAAGGGTGCTGAAATAAGTATGGAGGAAGAGACTGCAGCTAAAATTGCAATTTTGCTTCATGATGTTGGGCATGGGCCCTATTCTCACGCCCTGGAACATACGTTGATAGAAGGAGTGCATCATGAAAAATTGTCCTTATTGATCATGGAAGCGCTGAATCAGGAACTGGGTGGAGGGCTGGACCTTGCCATTAAAATTTTCCGGGGAGATTACCACAAATCCTTTCTCCACCAGCTCATATCCGGACAACTGGATGTTGACAGGATGGATTACCTGACCCGCGACAGCTTTTTCACCGGAGTTGCAGAAGGCGTGATCGGTTACGACCGCATCATCAAAATGCTGGCAGTACATGAAGGGCAATTGGTGGTAGAAGAAAAAGGAATATTCTCCATCGAAAAGTTCCTGGTTTCAAGGCGACTGATGTACTGGCAGGTTTACCTCCACAAGACCGTGCTGTGTGCCGAAAAAATGCTCGTCACCACCATCATGAGGGCAAAAGAATTGATCCGGCAGGGTGTACCGGTAAGCGCGCCATCGCCGGTGTTGGATTATTTCCTGCAACAGCAACAACCGCCCGATATAGCCGAAAAGCTGGAATTATTCTGTCAGTTGGATGATGTGGACATCCTGGGAGCCATCAAAAGCTGGGTGAGGCACCCTGACAAGGTGCTGGCGGCCCTTTGCAGAATGTTGGTAGACCGGCGCCTTCTTAAAGTCCGGCTGCAGGCTGACCCGGTCAGTGAAGAAGTACTGTACCAGCACCGCCAGGAAGTGGCTGCCTTTGCCGGCATTAGTGAATCCGATGCCACCTACCTGGTATTCAGCGGAGAAGCCAGCAATACCACTTATGACCCACACGAGGAAAGGATCCATATCCTGTTTAAGGATGGCTCTGTCAGGGACATCTCAGGTGTAGACAACGCCCTCATTCAGCACAATTTGGCCCGCCCTGTTAAAAAATACTACTTTTGCTACCTTAACCCGGTAACGGCATCCGGGTTATTTGACCCCATGCCGTATTAAATTAAAACGTTATGCAATTCAGTGCCGCTCAGATCGCTGTATTGATCAATGGAAAAGTGGAAGGAGATTCAAATGCCCTGGTGGGATCATTCGGCAAGATAGAAGAAGCGGCTGCAGGTCAACTTTCTTTTCTTGCCAACCCCAAATACGAAGATTACCTATATACGACGGCTGCGTCTGTTGTGATAGTAAACGATACATTGGAACTGAGGCAGCCGGTAAGTGCTACCCTTCTCCGGGTGCCCGATGCCTACAGTGCCTTTGCCACCCTTTTAGCCAAATACCAGGAGATCAGCACCCAGCAACTAGTTGGCCGACAAGACCCTTCTTATGTTTCCGGAACCGCCATTATTGGTGAAGGGGTTTTCATCGGTGCATTCGCCTACATTGGCGAAAATGCCCGGATCGGTAACCAGGTGAAAATTTTTCCCGGAGTATTCATCGGCAATAATGTGACCATAGGCGATGGCACGATCCTGCACCCCGGGGTGAAGATCTACCATGAATGTACCGTAGGCCACCAGGTTACCATACATGCTGGAACGGTCATTGGTAGCGATGGTTTTGGCTTTGCCCCGCAGGCTGATGGAAGTTTCAAAAAAGTGCCTCAGATCGGGAACGTGGTCATAGAAGACAGAGTGGAGATTGGGGCCAATTCTACTATTGACCGGGCAACAATAGGCAGTACCATCATAAAAGCCGGAGCAAAACTGGACAACCTGCTGCAGGTTGCTCACAATGTGGAGGTGGGTCATAACACCGTGATTGCCGCACAGGCGGGCATCAGCGGCAGTACCAAGATTGGCAACAATGTCATGATCGGCGGACAGGCCGGGATTGTAGGGCATATCACCATAGCCGACGGTTCCAAAATCAATGCCCAGAGTGGTGTCAGCAAATCCATCAAGCAACCCAATACCGCCGTCACCGGCTCCCCTGCTTACGATTATACCAGTGCTCTCCGGAGCCAGGCATTAAGCCGAAACCTCCCGGAATTAGAAAAAAGGCTGAAGGAGCTGGAACTGATGGTTCGCCAGTTACTGGCAGAGAGGACAACTATCTGATCCCTGCTTTCTATCAATATCATATTCTTATCATAACCAACGAAGTATCACATCAGAATGGACGCAAATTTCAACCCGGATAAGCAACATACAGTAGGCTCGGAGATCAGCATCTCCGGAACAGGTCTTCATACAGGTGTAAAAGTTGATATGACCTTTAAACCCGCCGCACCAGGCTTCGGCCTGCAATTCCAGCGGATAGACCTTCCCGGCCAGCCCATCATCAAGGCAGACTGCGATCTTGTTACCGATACGTCGCGGGGCACTACCCTGGAAGACAATGGTGCCCGGATCAGCACGGTGGAGCACGTACTGGCTGCCCTGGTGGGCATGGGGGTAGATAATTGCCTGATAGAGATCAATGGACCGGAGACCCCCATTATGGACGGCAGCAGCCAGCCTTTTGTAGAACTGCTTCAGGAAGTGGGCATTCAGGAGCAACCTGCCGCCAAGGCATGGTACAGCATTGACGATAACATTTATTTCTACGACGAAAAAAAGCGGGTGGAAATGGTGGCCATGCCGAGCATGGATTACCAGATCACTACCCTGATCGATTTCAATTCTCCCGTGCTGGGCACCCAGCACGCGGGACTGAAGAACATGCGTGATTTCGTTCGCGAAATCAGTCCCTGCCGCACTTTTGTTTTCCTGCATGAGCTGGAAATGTTGCTGGATAATAACCTGATCAAAGGCGGGGATATCAATAATGCGATTGTGGTAGTGGATAAACCCGTTACGGAAGAGGAAATGCACCGCCTGGCCAGGTCGTTTGGGAGAGATAAAATGGAGGTGAAACACGAAGGCTACCTGAATAACCTGGAATTACGGTTCCCCAACGAACCCGCCCGTCACAAACTGCTGGATGTGGTGGGTGACCTTGCCCTGATTGGCTACCCGGTTAAGGCGCGTATTATCGCCAACCGCCCGGGCCACAGCACCAACGTAGAGTTTGCCCGGAAGATCAAACAGTACATCAAGAAAAACCGTCACCTGAAAGATGTACCGGTGTACGATTGTACGCAACCGCCCATCTTTACGGCACAACAAATTGAACAGACCCTACCCCACCGCTACCCCTTCCTGCTGGTAGACAAGATCATTGAACTTACCGACAAAGTAATTGTAGGGGTAAAGAACGTAACATTCAATGAACCATTTTTCCAGGGGCATTTCCCGAATAACCCGGTCATGCCGGGGGTATTATTATGCGAAGCGCTGGCCCAGACGGGGGGGATCCTGGCGATCAATTCCATGCCGAAAGGGAATTACGACACGTATTTCCTCAAGATCGATAATTGCAAGTTCAAGCAGAAGATCGTTCCGGGTGACACGATGTTACTTAAGATGGAGCTGGCTGCTCCCATCCGGAGGGGCATTTGTGAAATGCGGGGTACCGTTTATGTAGGAAATAAGCTTTGCGCCGAAGCGGATATGGTGGCGCAGGTAATTAAAAGGGACTAATGCCTTATTTTTGCACGCCAGATTAAAAAATCTGACGTTTTTTTTAATATGATCCATCCACATACCTATATACACCCAAATGCCCGCCTCGCTACCAACGTAAAGGTTGACCCGTTCACCGTTGTCCACCAGGATGTGGAGATCGGCGAGGGTACCTGGATCGGCAGCAATGTAACCATCATGGAAGGCGCGCGCATCGGGAAAAACTGCCGCATATTTCCTGGAGCCGTTCTTTCTGGCGTGGCCCAGGTCCTGGAATTTGAAGGCGAATATTCGAATGTGGAGATCGGCGACGGCACTACCATCCGGGAATTCGTGACCATCAACCGGGGTACCAAGGATCGCGGCAAAACCGCGGTGGGCAAAAACTGCCTGATTATGGCCTATAGCCACCTGGCCCACGACTGCATGGTAGGAAACAACGTTATCATGAGTAACAATGTCC
>CBFGLD010000016.1:0-30616 GCA_965649495.1 uncultured Flavihumibacter sp. | reverse complement strand
CCTGGCTGATGCCGGTTTCCCTGACCGTATCCGTTGGATAAAAGCGCTGGCAGATTCGCTGCCCTGGGTAGATGATAGCAGGGTAGGACTTTATGGCACATCAGCCGGCGGGCAAAATTCCCTGGGAGGACTTCTATTCCATCCTGAATTTTATTCGTCGGCCGTTTCTTCCTGTGGCTGTCATGATAACCGGGTGGACAAACAATGGTGGAACGAACAGTGGATGGGTTACCCGGTGGGTAAACATTACGATGAGCAATCCAATGTCACCAATGCGCATAAGCTTCGCGGCGATCTCCTTCTGATCGTGGGCGATGAAGATTCCAATGTTCCACCGGAATCCACCTATCGTGTGGCAGATGCACTTATTAAAAGCGGAAAACATTTTGAATTCCTGTCAATTCCGGGTATGGGCCACAGCGATGGAGGTGCCTACGGAAGGTTACGCAAACGGGATTTCTTTGTCAGGACCCTTCTGAAGGCGGAGCCGCCTGCCCGTAATAAAGAATAATCCGAGTTAATATTTGGTAACACAAAATTAAAATGCGTGAATCCATATGGATTGACGCATTTTAATTTTAAGTGTATTATATACAATTATATAGTTTCTCCCAGTTTAACCAAAAAAATATCAGCTATGAGATTATTGTTCACCGATGAACGCCCATTGTTCAGGGTGCTGTTCATCCTATTAACGATCGCTGCCTTGATAGTTTCCGGTAAGCCAGCGCTTATGGCACAGGATGCCGGCCGTGTTACCGGAACGGTAACCAATGAAAAGGGGGATCCTGTAAGCGGAGCCACCGTATTGGAATCGGGCACTTCCAATGGGACCACCACCAACGAGAAAGGAGCTTTCACCCTGGCACTCACAAGAGCAGGTGCCAAACTGCAGGTGAGTTATGTGGGATATTCCTCCCAGGTAATAGATCCCACAGGAAAATCATCGCTCACTATCCAGTTATCTCCATCTGCTTCCAGCCTGGATGATGTAGTGGTGGTGGGGTATGGCAAGCAAAAAAAGGGAGAGGTTACCGGAGCTGTTGCCAATGTTAAGCGCGAAGACTTTACACAGGGTTTTGCACGAGATGCGGGCCAGCTGATACAGGGTAAAGTGGCCGGATTGGCGATTGTTTCCCCCAGTGGCGATCCCAACGCAACGACGCAGATTTCGCTTAGGGGTAACAGTACCATCATGTCTTCCACGGAGCCCCTCATACTTATTGATGGAATTCCGGGTTCTCTGAATACCATTGCTCCCGAGGATATAGAATCCATCGATGTGTTGAAAGATGGTTCGGCAGCCGCCATTTATGGCACCAGGGGTACTAACGGAGTTATTCTTATCACCACGCGTAAGCGTGATGGTAAATTGCCTGCTTCCATCAATTATGACAGTTATGTTAGTGTGCAATCCATCGCCCGCAAAATGGAATTCCTGGATGCTGCGGATGTGCGCCGCCTGGTAAGCGAAGGTTTTTATACTGAAAGCTTTGACAAGGGAACCAGTACCGACTGGCTGGAAGAGATTACCCGAAAACCCGTAAGCCACGTTCATAATCTTTCTCTCCAGGGTGGAAACGGGCAGTCCAATTACATTGCATCCCTTAATTACAGAAGCTGGCAGGGATTGTTTAACCGATCTGATAACAAACAGTTTACGGGAAGGGTAGACCTGAACCACAATATGCTGGACAATCGCCTTAAGTTCAACCTTGGCATACTGGGCAGGAACCGCAATTATTTTGCAGGACCCAACTATGCCTATATCTATCGCCAGGCCATCATCCGGAATCCAACTGATAGTGTTTACGATTATACGGGGCAGTGGAAAGAAGATCCCAACGCGTATAATTATGATAATCCACTCCGCAGTATAGACGAAACTTCGGGTGAGTTGCGTGCCTCAGAAATCCGGTTGAATGGAAGTGTTGTATTCTCACCTATAAAAGACCTTAACATGAAACTGATGGTTTCCAATGTAAAGGTCAATTCCCTTTCCGGTTATGCGGAAACATTCAATCACCGTGCATCGGTAGTGAATAACCGAACAGGGTATGCTTCCCGTAATACATCGCTCTACCAGGATAACCTGCTGGAGTTCACTACTGATTACTCCCGTTCCATCAATGATCACCGCTTCACGATCCTGGGTGGTTACAGCTGGCAGGATGTTACCAGCGAGGGTTTTGCAGCTTCCAACTCCAACTTTCCCACCGACCTCTACACCTATAATAAACTGGATGCTGGCGATGCCATGCTGTTGCAAAATAACAGTGCTTATGGGATGAGCTCCTATAAGACCAATCACAAACTGATCGGCTTCTTCGGAAGACTCAATTATTCCCTGAGTGAGAAATACCTGGTAATGGCCAGTATGCGTCACGAGGGTTCGTCCAAGTTCGGCGCCAATTACAAGTGGGGAACCTTCCCGGCGGTATCGATCGGTTGGCGCATCAATAAGGAAAATTTCATGGATAAACTGGATTTTATCAATGACCTGAAACTACGTGCGGGGTTTGGGATAACCGGAACGGTGCCTTTCGATCCTTACCAGTCGCTGATTTCATTATCGTATAGCAATAACCGTTACCTGTATAACGGCATGTGGATACAGCCCATTTCGCCCACCCGTAACCCTAACCCCGACCTGCGATGGGAAAAAAAGGAGGAATATAATGTAGGGCTTGACTATGCCATGTTCAAGGGACGACTCAGCGGTAGTATTGATTTTTACCAGCGTCTTACCAGGGACATGCTGTACAGTTTTCCTGTGCCTGTACCGCCAAACCTTTTTGGATCCACCCTGGCTAATGCCGGCAGCATGCGTAACCGGGGTATCGAATTGCTGGTTAATTACGACATCATCCGCCAGAAGGATATGGACTTCAAGGCTAACCTCACGTATTCCACCAATAAGAATGAGCTGCTGTCAATCTCCAATGATATTTATCAAACCACTAATGATTTCTTTTACACGGGTTATACCGGGGAACCCATCCAGGAAAGTACACACCGGGTAAAAGTTGGGGATGCCATCGGTAATTATTGGGGGTATAAATCCATCGATATAGATGATGATGGCAAATGGATCATTGAGGGCGAAGATGGAAAACCCAAACCTTTATCACAATCCACCCCTTCTGATAAAAAGGTACTGGGCAATGGAATTCCCAAACACGTTGCCGGACTCAACCTCTATTTCCGTTACAAGCGAGCCGATATGTCTGTTAACATGCGTGGAGCATTCGGCTACCAGATCCTGAATTTTCAGCGCCTTTATTACGAGAATCCCAAGATCAAACAGTATAATATGCTGAAATCGGCATTCGATAATGTTTACGGGAAGACAAGGCTCGACAACGACCTGGCCTATGTTTCCTATTACATCGAAGATGGGGATCACTGGAAAGTGGACAACGTGACTGTTGGTTATAACATCAATGTGAAAGGGCAATATTTCAAACGCGCCAGGGTATATGCATCAGCACTGAACCTGCTGGTGTTGACCGGTTACAAAGGAATCGATCCCGAAGTAAATCGACTGGGTCTTGATCCCGGAGTTGATTCCAGGGATAAGTATCCGACCACCCGAACTTTTACCCTGGGAGTAAACATTGGACTTTAATTCAAAAATCAGAAAAATGAAAATCAATATATTCAAGATTGGGGTCCTGGCATTTTCTGCGATGCTGTCCCTGAATGGTTGTACCAACCTTGACGAGGAAGTATTCGACCAGGTACTGGAAACGTCTTTCCGGCCCACGGAAAAAGATATACCGGCAATCATCGGTCCCGCCTATACCATCATGCGGCCCATGTATGCCGGCTGGCAGGGAAATTTCGACTTACAGGAGGAGCCTGCCGATGTCATCGTAACGCCTGCACGACCCAATGGTTGGTACGATGGAGGTACTTACCAGCGGATGCACAACCACGAATGGAACCAGGTGCAGTGGCAGCCACATAACTTATGGAACAATTGTTATAATGGTATTAATACGGTAAACAGGATACTCTTCCAGATTGAATCCGGTTCCATTCCCATTACCACCGGGAAAGAAGCACTTGTTGCGGAACTCAAATCCTTGCGAGCGTTTTATTACAGCCTGCTGGTAGATACACATGGCAATGTGCCGCTGGTGACCGATTTCTCAGATGCATCCCTGCCGGAACAGGCAACCCGGGCCGAGGTGTTTGCTTTTGTGGAATCCGAACTGCTGGCCAATATGGATAACCTCAGCGAAAAGGCAGATAAGTCCATGTACGGCCGGATCAACAAATGGGTTGCCAAGAGTATTCTTGCCAGGCTTTATCTCAATGCGGAAGTATATACGGGTACATCCCGGTGGGATGATTGTGTTGCGCAATGCGATGATATCATCAATTCCGGCACGTATATCCTGGAACCGGTTTACAAGAATAACTTCATAACCAACAACGAGAATTCCAAGGAGTTGATCCTGGCTGTACCTTATGATGAGGTGTTTGCCACCCAGAACAGCATTCACATGAAAACCCTGGCCACGGCTCACCGGAATGTGCTCAATATGGCAGCGCAGCCATGGGGGGGTAACTGCGCCGTACCGCAGTTTATTGATACCTATGACCCCGATGATACCCGGATGAAAGATACCTGGATCATGGGACCTCAATACAGTGTTTCTACCGGCAATTTCGTGCTGGAATATACCAGGCATGTAGATGGCATGGAGTTAGCCGATTATTTCCAGGGATACCGGATCGGTAAATTTGAAATCAAGCCGGGGGCAAGGGGCGGTCTCAGCACGGATTTCCCGGTATTCCGTTACGCTGATATCCTCATGATGAAGGCCGAGTGCCTGCTGCGCAATGGAGATGCCGCCGGTGCTGCCGGCCTGGTTACCCAGGTAAGGCAGCGAGCTTTTGCTTCCACCAATCCTTCCAAGGCAACCGTTGCTGCGGCGGACCTGGAGAAAGGAAGCGTATATAAATATGGCTACTGGAAAGACGGCCAGGTTACCGAATTGCAGGGAGGAGAGGATATACCTTTTGGCCGCTTTTATGACGAACTCGGCTGGGAGTTTGCTGCCGAAGCGCATCGCCGGCAGGATATGATCCGTTTTGGCGTATTCCATCGTAAAAGCTGGTTCAACCACCGCCCCAAAAGCGATGGGAAGACCCGCACCCTTTTTCCCATCCCGGAAGCCGAGCTGAACAAGAATCCCAACCTGGTCCAGAATCCCGATTACAGGTAACCTATTCCATAAAATAACCATATTCTATCCCCCTTTTTTAAGGGGGATATTAGTTTGGGTTAAAATCCGTAAACAAACAATTAAATACAGGATAATATCCAATCGCGGGCTTTTATACTTTTGAAGTACAATTACAAATAATACATTATGGCAAGCATTGAATGGAGCGGTGTTTTCCCGGCATTGCTCACCCCCTTCGACAAACATGAGAATCCTGACTTTGACATGTTCCGGATAAATATGGAAGCACAGGTGGAAGCAGGTGTGGATGGAGTGATCCTTGGCGGTTCCCTGGGCGAAGCCAGCACCTTATTGAATGAAGAAAAAAAGCAGTTGCTTATTTATGCAAAAGAAATTGTTCCGTCTGGTTTTCCTGTACTGGTGAACATCGCCGAGCAAAGTACCAAAGCAGCGGTTGAACTTGCCCGTGAGGCAGAATCGAATGGCGCAGACGGGCTCATGCTTTTGCCCCCCATGCGCTACAAATCAAGCGATGAAGAAACCCTGGCATTCTTCACAACGGTAGCTAAAAATACTTCCCTTCCCATTCTCATTTATAACAACCCGGTCGATTACAAGATTGAAGTAACCCTGGATATGTTTGATAAAATGACAGCTTTTGATAATATCCAGGCCGTAAAGGAGTCAACACGCGATACCATCAATATAACCAGGATGCTGAATCGTTTTGGAGACCGGTTTAAGATCCTGACCGGTGTGGATCCGCTGGCGCTTGAAAGCCTGGTACTGGGCGCACACGGCTGGGTAGCCGGATTGGTAGACGCTTTCCCCCGTGAAACAGTTGCTATTTTCCGCCTGGTTAAAGCGGGCAGGATACAGGAAGCTCTCGAGATCTACCGGTGGTTCATGCCGTTACTGGAACTTGATATTCATCCCAAGCTGGTTCAGTACATCAAACTGGCTGCCAAGGGAACCGGTATCGGATCAGAATACGTCCGCGCTCCGAGGCTTGTGCTGGAGGGTGAAGAAAGGGTGCGCATCCAGAAAGTGATCGATGATGGATTAGCCAACAGACCTTCGCTGCCGGATTATCTTAACCTGAAAACATCTGCGCATGCTGACTGGACTTAGTATTATCGGAACCGCTTCCGGCAGTAAGCAATCGGATAAACTACGTTCCTTTAGTACTGTTATAGCCAAAGAACTGCCGGAAGAATTTTCCATTGCCAGTGAGGAAGAGATTGAATTGGCCATGAATAAAGCATCCCAGGCCTTTCCAACATTCAGCAGCATGGATGCCGCTGTCCGTGCAGGTTTCCTGGATGCTATTGCGGACGAGATATTGGCTCTTGGTGATACCCTAATAGAAAGGGCACACCTTGAAACAGGTCTTCCGCAGGCCAGGCTGAACGGTGAGCGCGACAGGACCGTTAACCAGCTTCGTTTGTTTGCTTCCATCCTGCGGGAAGGATCCTGGATCAAAGCGGTCATTGATACCGCCATCCCGGATCGTAAACCGCTGCCAAGAGCTGATATCAGGAAGATACAGGTTGGTATCGGACCGGTTGCGGTTTTCGCTGCCAGTAATTTTCCGTTTGCTTTCTCCACTGCAGGAGGAGATACCGCTTCCGCTCTGGCTGCCGGTTGCCCCGTTATCGTTAAAGCGCATACGTCCCATTTAGGCACTAATGAATTGATGTCACGTGCCATACAGCAGGCGGCATTGAAATCGGGTATGCCTGATGGTGTCTTTTCATCACTCATTGGTTCAGGAGCCCAATTAGGTCAAAACCTTGCCAGGCATCCTGCCATACGTGCCATAGGATTTACAGGTTCCTATCGCGCCGGCATGGCACTTTTTCGTACAGCCAGCACCGAGAGGGAGGAGCCAATACCGGTTTACGCCGAAATGAGCAGTATCAACCCGGTATTGCTATTACCCGAAAAACTGGCTGCAGATTCTGCTGAACTGGCCAAACAGATTTCGGCTTCCATTACGCTGGGAGTTGGCCAGTTTTGTACCAATCCGGGATTGGTTTTCCTATTGGAAAGTGCTGCCACTAATGCATTTGTCGCGGACCTGGTGGCTACCATGGCTGCTGCTACCCCTGCTACTATGCTCAATCCTGCCATTTGTTCGGCTTATTATTCCGGGCGCCAACTACTGGGTGAACAGCAAGGAGTGGAGGTACTGCATTCAGGTCCGGATGCATCCGCCAGCTACCAGGGATCCCCATCGTTACTCAAAGTAAGTGCTTCTGATTTTATCCGGCAACCACGCCTGCAGGATGAAGTTTTCGGTCCTGCATCCCTGTTGGTTATATGCCGGGACGGAAAGGAATTAATGGAGGCACTCGGCAAGGTACATGGCCAGCTCACCGGTACTGTTTTCGGTACCAACCAGGACCTTTTACAATATTCCCAGCAGATACGACAACTTTCCAACAAGGTAGGAAGGCTGATCTACAATGGTGTTCCTACCGGGGTGGAGGTATGTCACGCCATGGTTCACGGCGGTCCTTTCCCAGCCACCACTGACAGTCGTTCCACTTCAGTGGGGGCAGAAGCCCTGGATCGTTTCCTGCGGCCGATATGCCTGCAGGATTGTCCTCAAGCGCTCCTGCCAGCCGCCCTTCAAAATGATAATCCACTCGGCATCATGCGCAAGGTCAATGGCGCCTACACCCGCGAACCAATAATTTGATGGAATGAAAGTAATCATTATCGGGGGTGGCATCATTGGACTGAGCGCTGCCTATTACCTGAACCGTGATGGATGGGAGGTGACCGTTGTGGATCGGACAGACCTCAGCGACAGTTGCTCCTATGGCAATTTGGGCATGATAGTACCCAGCCATTTCGTACCCCTTGCAGCCCCGGGTATCGTATCCCAGGGTATTCGCTGGATGTTCAACTCCAAAAGCCCGTTTTATGTCAGGCCCTCGCTGAGTGTGCCTTTGCTTTCCTGGGGACTACACTTCCTGCGCAGCGCCACTAACGCCAACGTAGATAAAGCTGCTCCCCACTTAAGGGATATCAACCTGCTCAGCAAGCAGCTCTACCTGCAATTGCAGGATGAACCGGGTATGGATTTCTCCCTTCAGCAAAAGGGTATTCTGATGTACTTCCGGAAGCCGGAAGTGGCAGATGAAGAGGGTCACCTTGCAGAGAGGGCCCGCGGGATGGGGTTAGATGTTAGCATACTGGACAGGAAAGCGGCGCAGGCAATGGAGCCGCAGGTAGAAATGGACGTATTAGGAGCTGTTCACTACCGCTGCGATGCACACCTGTCACCTGATCTGCTCAACCGGCAACTAATCAACCTGCTCCGGAATCGAGGTGTAAACTTCCTCCTGCAACAACCGGTCACAAGCATTGAAACTGCTAATGGTAAGGTATCCGGTGTTCGGGTTGGAGACCAACTGCATAGCGCTGATTTATTTGTGATGGCGGCAGGCTCCTGGCTTCCACAACTAATGAAAAAAGCAGGTTCCTCACTAAGCCTGATGGCGGGGAAAGGCTACTCTTTCACATTGGAGAGCCCTGCTGTAAAACTTAATACACCAGCAATTCTTTGCGAAGCGCGTGTTGCTATAACACCGATGGATAATCGCATGCGTTATGGAGGTACGATGGAACTGGGCGCCATTGATGACAAAGTGAACCTGAAACGGGTCCAGGGGATCGTTGAATCGGTTCCTGCCTATTTTCCAGGGATAGGGCTACAGATGCCCGAAAAAGAGGACGTTTGGTTCGGTTACCGGCCCTGCTCACCGGATGGTATTCCCTATATCGGTTACTCACGCCGGCTTTCCAATACCATTATTGCTGGTGGACACGCCATGATGGGGTTAAGTCTTGGTCCCGCCACCGGAAAGCTGGTTGCTGAGCTGGCAAAGGGTGAAAAGACATCTGTTTCTGTTAGTGCGTTTGACCCTAACCGTTTTAGTATGGTTTGACAAGGTCATTGTCATTAGATTGTTCCTTCACCAGACTTTTTCCTGACCAGGTAAAAGATCGGGATGCCCAGCAATGTAATGATCAGGCCGGGCCAGGTAAATCCCGGTTTAAAGATGATCAGCAGTATGCAAAAACTGAGTCCCATCAGAATATAGATCACCGGTAATACGGGGTAGCCGAATGCGCGGTAGGGTCTTTCGGCGTCCGGTCTTTTGCGACGCAGGATGAAGATGCCCGCTATCGTAAGCATATAAAAGCCTACCACAACAAAGGAGATCATATCCAGCAACTGTCCGTATTTACCGCTAAGACTCCAGGCACATGCAAAGAGGCATTGCAGCCACAAGGCATACCCAGGAACATCATTACGGTTCAGCCCACCCGCTTTCCGGAAGAACAAGCCATCCCGGGCCATTGTATAATATACCCGTGCACCCGCCAATATGATACCGTTATTGCACCCGAAGGTGCTGATCATGATCATAATGGCAATGATGATGGTGCCGGCATTCCCAAAGATTACCTGGGCAGCAGACACTGCCACGCGGTCTTTTTCTGCCGTAGCTATGGCATCCAGGGATAATACTGAAAGGTAGGTCAGGTTGGTCAGTACATAGATAACGGTAACGATCAGGGTCCCCAGGAAAAGCGCCAGCCCGATATTGCGCTGTGGGTTTTTTATTTCCCCTGCTATAAAGGTGACGTTGTTCCATGAGTCACTACTGAAAATGGACCCTACCATCGCTGCTGCAATGGCCCCCATCGCTGCAAACAGTGTATAGTTGCCCAGGCTGCCATCGGTATTACGCGGTGCCAGTGACCAAGCATCTGTCCAGTTTTGGCTCCAGACCCCGCTGCGGAAGGCCAGCAAACCAAACAGGATCAGTCCAAAAAGGCTCAGCAATTTGGTGAGCGTAAAGGTTGTCTGGATCAGCTTGCCGCTTTTTATCCCGCGTGTATTGATAAAGGTTAGCAAAACGATCACCACAATAGATAATAACTGTGCATAAGAAACCGTCAGGAATCCCAGGTCAACAGCTATATTATCTTCACTGAATGCAGGTATGAGGTAGGCTGTGAATTTTGCGAATGCCACTGCTACCGCTGCTATAGTTGCGGTTTGTATCACGGAGAAAAAGCTCCAACCATACAAAAAACCCATCAGCGGGTTGTACGCTTCTTTCAGGTAAACATATTGTCCACCTGCTTTGGGAAACATCGCACTGAGCTCCCCATAACTCAATGCCGCTGTTATGGTCATGAATCCCGTGATCAGCCAAACGGCAATCAGCCATCCCGCCGATCCTACGTTTCGGGTTATATCCGCGCTTACTATGAATATGCCCGAACCGATCATGGAACCGGCAACAATCATGGTGGCGTCCAGTAGTTTGAGGGTAGGTTTAAATGTTGCTTCGCTCATGCAGTTGTTGGTTAAGGAGGAAAGATAAGTATTCCAAGCCCGCATTTATTCAATGCAGGTTTCCTCTTTTTGACCACCTGTCACCGGATTTTAGCCGATACGCGGGAGCTGGTACCCATTATGATAGTTTGCCTTCAGGAGTTTGTTGGCAGCTGCTGAATCAAACCTGTTTTTTTGCGGGTCCCACTGTAGCTTCTCACCGGTTCGGAAGGCAATATTTCCCAATTGGCAAACCTGTGCCGTAAGCGACCCTTGTTGAACCGGGGTATGTAACAGGGATGCATTGCCGGCTTTAATGGCCTCTACAAAATTCATCATGTGCAGGCCCAGGCTATTACCCTGGTCTTTCTGCAGGGTTACCGCTTCCAGCTTACCTTTTTCAGCCATCACATACCATCCTTCCCGGTTCAGGATGAGGGTGCCGTTATTGCCGATAAATGCCGTTCCGTGGGTGAGTCCGTACGGGCCCAGGTCTATACCAGTGGCATGTTCCCATACCAGGTTGAACTTGTCGTATTCAAATACTGCGGTGAGGGTATCCGGTGTTTCCGATGCATCATCCGGATAGGCCATTTTGCCACCCATAGCCAACACGTTTTTGGGGAAACCCGCTTTCATCCCGATCAGCGCATAGTCGATCATGTGAACGCCCCAGTCTGTCATCAATCCGCCTGCATAATCCCAGAACCACCTGAAGTTGAAATGGAATCGATTGCCATTAAATGGCCGCCTGGAGGCCGGTCCCAGCCAGCGCTCATAGTCGACCCCGGGAGGTACATTACCGTCGGGTTGGATGGGAACCGGTTTCATCCAGCCCATATAAGCCCAGGACTTTACTGTCCGGATATTTCCTAATTGCCCGCTGTGTACATAACGGATGGCATCCTGGAAGTGTGGGGCGCTGCGCTGCCATTGTCCGACCTGCACGATACTGTTATAGCGCTGCTGGGCAGCTTCCATAATACGGCATTCTTCCACCGAATTACCGATTGGCTTTTCCACGTAAACATATTTTCCTGCCGCACAGGCATCCACCATTTGCAGGCAATGCCAGTGGTCGGGGGTACCGATGATCACAATGTGCACATCTTTGTTTTCCAGCAACTGCCGGTAATCCGAATATGTTTTTACCGGCATATTGATCTTTTCCAGCTCTGCCACCCTTCTTTTAATTACATTTTCATCTACATCGCAGAGGGCTACACATTTGGTGCCGGGAACTTTCAGCAAAGCCTGTAAATTGCTCCAGCCCATTCCATTGGCGCCAATAAGGCCGATGTTCAACTGGTCGGAAGGGGCAACGCGAATTGATTGGGCAAAGAGGTCTTCCGAAAATGAGGGGAGCAGGGTAGTTCCTAAAAGCAACCCACCAGTATGACGGATGAAATTGCGTCGCTTGATTGACATATGGCTGTTATTAATTTCTAAATGAACACTTAATTTAAGCATTCTGAGCGGAATGGAAAAAGATTGAGAAAATACGCGTATGAATAGTCAATATGTGCAAAGTTTTCAAAAAGCGTCAATCGTACATTTATTTGTAATTTCAGGAACCTTAAATATTAGTGATGCTGAATAAAATTCTTTTGATACTCGGTGGCCTTGTGCTGGTTTCCACCCAACTGAACGCACAACACAAGGGCGGGGATTATCCCATCCAACCTGTTCCTTTCACGCAGGTACATTTCCACGATAATTTCTGGGCACCACGGATCGAAGTCAACCGCACTGTTTCCATTCCTTATACCCTGCAAAAGATCCGGGAAACCGGCAGGATCGATAATTTCCTTAAAGCAGCCGGGAAAATGCCAGGGGATACATACACGGAATTTCCTTTCGATGATACTGATCTCTATAAGGTGATAGAAGGGGCCGCCTATTCATTACAGGTTAAGCCGGATCCTGCCCTGGAAGCTACCCTGGATACGCTCATTGCAATTATAGCTGCTGCGCAGGAACCGGATGGCTACCTGTATACTTTCCGGACCATGAAGCCGGCGAAGCTCCATAACTGGATCAGTGAAAAGAGATGGGAAAAAGATCCCGACCTCAGCCATGAACTGTATAATTCCGGGCACCTCTATGAAGCCGCTGTGGCCCACTACCTTGCTACGGGTAAAAGATCCCTGCTGGACATTGCCATTAAAAATGCGGACCTCCTGGTAAAAGACTTTGGACCGGGTAAAGCTGCTTATTTCCCTGGCCACCAGGTGGTGGAAATGGGTCTGGCGAGGATGTATCGTATTACAGGCAAAAAGGAATACCTGGACCTGGCTAAATTTTTCCTGGACATCCGGGGTGATGGTAAGATCAAAGGATCCGAGTACAGCCAGTCGCACAAGATGGTTACCGACCAGCATACGGCGGTAGGGCATGCTGTACGCGCCGCCTATATGTATACCGGTATGGCAGATGTTGCCGCGCTGACCGGTAACAAAGATTATATCAGTGCCATTAACGATATCTGGCACGATGTGGTGGAGCATAAACTTTACCTTACCGGTGGTATCGGTGCCACCGGCCATGGGGAAGCATTTGGTGCGTCTTATGATCTGCCCAATATGTCGGCCTATGCCGAAACCTGTGCTTCCATCGCCAATGTTTACTGGAATAACCGGATGTTCCTCATGAATGGTGACGCACGTTATATAGATGTGCTTGAACGGGTGCTGTACAATGGCTTGCTTTCGGGTGTTTCCCTGAGCGGTGACAGGTTTTTTTATCCCAACCCGCTTGCCTCCATGGGGCAGCACCAGCGAAGTGCCTGGTTCAGTTGTGCCTGCTGCATTTCGAACATGACGCGCTTCATGCCTTCCATTCCCGGTTATGTATATGCGCAACGGGATAACGATATTTATGTAAACCTTTACGCGGCCAGCACTGCTTCCATCCAGGTTCCAGCTACTAACCTGGAGATCGAACAACAAACCGATTATCCCTGGAATGGAAAAGTGCAGCTTTCTGTAAAGCCCGTACAAAAGAATGCCAGCTTTTCCCTGTTCCTTCGTATCCCGGGATGGGCCCGGCAGGAAGCTGTGCCCGGTAGTCTTTACACCTTCCTGGACCAGCATAAGGCCCCCGTGGAACTGAAACTTAATGGTAAACAGCTTGCTTACCAGGTGGATAAGGGTTATATCCGGATCAACCGTAACTGGAAAGCCGGTGATAAACTGGAGCTGGTTTTTCCCATGGATATCGAAAAGGTGATGGCACACCAAAATGTTAAGGACGATAAAGATCGTTTTGCCCTGCAACGTGGTCCGCTGGTCTATTGCCTGGAAGGGCCAGACAACCTGGACAGTGCGGTGCACAATATCGTGATCAATAAAGACCAGCAATTCCAGGCTACCTTCCGGCCTCAATTTTTGAACGGGGTTATGGTACTCACCGGTAACGGTAATTCCACCAAACGGCAAATTGGTTCCGATGCATTGCTCCGGAATGAACAAACGGTTACGGCTATCCCCTATTTTTCCTGGAACAACCGGGGGCCATCCGAAATGGAAGTTTGGATACCCTTTACGGAAGCCGCAGCAAGGCCAAAACCGGCACCCACCATCGCATCGAAAAGCAAAGTGAGTTCTTCCCAGTCCAACCCCCGTATGTTACGGGGACTGAACGACCAGTATGAACCTTCGGATGCGCAAGACCGTAATTCTGTTTACCTGCATTGGTGGCCCAAACAGAATACGTTGGAATGGGTGCAATACGATTTCGATCAACCATACACCGTTAGTGAGTCCAAACTATACTGGTTCGATGACGGTCCATTTGGCGGATGCAGGGTTCCGGCCTCCTATAAAATTCTTTACGAAAAAGACGGTAAGTGGATCCCGGTGCAGGTAAAAGGAGGGTACGAAATCAGTAAGGACCAGTACAATACCGTTCGATTTGAACCGGTAAAAACCAAGGCATTAAGGCTGGAAGTCCAGCTGCCGAAAGATAATTCAGCGGGTATTCACGAATGGATCGTACAATGAAGCGCCTGCTGAAACTTTCGCTGCTGCTGCTTTGCAATACCTGTATCGTGGCTCAGCAAAAGGCCGTTATACGGATCGATAGCGGCAGCGTGAAGAATACGGTTGCGCCGACCCTACATGGAGTTTTCTTTGAAGAGATCAGCCATGGTGGTGACGGTGGATTGTATGCAGAAATGGTCCGCAACAGGGGGTTTGAGGACAACCGCCTGCCTCCAGGCACGCACCTGGAAAATGGGAATATCATCCCCCGCCGCACGCCACACTATAACCTGGCGGGCAAGCCAACAGACTGGACCATGCCCTGGACCCTGACGACCGAATGGCCGGGTTGGCGGCTGGCAGGAGATACTGCTGCCATCCGGGTCAGGTTAACCAAAGCCCATCCCCTCAACAGCGCGAGCCCGCAATCGATGGAGATCAGCGTGTCCGGGTCGCAAGCAGCCAACCCTCCCCAGCTGGTTAACGAAGGTTATTGGGGAATGGGCGTGAGCAAGGGCAAAAACTACCACCTGTCTTTCTATGCGCGGGATGCCGGCAATTACCGCGGCACCCTGGAGCTGGCCTTGCTGGATCGTTCCGGAAATGCCCTTGCAACATCGCAGGTAACGCTGAAGCCGGGAAGGCAGTGGCAGCAATATAAGCTACGCCTGGAGGCGTTTTCCGGAGAGGATTCTGCCCAACTCGCTTTCCGTTTCCGCGGCAAAGGCAAGTTATGGCTGGACTTTGTCAGCCTTTTTCCGGAGGAGACCTATAAAAACCGTGCTAATGGCTTGAGAGCTGACCTGGCCAGCTATATCGCCGGCCTCCAGCCTTCTTTTTTGCGGTGGCCCGGCGGATGCTTTGTGGAAGGCATCAACGTGGAAAGTGCGCCCAACTGGAAAAGGACCATCGGCCCCGTTGAACAGAGACCAGGAACGTTCAGCGTCTGGGATTACTGGAGCACCGATGGATTCGGATACCATGAGTACCTTCAGTTCTGTGAAGATATCGGCGCGGATGCCCTCTATGTTTTCAATGCCGGTGTATCCTGCGAATTCAGGAGCGGCACCTTCGTACCGGATGATAGTCTGCAACCGGTTATTGACAATGTACTGGATGCCATCGAATATGCCGTAGGGCCGGTAACCACCACTTACGGAAAGATGCGCGCCGCAAACGGTCACCCGAAGCCCTTCCCGCTGCGCTATGTAGAAGTTGGCAACGAACAGCATGGGCCCTGGTATGCCAAACGGTATAACCGCTTTCACGAAGCCATCCGCAAGCAATACCCGGATATTAAGATCATCTCCAGCATGGGTATTGGGGATATCAACCGCTGGACACTGGATAGTATACGCACCACCGATATCGCCGATGAACACGCTTACAAAGCAGCGAATTGGTCCTTTATCAACTACAACCATTTTGATGATTATAAGAGAGGCGATTACGATGTTTATGTTGGAGAATACGCCACCAACGCCGGGGTTGGACAGGGTAATATGCTGGCAGCGCTTAATGATGCCGTTTATATTATGGGAATGGAAAACAACGGAGACCTGGTAAAGATGAGCAGTTATGCACCACTGCTGGAAAATGTGAACTCAAGGCACTGGCCCGTTAACCTTATACGCTTCAACAGCGCAAAGAGTTTTGCCCGGATTTCTTATTATGCCATCAAGCTTTTCCAGGAAAACCGGGCTGATGAGAACTTCGTAGTACAACAGTCCATTATCCCCCTGGATGGTGCCTATCCCAACTTTTCGGGTGGCATTGGACTGGCAACCTGGGATACCCAAACCGAATACAAGGACCTGGAAATTATTGCTAACGGTAAACAGGTCTACCGTTCGGATTTCCTTGCCCGGCCGGATGAATGGAAGGTGGTGAGTGGCCAATGGCAGGTAAATGGCGATGCCTGGCAACAATCGGGTAATGGTGCACACCTGCTGAGTCTGTTGAAAGACCTGAGCCTGGAAGAATATACGCTCCGGCTTAAGGGACGCAAACTATCAGGGTACAATGCTTTTATTATTCCTTTTGCGGTTACGGATGAACGTAACCACCTGCGCGCGCACATTGGCAGTTATGTGAACAAGAACTCCGTATTTGAACAGGTCATTAATGGCTCCGTTTCAAATATCGGCAAATACGTACCACTCAGGCAACCCATAGAAACCGGGAAATGGTACAATATCCGCCTGGAAGTGGGACGAAACCAGGTAAAGGTGTTCCTGGAAGACAGCCTGCTTATGTCTCACCGCCATACTGAAAAACTGGTATCCATCGCGGGCCGCGATAGGGAAACCGGCGACCTGATCCTGAAAGTAGTCAATGGCGATGACCATCCTTATGATGTGGAAATTCAGGTGGCGGGTGGTTTCCGGAAACATTCGCAGGTAAGGGTGTACGAGATCCGCGCCGGCAGGAATGAAGAAAACAGTTTTGCGCATCCGGAAAAGATATTGCCATCTCTGACGGAACTAACCACTACAGAGCCATCACTTAAACGAAGGTTTCCAGCCAATTCGATAACGGTGCTGCGCATACGCTAAACCTGTCACTTTTCAGTTGTTTTTATAAATGGACGGGGCTGTACTTCTGTACGGGCCCCTTTTATTTATACTGTTAATGTGATCAGGATGCCATCGCTTCAAAACTATGCTGGTAATAGGTTTCCATGTATTCACTGGGCGATTTGCCAATAATGGTTTTGAATACCCGGTTGAAATTGGTAATACTATTGAACCCGCAATTGTAGGCGATGGTTGATATGCTGTCGAATCCGCCGTCTGTCAGTTTCTTACACGCTTCGTTGATCCGCACTTCATTTAAAAATGAGACGAAAGTGTGGCGGGTTCTTTTCTTGAAATAACGGCAAAATGCCTGGGGCGTCATGTGCGCCTGCCTGGCCACATCCTCCAGCGTCAGCGGCTGCGCGTAATTCATCATGATGAAATGGTAAATATTTCCCAGGCGGATGCCTTCGTTCTCACTCACACTTGCCATCTCCGTTACGGTACTCAGCTCTTTAAGTCCGGGTATAGAGCAAAATTTCCGGAGCATTTCCAGGAATGCGGTTAATTGGTCAACCCCGGAAGATTCACTGATGCGCTGCATCATTTGCCGTGTGTCTTCCCGGTGTGGTTCCGGAATCCCAAACCCAGCCTTATGCTTCTGGAAAAAGGTCTTGAGTGTTTTAAGTTCCGCAAGGTCAAAAAGATGGGTCAGCTTTCCGTTGGGATTAAAAAAGATGGTCATTGCTTCCGTTGCATCTTCGCTGGCGTGGTCGAAATAATACGGGTCGCTTTTAAAAACATGCGGCTGGTTGGCACCAATCAGGTAAATATCCCCCGGCCGGAAAGAGTGCATATTGTTATCCACCACCAGAGTTCCTTCTCCCCGTATCACCCAGGTTAACTGTACCTCATCATGCCGGTGCAGGTGAGGATAAAAGAAGGGAAGACAATCCCGCTGGAGGATGATATTCCTTTCTCCCGGTACGGGAATGGTGAATTGCAGTACTTTCATGGCAGCTGTTTTTAAGTGTGAAATGGACAATTAAAAATAACGTAATTATCGATAATTACCAACCAGCGGTCAAAATATGAACAATACCGGTTAAAATCCGGTTAGCGGTTAAATTCCATTTACGATCGGCTAATTTTTTTCCATGTGAGCATATGGCAGGCGGTTAATTTTAAGTGTAACAATTACAGTTAAAGCCTGCTTATGTATTTAATTCGCTTCTTCCTCCTGCTGTCGGGGATATCCCTGGCTGCTGCGGCCATTGGCCAGTCCTATGTTCCGCATACCGGTAAATCGGCCATGGTTGTTAAAGAAACCGTTCCTCTCCGAGCACTAGCCTTTCCGCTTGACCGGGTGATCTTACTGGAAGGACCTTTCAAAGATGCCATGGAGGCCGATGTAGCCTGGCTGGCCTCGCTGGAGCCGGATCGCCTGCTGGCCGATTTCCGGAACCATGCCGGACTGAAGGCCAAGGCAGAACGTTACGGTGGATGGGAATCTTCCGGGTTGGCCGGACATTCACTCGGCCATTATCTCTCTGCCTGCGCGATGCACTATGCGGTTTCCAGGGACGAGCGTTTTCTCCGGAAAGTGAATTATATCGTGGAGGAGCTGGCGGAATGCCAGGCCCTTCGAAATGGATATTTGGGTGCCATTCCTAAAGAGGACATTGTGTGGGCAGAAGTTAAAAAAGGCAATATCACCTCCCGCGGTTTTGATCTGAATGGTGCCTGGTCGCCCTGGTATACGGTACATAAGATCATGGCAGGTTTGCTGGATGCGAAGCTGTATTGCGGTAACAGTAAAGCCCTGGAGGTACAGGTAAAATTCGCGGACTGGACCGAAAGGCTGCTGAAAGACCTTCCCGATTCACTGATCCAGAAAATGCTGCTCTGCGAATACGGTGGCATGAACGAAAGCCTGGTGAATACCTATGCCCTCACCCGGCAAAAAAAGTACCTGGATCTTTCATACCAATTTCACGACCGGAAGATACTGGATTCCCTGGCTCTGCAACATGACATCTTACCTGGAAAGCATTCCAACACCCAGATCCCCAAACTCATCGGCACGTTGCGGCGCTACCAGCTCACGGGCAGGGAAGAGGACCGTCGCTCTGCCGACTTCTTCTGGCAAACGGTAGTTAACAGCCATACCTATGCGCCAGGGGGCAACAGCAATTACGAATACTTCGGTCCGGCAGGTAAACTGAGCGAAACGCTTACGGATAATACCATGGAAACCTGCAACACCTACAACATGCTCAAGCTCACCCGTCACCTGTATGCGCTTAACCCGCAAGCGTCCTATTTCGATTTTTATGAACGCGGGCTTTACAATCATATCCTGGCTTCACAGCACGACGGGGATGGGATGATGTGTTATTTTGTTCCCCTTCGCATGGGTACACGGAAGCGTTTCAGCCACCCCACCCATACCTTCACCTGCTGTGTAGGTTCCGGGATGGAGAACCACGTGAAATTCGGGGAAGCCATCTATGCCACCGATGCGGCCAGCAATCTCAGCGTGAACCTTTACATTCCCAGTGAGCTGGATTTCCGGGAACAGGGGGCCCGTATCACCCTGCAGACAGCCCTTCCGGAAAGTGATCAGGTAACGCTTTCCCTTCAGCTCCGCAAGGCCCGCAAGTTCACCATAAAACTACGCAAGCCTTATTGGGTGAAGGATAAGCTGGCTGTGAAAGTGAATGGCCGGGAGGTAAGCACTGCGGTTGATGATGCGGGTTATCTATTGGTCAACAGGACCTGGAAAGACGGCGATCTCATCACCCTTACCCTTCCTATGCACCTGCATGCCATTTCAATGCCCGATAATCCGGGGCGACAGGCATATTTCTACGGCCCTGTGACCCTTGCCGGGGTATTTGGTAACACTGAACCCGATCCTGTTACCGGTATCCCCGTGGTGGTGACCACCAATGCTGACCCAGGTTCCTGGATGCAGCGGGAACCGGGTGACAGCCTGGTTTTCCATACCCGCGGGGTGGGCAGGCCGCAAGAGATCCGGTTCCGTCCCTTCCATGAAATCAATGATGAATATTACAGTGTATACTTTGACCTGTTCAACCCCGGGGAATGGAAGACCCGGCAACAGGAGTACGAGGCCGAAAAGCGTCGGCAACGCAAAATGGATTCGCTGACCATCGATGCACTGCGTATTGGAGAGATGCAACCGGAGAGGGACCACGAGCTAACAGGGGAGGACAGCTTTACCGGTGAGGCCCATGGAAAAAAATGGCGCGCCACGCGCGGCGGCAGCCTATTTTTTACCATGAAAGTAAGTGCTGTTGGTGCGAATGAACTCTTACTGAGCTACTGGGGTATGGATAACCGTAACAGGACCTTTGATATTTTCGTGGATGGATCACTGGTAGCTACGGAAGACATCAACAAATACAAGGCGAGTAAATTTTATGATATCACCTATCCCATTCCAGCCGCGCTTACCAGCGGGAAGGAAAAGGTGCGTATCGAGCTCAGGGCCAAACCGCGTAACAACGTGGGGCCGCTGTATGGCACCATTCGAATGATGCGTAAGGAAGCATTACCAGCGCAATAAGGCGCTGGCCCAGGTGAATCCACTTCCGAAGGCGGCCAGGCATACCAGGTCGCCTTCCTTGATCTTACCCTGCTGCCAGGCTTCGCAAAGGGCAATGGGTACCGATGCGGCGGTGGTATTGCCATAACGCTGGATATTGTTGTAGACCTGGTCATCCCGCAGTCCGAGTTTCTGCTGAACAAATTGCGCAATGCGCAGGTTGGCCTGGTGGGGGATGAGCAGGTCAATAGCGGCTGCCTGCAGGCCGTTGGACTGCAATGCTTCCTGGATCACTTCGGGGAACTTCACCACCGCTTTTTTGAAAACTGCCGGCCCGTCCATAAAGGGAAAATTCTGTGCCCGGTCGATCATTTCATGACTCATGAACATTTCACCAACGGAAGCATCCATATTGAAATCGGCATAATGCCCCCAGTGGTTGGCATGGGTACCCGGGTTATACATGGCCAGGATCTCCGCGCTTTCCCCATCGCTGTGCAGGTGTGTACTCAAAATTCCCATCCCTTCTTCCTGCGTGGGTTGCAGTACCACTGCTCCCGCGCCGTCGCCAAAAATGACAGAAACATTGCGGCCACGGGTGCTGAAATCCAGCCCGAAAGAATGTTTCTCACTGCCTATCACCAGAATGTTCTTATAAGTACCCGTGCGAATGAACTGGTCGGCTACCGATAACGCATAAACGAAACCGCTGCACTGGTTCCGCACGTCCAGCGCCCCGATCTCTTTCATCTTCATGGCACGCTGAACCAAAACCCCACATCCGGGGAAATAATAATCCGGCGACAAAGTGGCGAATACGATGAAGTCGATATCCTGTGCTGTTATACCTGCCCGTTCTATGGCTATGCGGGAGGCTTCTACTGCCATTGTGGTGGTCGTTTCTCCCGTGCGGTCGGCATACCGCCGCTCTTCAATTCCGGTTCTTTCGCGGATCCATTCGTCACTGGTGTCCATATATTGTTGGAGATCTTTGTTTGTGACCACACGACTGGGCACATACATTCCTATCCCGGCGATCCTGGAGTGTAACATAGCAAGCATTTATGGATCAAAAATAGGGAAATGAAAAAAGGAAGCTTATTTTCATGTACTGATAATGAAAACCTGGATCCGCAACAATAACGAGTGGCTGTTATGGACGCTTGCACTGGCCGGCCTCTTTGCAGGTGGTGCGCCCGCTCCCGGCAGCACAGGCTTCTGCCCCTTTCAATGGCTGGCGCTGGAACATTGTATCGGTTGCGGCCTGGGCCGCAGCATCAGCGCTGCCCTTCACGGCAACTGGATGCTTTCCTGGCAGTTCCACCCAATGGGATTGCCCGCGATCCTTATTATCGTTCACCGGATCATAACCCTGATAATTAAGACCAACAAATCCAAAAATGATGCACAACTACCTGTCCATGTTCCCTGACCTGCAACCCGAAGAGATGGCGGGCATTAATGAACTGACCAAATCCATGAGTGAAACACAAAAGCAACAGTTCTTCCTGCTGTTCCAGGGCAAGCGAAAAAAGCCGGGGGATATCCTGCTGCTCACCTGCCTGGGATTCATCGTGGTGGCGGGTGTACAACGATTCGTGATCGGCCAGGTGGGGATGGGTTTGCTCTACCTGTTTACCGGCGGCCTTTGTCTCATTGGAACCATTGTGGACCTGATCAATTACAAGAAACTGGCCACCGATTACAACCTCCAGCAGATGTACGAAGCCTCCCGGATGGTGGGTTAATCCTGCCTCAGGGATGGTGTATTACCTGTTGCTCCAGGAAAACAGCGATCTCCCGTTCCACGCCAGCAGCATCCTTTGATTTGAAGGGTGACCCGATCACGTGATCGCCGGTCAGCGGCATGGCAAGCTCACGCTTTTTGGATACTGGTGTGGATACCTGGCGGAACATCTCACGCATTGCCGACACCTTAACTACGGGGTCCTGGTGCTCCTCGTCTTTATAATAGTATAATAAAAGCAGTGGTTGCGTCACCTTACGGAAGGTTTCGGCGTTCATGCTGGTCTCCAGCATTTCTTCCAGCGCTACTGTTCCTTCCAGCCGGTAGCGGTGGTACCAGTATTGTTTGTAGGTATCGCGGTTGTCGCTGGCCTCACGGTAAGGCCCACCCGTAACCAGCCTTGCCAGCTGCAGCCCCCACGGATTGTTCAGCACCCAGGCATTGGGATCATTGATGGCAATATTGGGCGATAACAATACCAGGGCTGCCACATCATCGGGATATGTTGCTGCCAGTTGCAGTGCATTGGTGCCCCCGGTGGATGTGCCCATTAATATAACCTTTTTGCCTAACCGCTTTCCAATAGCCAGGGCTTCCTTAGCAGATTCCCAGTATTTTTCGGCAGTAAGGTTAATGAGAGCATCGACTGTATCCAAACCGTGTTCGGCCAGCCGGGACAGGAACAGGTTGGCCCCTATTTTTTTCGCCAGGTTGCGGTGCGTGGGATGACCTTCAAACTGGGAAGCCGAAAACCCGTGCAGGTATACGAGGGCGTATTCCGTCTGACTTTTGCTGCTGTCATGGTTCCAGATGATGCGTGCTTCATTGTCTGCCTTTACCCGGTGTGCCGCTTCCCGCTGCGCCACGTAACGTTCCAGCATCGCCCCGCCGCCAGGACCTTCAGTCATGCCCGGAACTTCCGGCAGCGCCAGCCCATAATCCGGGGTATCGGGATGGGGTCCTGTAAGGTACATCACGAGCAGGGCAAGGGGTAACAGCAACCATTTTCGGTTCATAACAGTATTTGCAACTAATCTACTGACAATTCTACTGATTTAACGTTACCACGATGTTTTCGCGCCGACTTCTTTCAGCGGCAAATCCCATAAGGTGACTTTCAATCGATGCCTCTATGGTAGAACTGAGCATTTCCGGATTCTCGTGGTGAACTGCCATCACAAAATCTGCCACCAGCCGGAAGTCACCCCCGCCATGAAGGTCTGTGGTTTCACTCCAACGCTCTTTCCTGCCACTAATAAAACTGGTAATCTCCATTTCCGTCATGTTACCGGTAATATCGCCGTGACTGCCCATGATGCGGGTGCGCCTTCCTTCATAAGAAGTAAAGGCCTGCAGCGAAAAACTTGCTGTGATACCATCTTCAAACAACAGGTTTGCAACATAATTGTCGGGTTGATCATTTGGCATCCGGTAAACACATCTTCCGTAATCCGTATGCCGTAACTGGTCCAGGATATATGCTTCCTGCTCTTCTTCCTTTTCAGGCAGGTTAAAAACATAGGTCCGCTGCCGTTGCCGGTGATAAATACGCAATGCAGAATACGGGCACTCCGCTTCCACGGAGCATCCATCGGTGCAACGCTCCGTACTGCCTTCGGGCGCATTTTCCCGCCTAAACCAATTCAGTCCACCAAAGGCGTGTACGGCTTTGCAGGGCTTGTCTACCAACCACCGGATGATGTCCAGGTCGTGACTGGCTTTGGCCAGGATAATAGGTGTGGTGTGGGCACTATTGTGCCAATTGCCGCGAACATAAGAATGGGTCATATGCACGTGTTCGATGGGCTCCAGGTGTTGGATACTCACCAGTTGCCCGATGGCGCCCCCTTTAATCAGCTGGCGAAGTTTCCGGAAATAAGGGGAATAGCGCAAGACGTGGCAGACCGCCACTACTTTCCCGGAACGCCGGCTGGTTTCCAGGATCTGCCTGCATTGCGCCTCGGTAGGAGCAATAGGTTTTTCCAGCATCACGTGGTAACCCGCTTCCAGGGCTGCGATACAGGACTCAAAATGTTGTTCATCGGGGGAGGCAATGATAACGGCATCGGCAAGACGCGGTCCATTCAACGCCTCCGGCCAGTTGGCAAACTGTCGTTCCACCCCTATACCATGCAATGCGGCAACGCGCGACCGCCGGGTGGGATCGGGTTCCGCTATGCCCGTTATGCGGAACTGCTGCGTATATTTCCGGGCAAAATCACCATATACCTGGCCTCTTCTGCCTGCCCCAATCAGTAAGGCGGTCACCGGGGCGGTGATCCCGAGAAAAGTTTCCGGAAGCAGGATATTGGCCGTAGGGTCATCGTAAGGGAAGTCGAGGAAATTTGTCTGCATATCACTTCATTTGAAAAAGCAGGGAATTTAACCCCGCCTGCGCAACCGGCCTGCGTCGAAATGTTAAAATCCACATTAAGGCCGGAACCACACCTATATAACAAATTCTTTATCCGATTCTGCTTGCCGCCCCACGAAATAGGCTTACCTTTGCGCGCCCTTAGGCAAGCGGTAAAATGAGGCCACCTGGTTAAGGGCTTGACCATCAAGCATCTAGAAAATGAACATTAGAAACATAGCAATCATTGCTCACGTTGACCATGGTAAGACTACCCTGGTTGACCGTATCCTCCACACCACAAAAGTGTTTCGCGACAATCAGGACACCGGCGAACTGATCATGGACAATAACGACCTCGAACGCGAAAGAGGTATCACCATCTTCAGCAAGAACGCCGCAGTTACGTATAAGGACGTCAAGATCAATGTGATCGACACCCCTGGCCACGCCGACTTCGGTGGTGAGGTAGAGCGTGTATTGAAGATGGCCGATGGAGTTATCCTGCTCGTCGACGCCTTTGAAGGTCCCATGCCCCAGACCCGTTTTGTGCTGCAGAAAGCCCTTCAGCTCAACCTGCATCCCATCGTGGTCATCAATAAGGTCGACAAGCCCAACTGTCGCCCCGACGAAGTGCATGATGCCGTTTTCGAACTGTTCTTTAACCTCGATGCCACCGAAGAGCAGCTTAATTTCCCTACCTTCTACGGTAGCGGTAAGAACGGCTGGTTCAACGACAGCCTCACCCAATGCGAAGACATCACCCCGCTGATGGATGGCATCCTGAAATATGTTCCCGAACCGAAAGTAGCGGAAGGACCCCTCCAGATGCAGATCACTTCTTTGGATTACTCTTCTTTCCTGGGCCGTATCGCTGTAGGAAAAGTGACCCGCGGATCCATCAAGGAGAACCAGCCCATCGCCCTCATGCAGGCGGATGGCACGGTGAAAAAACAACGCGTTAAGGAACTGTATGTGTTCGAGGGCATGGGCAAACGAAAAGTAACCGAAGTCCTGGCCGGTGACCTCTGTGCCGTGGTGGGACTGGAAGATTTTAACATTGGTGACACCATCTCCGACCAGGAGAACCAGGAGGCGTTGCCGGTGATCAGTGTGGACGAGCCAACCATGAACATGCTTTTCAGCATCAACAACAGCCCCTTCTTTGGTAAAGATGGTAAGTTCGTTACCAGTCGCCACCTCCGCGACCGCCTCATGAAGGAGACCGAAAAGAACCTGGCGCTTCGGGTGTTCGATACCGATAGCGGCGACAGCTTCCAGGTATATGGACGTGGTATCCTGCACCTGGGCGTACTCATCGAAACCATGCGCCGCGAAGGTTATGAACTTACGGTGGGCCAGCCCCAGGTGATCGTGAAGACCATCGATGGTAAGAAATGTGAGCCATACGAAAACCTGGTAGTGGATGTACCCCAGGAATTTGCCTCCAAGGTGATTGACCTCGTTACCCGTCGTAAGGGAGAGATGCACGTCATGGAAACCAAGGGTGAGATGCAGCACCTGGAATTTGAGATCCCATCCCGCGGACTGATCGGGCTGCGTACCCAGATGCTGACGGCCACTACCGGTGAAGCTGTTATGGCCCACCGCTTCAGCGAATACAAACCCTGGAAAGGGCCCATCCCCGGGCGTAACAACGGGGTGCTCATCAGCAAGAATACGGAAAAAACAACCGCTTACTCCATCGATAAACTCCAGGACCGCGGAACCTTTTTCGTGGATCCGGGAGAAGATGTTTATGCCGGACAGATCGTTGCCGAAAATATCAAACCCGGCGACCTGGTGGTAAACGTAACCGAAGGCAAGAAACTCACCAACCACCGGGCCAGCGGCGCCGATGATGCTACCCGCATTGCGCCTAAGACCCTGTTGTCTCTGGAAGAGTGCATGGAATACATCCAGCACGATGAATGCATTGAGGTGACCCCCAACTACATACGGATGCGGAAGACCTATCTCGACGAGAACGATCGCATCCGCTTCCAGAAAATGATGAAGACCGAGGAGGTGTAGTTTGTACCAGGTGTCTGACACATGTTCGGAGGACGTCCGAACATGTGTCATTTTACAAAGGTCCACAGGTTCAATCCGCTGACGGGCTCTTTAAGTTCCCGCATTACCCGGAAACCCAGGTGTTGGTAAAACGACCGGTTATTGGGTTGGGCGGTCTCCAGGTAAACCGGTATACCATCGGTGCCAGCCTTCTCTATTACGGGATCCAGCAGTGCCCGACCATATCCCTTTCCCTGAAAAGCAGGGTCCACGCCCACCACCATCACATACCAATGCGGTATTTTCATATCCTCCTGGTGAAAAGTCTCCAGGAACCCGATCGTGTTAAAGAACCGGTCCATTTCTGCATGTCCCAGTAGTTCCGGTAATTTATCCAGTCCCGCAGCAGCGGCCATTTCCGGACTTCCTTCTGTTTCCCCGGGCCGTAGCAGCACCACTGCTCCACCTGACTCTGGAGTAGTATAAACTTCTCCAAACAACATTCCGTAACGCAAAACGGCCGCAAAATGCAGGGGTGACTTTTCCTGGTTCACTACCGGATCCGGAAAAACATACTGCTGGAGGGGATCCTTCAAAAAGGCGTTGGCCAATGATCTGGCCGCCGGCTCCAGCGCTTCCGCTTTCATTACCTGGATGTTCATGCAGTTTTATTTAGCGTTTTGGGATCTCCATTTTTTACGGGGAATGGCAGGCAGCCATACCATCATGATTTCTGTAAGGATCAGGGGCACAAAGGAAAAAAAATACTCATTCACAGTACGGTTGAAAACCGGGTCTTCCAGTACTCCAAAAAGAAAGGACATGGGGAATACCTGGTCGATCCGTACGGCCACAAACGACATCACCAGAACATAACTGCGAATGGTGAATTGCCGGTGCGCTTTCAGGTTGCCCCGCCGTACCGATAACCAGGCCAGCCAGGCACTCAACATCACCAGCAGCGTCAGTAAAAACAGGGAAACCCGGCAGGGTGCGCAGGTACTCACCAGGGACAGGCGCAGTCCCGATAAGCCGATTAACGCCACGCCCCCCAGGTAGAGCTTGCCCATCACCCGGTGAACCCCCAGGTAGCGGTTACGGAATCCCTTCCAGAACTGGAAAGGCCCGAGGAACAATGCCAGGGTTCCGCCCACCAGGTGCAGCACGACCCATAACTGGTTGTTGAACAGGGTGTTACCAAAGACCCTGCTGCGGTATCCAAAGAAAAATGCAGCCACATTGTCCAGGAAAAAATACACCGACAGTGCGATGATTAACGACCATGCTGCCCATTGGAAAATACTTTTTGCGATTCTCATATCAGCCTATTCAGAAGGGTTATCATTATACTTATAGCTAAGGATGCGTTAATAGGGGTAAACCAGCCATCCCACCACTTTCTGCCAGGCAGGTCCATCCCGGAAAAACTGGTAGGCCAGTTGGCCCGCCAGGAAAAGGGTCAACACTACCAGGGTATGAAAATACCGGCCTCCGTGCCGCCTGTCGTGGTTCAGCAGCAGCAAAAACACCAGGTCGATCACCAGGAAAGACACCATGAAATACAGGTATTGCCAATATCCGTCTTCGCGCCCCACCAGCCAGAACAGGAGCCGGTCGAGTGCGGGGCCAATGACCAGCAGGGCTGTGGCGATCATATATTTTGCGTGGACGATCACTTTCCGGCGGTGATAAACGCCAAGAGGGTAAAAAACCAGGAACCATCCAAAGTAGATCACGGGCAGTCCGAGGTTTTTTCGGGCATCATGAACCGAAAACCTGTTTAACTGCAATTGGTAAACGTGACGGATCAGCAGCCAGGTTGATACCAGTAATAAGGGCACCACCAGGTAGCTTGCTTTCCCCACGGCGTGGTGCAGGCGGAACCTGCGATGTTGTACCAGTATTGGCTGTGTAACCACTATGATCAGCCAGATCATCATTAAAAATGCATGCAGGTGAAAGATATACGGGCGCGGTTCCAAGATCACTGCAAAGTAGGTAGGATAAAATCCGGCCCCTACCAGCACTACCAGGGGTAGTAACCAAAACCCGATGTTCAGGTACATATGCACAGCAGGCTTTGCCATGGGTTTAATATAAGGAAAATTGGTAAGATGTGCAAAGCCAGTCCCCCGGCCAGGCCGATGGCTGGTTTATTAAGCGTCATCCCGTAATTTTGCTTAAAACCAGTGTAATGAAACGTGCCGTTGCCACCCTGATGACCATTTTCCTCCTAGCCCTTGGCTTCAGCAGCCAGGCGCAGTGTTCCATCTGCACCAAAACAGCGCAGCAGCTGGGTGAAAAGCCTGCCAAAGCCCTTAATGGCGGCATTATATACCTGGCAACCACTCCGCTGGCCATCATGGCCATTATGGGTTACCGCTGGTTCCGCGCCAACCGCGACATGTTCTGATCCAGGTACATTCTTTCTGGTAACAGGGATTCAGTAAATTGGCATTCAAACATTTCAGAATGCTTCGTTTATTGCTACTGTTTATGGTGATGCCGCTGCTGGCACCTGCCCAATCCTTGCCTACTATCGAAGAGAAAACCAAAGGTCTCCGCAAACAGGAAGGTTTCCTTTCCATCTACCGCGATGAGGACCTGGGTAAGCTCTGGATGGAGATTCCCGATACCGGGCAGGAGCTGCTTTACGTGGTTTCACTTCCCGCCGGGCTGGGATCCAACGACATTGGCCTCGATCGCGGATTGCTGGGCGGGGAGCAGGTCATAAAGTTCCAGCGCAACGGCCGCAAGTTGTTGGTGGTGCAGCCGAACTATGCCTATCGCGCCACCAGTAGCGATGTTTCGGAGCAACGTGCCGTGGAGCAATCCTTTGCCCCATCGGTGCTTTGGGGATTTACCGTTGAAGCTGCCACGGGTAACCGCCTCCTGGTGGATGCCACCGAGTTCCTGCTTCGCGATGCGATGAAAGCCGCGCAGCGTATCAAAGCGTCCAAACAGGGGAATTTCAGCCTGGATAAAACGCGGTCCGCGCTCTATTGGCCGGCGGTCCGCAACTTTCCGCTGAACACCGAGCTGGAAGCCACCATTACGCTGGTAAACGCTGACGGGGAAGTGGGTGCCTGGGTACGCAGCACGGCTGCATCGGCAGATGCCATCACCCTTCGCATGCACCACTCCTTTGTTCAGTTGCCGGACAATAACTACCAGCCACGGGTCTTTGACCCGCGTTCGAGCTTTATTCCCCTTTCGTATTTCGATTATAGCACACCGGTATCCGAACCGATCGAAAAGTTCTTCATCCGCCGCCACCGGCTGCAGAAAAAAGACCCCTCCGCCGCGCTGAGCGAACCGGTTAAACCCATCGTGTATTACCTCGATAACGGAACCCCCGAACCCATCCGCAGCGCATTGCTGGAAGGTGGGCGATGGTGGAACCAGGCATTCACGGCTGCAGGGTATAAGGATGCATTCCGGCTGGAGATCCTGCCCGATTCCGCCGACCCTATGGATATCCGTTATAACATGATCAACTGGGTGCACCGCAGTACCCGGGGATGGAGTTACGGTGCTTCGGTTACAGATCCCCGTACGGGTGAGATCATCAAGGGAAATGTTACCCTCGGATCCCTGCGTGTGCGCCAGGACTATCTTATTGCACAGGGCCTGCTGGCCCCTTTCGAACAAAAAAACTCCCCGGTTAATGATAAAATGCTGAAGATGGCGCTGGAAAGGCTCCGGCAACTGAGCGCCCATGAAATCGGGCATACGCTCGGGCTCATGCACAACTATGCATCCAGCGTGAGTAACCGCGCCAGTGTGATGGATTATCCGCACCCACAGGCAGCAATAAACGCGGATGGGTCCATCAGTCTTTCCAATGCCTATGATGATAAAATCGGGGAATGGGAT
>CBFGLD010000015.1:0-31881 GCA_965649495.1 uncultured Flavihumibacter sp. | reverse complement strand
AAACTCCCGATTACGGGTTGGCGCAGCTGATCACCTTTGATATGGCGTATTACCCAACGGAAAGAGGACCCTATAATTTCGATGCCCGGCCGGGAAGCGTGACCGCTAATGGTAGGTTGCTGAACCCACGCCAGCGTTGGGGGGGCATCATGCGGGGGCTGGACCAGGTTGATTTTGAAACAGGTAATGTGGAATTCATAGAGTTCTGGATGCAGGACCCCTTCCTGGCCCAGCAAAACAGTACCGGTGGTCAGCTATACTTTAACCTCGGAAATATCTCTGAGGATGTACTGCGCGATGGACGAAGATTCTTTGAGAATGGCCTCCCTACACCCAATATTCAGGCCACCGTTGACTCTACCGGGAAATGGGGCAATGTTCCCAATAATCCCATACAGGTGACCACTGCCTTTAGTAATGACCCCGCAGACAGGCCATTCCAGGATGTTGGATTTGACGGGCTCAATGATGATGCAGAAAGGCGCAGGTTCAGCGCATACCTGTCGCAGTTAGCATCATTGGCAGGAACAGGTTCACCTGCCTATCAATCCGCACAGGCTGACCCCGCCAGTGATAATTTCCGTAATTACCGTGATGCAGAATATGATCGTACCAGGGCAGATATACTTGCCCGTTATAAGAATATAAACAACCCTCATGGGAATTCACCCATCGCCGATAACAATTCCACCACCACAACGGCTTTCACCCTCTACCCTGACCAGGAAGACCTGAATCGGGATAACACCTTAAATGAACTGGAAGAGTATTTCCAATATAAAGTAGACCTCACTCCCGATAAAATGATCATTGGTGAAAACTATATCACGGATATGCGCGCTTTTGACATTGATGGGGTTAATCATAAATGGTACCTTTTCAGAATTCCCGTTGCTGATTATGAACAAAAAGTTGGTAATATTCCGGATTTTAAATCTATCCGTTTCCTGAGGATGTTCCTGACCGGTTTTGAAGATTCCGTCATAACGCGTTTTGCAAAACTGGAGTTGGTGCGTAACCAATGGCGGCGCTTCGCTTTTGAACTGGATACTACCGGTACCTATAAACCGCTGGCAGAAAACAATCCCGCCACCCTGAATGTACTGGCTGTGAACGTGGAAGAGAACAGTAGCAGGGCCCCGGTGAATTATCTCATACCACCAGGAATAGAGCGGGTTCAGCAGTTGAGCAATAACAACGTGAATATTTTGCAGAATGAGCAGGCAATGAGCATGCAGATATGCAACCTGCCGGGTGGGGAAGGGCGGGGTGTTTTCAAGACCCTGAATCTGGACCTTAGGCAGTATGGCGAGTTACGCATGTTCACACACGCAGAGAGCGTGGAGGGCTACCCGGTACTAAGAGATGGGGACCTGTCTGCTGTTATACGAATCGGTAATGACTTTGTAGGTAATTACTATGAAGTAAGGATACCATTAACCGTAACACCCTTTGGCAGATATACCGATCAGCAAAATGCGATCGTTTGGCCATTGGAAAATGAGCTTAATCTTTCCCTGCAACGACTGATTGAATTAAAAGTAAGGCGCAACAATGCTTCACAGCCCAACCTCTACTACCGGGAAACGGACGATGATGGGAAAACCTATGCTATTTTCGGGAACCCGAACCTGGGTGAAGTGCGTGGAATATTTATCGGTATTGTAAACAATACAACTGGTGCGGCGTGTACCGAAGTGTGGTTTAATGAATTAAGATTATCATCCTTAGATGAAAAGGGAGGCTGGGCTGCTACCGGACGGGTAGATGTAAAATTGGCTGACCTCGGTACTGTTTCGCTTTCAGGAGCCGCCCGCAGTATTGGCTTTGGAAACCTGGAACAAAGGGTTAATGAGCGCGCACGCGAAAACTTCACCCAGTTTGATATTGCTACCAACCTTGAATTAGGTAAGTTGTTACCGGCAAAGGCGGGAATATCGATCCCCGTTTATGCAGGTTATTCCCAAACAGTATTGACTCCGGAATACGACCCATATGATCTTGACGTAAAATTAAAAACCAAGCTCGACGCTGCCAGTGCAGCTGACCGGGATTCCATCAGGAATGAATCTGTGGATATGACAACTACGAAGACCGTCAACTTTACCAATGTCAGAAAAGTAAATACTTCGGGAAAGAAGCAAAAAATTTATAGTATTGAGAATTTTGATGTAAGTTATTCTTACACAAAAATGGAGCGGTACAATCCGCTGATAGAATCGGAAGAAATGACCCGGCACCGGGCTGGCCTGGGATACAATTTTGTTGCCACTCCAAAATACTGGGAACCCTTCAAGAAAGGCATGAAGGCTACCAGTAAATGGTTTGACCTGGTCAAGGATTTCAATTTGAATTATGCCCCCTCATTGTTAAGTTTCCGGGCAGATGTGAACCGCCAGTTTGGTGCTATCCGCCCAAGGAATGTGGGTGGTCCAAAGGGTATCATTCCGGAAACCTATGATAAGTACTTTACTTTCGACCGTTATTATAATTTGCGCTGGGATCTCACCCGTTCGCTCAATATTGATTTTACGGCCGTGAACCGGGCCCGGGTAGATGAAGATTCCGGCAGGCTTGACCGGGCGGAACACAGAAAAATGTGGCGACTGTTTTGGGAGGGCGGCAGGAATGTGATGTATGACCAGTCGGCCACCCTTACCTATACTTTGCCCACTTCTAAACTGCCGTTGCTTGACTGGACTACTGTGAGGGTGGGATATGTTGGCCGGTACAACTGGATGGCCTCTTCCCTGGATCCTTTTGCGAAAAGCCTTGGAAATTTTGTGGGCAATGCACAAGAGAAAAACCTTACAGGTGAAATGGACTTTACCCGCTTGTATGCCAAGAGCAGGTTCCTTCGTGCACTGGATTGGGATGCCCCGTCTGCCCAGCCAAGAACTGACCAGGCAAAAGCCACCAGTGATACCACTAAAACGAAAGGCAGAAAAGAAAGGGCAAAACGTGATCCAAATGATCTTCCGCAACTAAATGGCTTTGTTAAGGTAGTAGGCAGGCTGATTACTTCCGTTAAGCGTGTAAGTGTTCAGTATAGCGAATTGGGTAACACATCCATTGCGGGATATACAGACAGTACCAGGATATTGGGAATGAATCCTGGATCGAACGCACCGGGTTGGGGTTTTGTTTTTGGCCAGCAGCCCGATACTGCTTTCATCAATGATTTTGCGAAACGAGGATTGATCACCAGAAATCCACTGCTCAATAATCTCAACAGGCAGGATTTTAACCAGCGACTCAGTATTACGGCACAACTTATCCCATTGCGGGACCTGACAATAGATATCAACCTGGATAAAACATTTGGAAAGAATTATTCCGAATTGTTTAAGGATACTATCGGTGGCGGAAACTTTGCCAGACTAAGTCCTTATGTTTCCGGAACCTTCAGTGTCAGCTACATTTCTTTCCAGACATTGTTTGGAAAGTTTGAGGCCAATGAAGTAACGGAAACATTCCGCAGGTTCCAGGAAAACCGGATAATATTAAGCCAACGGAACGCCGAACGAAATCCTTACTGGAAATCTTTGCCGGATAACGAAAAATTCCTTGCCGATGGCTATTATGCTGGTTATGGCAGGTATGCACAAGACGTATTGATCCCGGCGTTTATATCAGCTTATACTAATAAGGATCCATTGAAAGTTGCTTTGATTGATCAGGAAAATGGAGATATCCGGTCGAATCCTTTTCGGAAAATATTGCCCAAACCGAACTGGCGATTAACATATTCTGGCCTGACCAGGATACCCGGCATGGAAAAGAGGTTTACCAGTTTTACCATAACACATGCGTACACGAGTACCCTGGGTATGAACAGCTTTAACAACAACCTGATGTTTCAGGACCCATTGAATTATAATATGCCTGGCTTTATTGATACAGCCACCGGTAACTTCTTTCCCTATTTCCTGGTCCCGAATATTTCCATCCAGGAATCTTTCGCCCCCTTCATTGATGTGGATATGCAGTTTACCAATCAACTGACTGCCCGGTTTGAATATAAAAAGAGCCGGCAATTGAGCCTCAGCCTGGTGGATTTTCAATTGAGTGAGGCCCGGTCAGAAGAATTTACTATAGGGGTTGGGTGGCGAAAGCGGGGTCTAAATCTTCCTTTCAAGGTTAGGTTGCCGGGAATGAAAGAATCCTCCAAAGAGCTATCTAATGACCTGAACCTGCGGCTTGATCTCAGCCTGCGGGATGATGCTACGGCAAACAGTCGACTCGACCAGGAGGCAGCATTACCCACCGCCGGTCAAAAGGTCATAACAATATCCCCTTCCATTGATTATGTGCTCAATAACCGGGTTAACCTGCGATTGTTCTTTGATCAGCGAAGAACAGAACCCAAGGTGTCAACATCAGCGCCCATCGTTACAACCCGTGCTGGTTTGCAGATACGGGTATCACTGGCGCAATAAAGGAAAATTCAACTAAAGATGGGGAGAGCAAAACAAACTGGTATGCTTGGAAAAAGCATCAGCGAGCAGGAATGGGACCTGGTGTATTTCCGGAAGCAGGTGAGGAAGTTCTCTTAAAGAGCATAACGTAGCCACAAAGATTCTTTTTTGATTTATGCACCTGCACCGGTTTGATCATATGAAATTCTGAGGTCCCGGGCACATAGGTGAAATTGATAATATTCCCGTCTACATCGCCCCATAAATTCTTGCGGTAGATGACCTGCTTTTCTGTGTAATCATACATGCGCACTTCATAAAGCCGGCTACCAGGATCCCCAATAAAAACAAAGCTATACCATTCCTTGCTGTTGAGAGGAACAATAATAGGCATTTCAAAAGCACTTTCCATTTGCATGGATGCTTCGCGGAGAAGGCTGAAACCGTGTGCGTTATAATATTTTTTGAGACTGTCGATCTGGTTGTTATAGTCAATGGTTTCGCAGGCGCGCTGCCGGATTATATCATCCTTAACCTGGGCGAAACCGGGCTTTGGTAAAAGGTTGGAGGCAAGCAAAAAAACTGATAAAAGGATACAGGAGGATTTCATATAATTTAATCCGCAATAATTATTCCATTAATTAAGCTAATAACGGCAAACGGGCATCTTTATGATGCCCGTGCCGTTATTAATAAGTTCTATAATAAAACTGGTCTTACTTTTTTAAGGTATGATAAGAATTTGCCTGTGCGGTACAGGTGATAACCAGATCATTCACACATACATGAGGAGGTAAACTGGCACAGTACCATGCCGCATCGGCAATGTCTTCTGCATGCAATGGTTCATATCCGGAATATACTGAATCTGCCATGGCTTTATCCCCTTTGAACCGAACAATAGAGAATTCTGTTTCAGCAGCTCCCGGATGAATGGCGGTTACCTTGATCCCATGTCGCAACAGATCTATGCGCATAGCTTTGGAGATGGCATCCACCGCATGTTTGGAGGCACAATAAACATTTCCTTTTTCATAAACTTCTTTCCCGGCAATAGACCCAATGTTAATAATATGCCCGCGGGAACGAATAAGCCAGGGCAACACTGCCCGGCTCACATATAAGAGCCCCTTTAGATTGGTGTCAATCATGGATTCCCAGTCATCCATATCAGCTTCTTCAAAATAGTCCCTTCCCAGTGCCAGCCCAGCATTGTTGATCAGCAAATGAATGTTTTGCCAACTTTCCGGGATAGTGCTGAGGACGGCTTCAACCTCCTTTCTTTTACGGACATCAAAATGGAGGATATGGCAATGTGTACCATAAGTATTGTGGAGATAGGCGTCCAGATCTTCCAGTTTTTCTCTTCTCCTGCCGGTGATGATGAGATTGTACCCTTTGGAAGCAAATTTCTCCGCACAGGCTTTACCAAATCCTGCAGTGGCGCCGGTGATCAATGCAATTTTTGACATAGTTTATAACGATGGAGGACAAAGGTAATGGACTAACGAATGAGCACCATGGTTCCTTTTTTGAAAATTGTTTTACCGGTGAAATCCCTTCCCTGAACCATCCAGACATAGGTTCCGGTTCCCTGCGGATTGCCATTGATCCGGCCATCCCATCCCCTGTTCGCCTCATTGCTTGAAAAAACAAGCTGTCCCCAACGATTGTAAACCCTGAAAAAATCAAATTGGGCGATACCAACCGGTCGGGGACGGAAAAGGGTATTGGAGGTTCCTCCGGGTGTGAAGGCATTGGGTACAAAGATGTCTGGATTGGTGCGGAAAACCGTAATGTTTATTGTGTCATATGCGAAACAATCTTCGGGCGTTGACACCCGAACAACATAGGTTTGATTTTGGGATAGGTTGGCTACAGGGTTTGGAATTGAAGTGCTGCTCAGCCCCTGGGGAGGCTCCCAGGCATATATGTCAGCCCCGGTTGCGTTCAGCTGCAAGGGCTGGCCAACAACAATGGCAGTGTCGTTTCCTGCAAATGCAACCACCAGTGGCCGGACACCCACAATAACGGTATCAATACCTGGTTTTGGACATCCTTTATTATCGGTAACAGTTAAAACATACGCTGTGGTGGTCCGCGGGAAAGCTATCGGATTAAGACTTTCAGAAGCTATTAAAGTTTCCGTTGGTGACCACTTGAAAGACGAACCATTAATGGTTGCGTTCAGTTGAACGGAGTCCTCGTAACAGATTGTAATATCATCGCCCGCATCGGAAACAGGGTAGGGGATTGTATTGATGGTTACCTCATCGGATTTACTGCATTTCCCGATTCTGGATACAACAGAATAAGTAGTAGTTGCTGTGGGTGTGGCAACGGGGTTTGGCAGGAATGGATCATTTAACGTAATGGAAGGAGTCCATTCATATCGAAGCCCATCTCCGAAAGCTTGCAGTTGAACCGGGTCATTAAGACAAATGGTAGTATCAGCAGTGGCTCGTAACGTTACTTCATCCACCACTCTTACCCGAATGGAGTCGCGGGTTACACATCCATTATCTTCCAGATCAAGATAGTACGTCGTAGTAGATTTGGGGAATACCACCGGGGTAGAACTTGTTCGGTTAATGATATTGGTTGCAGGTGACCAGGAAAAGCTGGGTGCGAGACTTCCCGGGGAACTCGCCTGGAGCTGGAGGGAGTCGATACTACAAATCAGCGTGTCGCGGAATGGCATAACCAGGGTCGGTCTCTCCAATACTTCAACCGTACTGCTAAAGATCTTCTGGCATCCTTTGGATGTTTCCACAGTCAGGCGAACGGTCTTGACACCTAAAGAGTTGTATTTATAGCTGGGGTTTTTCTGGTTGGAAACATCGGTCGTTACGGTTTCATCACCAAATTCCCAGGCCCAGGCACTAACTGTGCCATACCTGGTGCTGGAAGTGTCCCGGAAAAGGAATGGGGTATACAGACAAGCACCGGTAGCAATAAAACCAGGATAAAAACCAGGGTAGACTTTGGCAAGGGTGGTGGTAGAGTCCAGGCATTGCCCTCCTGCCAACATTACCTTCAGTTTAACCGTATAGGTACCGGTATCAGCATATAAATGCTGAACAGTACCCAGGGCTTGGGTGGAAGTATCCGGCTGGCTCCCATCGCCAAAATCCCAAACATGGATGGAACCGGCCGGGTTCACCTGTCCATTCTGAAAATTCACGTTAAAGTCATCGCAAAACTTGTAATCGGGATTCAGGACTGCTTTAAGGGGGTTGCAATCCGAAACCTTGAGATGGATATCCTTCCGGTGTACATTGATGAGTTTTCCTCTTCTGTATTCACTGATACAAACGGTAACCACGTATTGCCCTACTCCCGATGGTGCCACGCCTCTAATTATTCCCGTCTTACTGTTGATGTCAACCTGAAGTCCAAGGGGATTAGTTCCCGGAAATATTGCTTCATACGGTATTGCACGATAAGGTGGTGGTGCCGCAGGATTGGGGGCAGGGCAGGTATAACAATCATTGGCTTGTGTACGCCCCCCACCGTCATAAGCAGAACAGAGCTGGTACACAAGTGAATCCTTATCTATAGTATCAGTAGCGGAGAAATCAAATTCAAATCCGGAACCCGCACATATTGCTACGGCATCATTGCCGCCAATTACCGGACTACTGTTATGTTCCGTTGCGGGAAGCGAGTTGGTGCCGGGGATTTCACAAAGATAGGTTGCACCTGTGGCAGCACTATTGCCAGAAACGTTCTGAATTCCCGAAATCCGGCAGCATCGTTGGAATGAAATGATATACCCATCCGGGTCATCTGGTAATTCCACCACCTTCCTGTAATACCGGAGGTTATAACATATATCTGTGGGTGGGTTGGTAATACATGGATTTGAATTGGGATCATATCCGATTCTTTCTTCTGTTATAAAGGGAGCGATTTCCGCAGCTCTTAGCTGGCTATTGTCTCTTTTCCGGAATATGGTGAATGGAGCGCTGGCATCAAATTGGCCTTGGTTGTTCTGAAAGCAGTCAATAAATAGTTTGAGGGTTACTTCATACCTGGAAGAATTAGGGGTACTGCCAGCACCCAGGTATTTATAGGTGAGTTCCCCACCCCTGATATGGTTGCCTCGGACTATGCCCACAGTCAATATGGCCAGGATCAGGACTAAGGCTGTTCTCATGTATTGCGATTATTTCCGGGTACTATACTGGTCACCCATAAATTTTAAAATTGCATCATTGAAAAGCTGCGTCTCTTCCAGCATTCCCATATGCCCCGTATTACGGAGAATATGAATGTAAGAAAATTCTGGCATGTGAACCTGCTGCATAATGTCAGTAAATGCTACAGCCTGGTCTTCCCTGCCAATGATGAACAAAACCGGCACTTTGGATGCTTTCAAGACCGGGGTCCTGTCGGGGCGGGCCATCATCGCCTCATAAAACGCTATAAGTGCTTCAGGAAGTATGTAAGTATTGTTATTAACAATTCGGTTAATGGTATCGGGGAGGCGGCTGCGATTCTCTTCGGCAAATAGATTGGGCGTAGTGGTAGCCAGAAAAGCTTCCGTGCCGTGCTGGGTAATAAAAGCTATGCTTTTCCTGCGGCTCTCTTTTTTTGATGCGGAATCGGCATAAGCGGTTGAGTGCAGCAGTCCGTAACCGTTGAGCTTGTGTGGGTATTTCTCTGCAAATGCCAATGTAATATATCCACCCATGGAATGACCGAGCAAAGTAATTTCAGCAATTCCTTCCCTTTCCAGTATCCAATGCAGCCCATCTGCCATCCCTTCCATGGATAGCTCTTCCTGGATCGGAGTATTACCGGTTCCGGGAAGTTCAGGTATGATTACTTTATAATGAGGCGCCAAAATTGCCACCTGATTTTCCCAGATTCGGCTGTCTTCTCCAAAGCCATGGACCAACATGACAGGATATCCTTCACCTGAAATGGTATAATGCATCATAAGGACCTGATTTTTTTATCCTTTTTTAAAAAATGGGCAATAGTGGCGTAACCCACCAGCAAAATTGCCAGAATAACCATCAGTTTAGAAATAAGGTCACCATACCTGGAAAAAAATGTCAGTTCGTTTCGAATAGGAATTTCCATCTTAATTACGGCGGCTGTATTCCAGGGTTGAGGATCTATGATATTTCCAAATGGATCTATAAAGGCACTAATTCCAGTATTGGCGCTGCGTACCACCCATCTGCGGTTTTCAATGGCCCTGAGCCTCGCGTACAGTAGGTGTTGCCGGTGTCCCGACGTATTTCCCCACCATCCGTCATTGGTAATAATACCAATGACATTAGCGCCATTACGCATGAAACCAGTTAAAAAATCTCCATAAATGCTTTCATAACATATTGCGGGCGCAATCTTATACCCATATATGGAATCCGTTAAAACAGTTCTTTCATCCTGTTTGGCATAGCCACCTGTGGTGCCGCCAAATTGATCCAATAAGGGACCCAGGAAATTCAGAAAAGGGGGAAGAAGTTCAACTCCGGGTACCAGTTTAGATTTATGATAACGGGATCTGATTCCGGATGAGTCAAGTAATGCAGCTGTATTAAAAGCATCATACCAAAGTGATGTTCCGGGTATTTTACGGGAAAATTTAGACTGGCTGCCATCTTCATAAATCCGGTAAGCCTCTATGCCACTGTAAATCTGAAGACGGGGATGAGTTTTCAAAAAATCCCAAAGGGGCGATAAAAGGTAGTTGTTACGTATGCTATCTTCCTCTATGCCATTGGGCAGGTTGATGGCAGTTTCGGGCCAAACCGCGAGAGCTGTATTGCTGTCAATTGCAGATGCGGTTAACCGGAGTAAATTTGATAATTGTACATCCTGTGTACCCGCAGAAAATTTCATATAAGGGTCCACGTTTGGCTGGACTACCAGGATATTGGGAGAAGTTCCCTGAACGCTGGCCTTATCCTTACGTATGTCCTGGTATTTTATCAAAAATGAAAGGAGGAGCGGTAGTCCCACCAATGCTGCGGTTGCACCGATTAATTTGGGAGATCCATTCCTGCCGGAACTAATGCGGGGAATCAGGGTTTTAAACAAAAGAACATTCGTAAATAGAATCCAGCAGGTTCCACCGCTGGTACCAGTGTATTGGTACCATTGAATCCAGGATGGTCTTGAGGCAAAAACATTTCCCAACGTTAACCAGGGCCAGCTCAGATCCCAATTAAGGTGCACATATTCAAAGGTCATCCAGCAAGCAATCCATGCAGCAAATCCATAAACAGCCCCCAATTGTTTATGGACATTATACAATGCCAGCCAGGGTAATGACATCAAGCTGGTGTTGATTAGGATTGCTGCAATAGATCCGGGACCGGTAGAGTTCCATATCCACCAGGTGGTGATCGCGTTCCAAATCATCATAGAAACAGCCGTCCATCCCCAAAATGATTTTCTGCTTATTCCCTGGTTCAGCAAAATAAATAAGGGGATAAAAGCAATAAAGATGAGGAAGGTCATAGGAAGGGGAGGCCAAGCTGCTGCCAGCAGCACCCCGGATGTAATGGACAGTATGGCAGGATGGAGTTTTTTCAAAGTGGTTCAAAAATAACCCATCCCGGCATATCTCCAAATCTGCAATTGTAGCTGGGATTTTCCCTTATTTCCTGGAATAGTTGGGGGCTTCTTTGGTGATATCTACATCGTGTGCATGGCTTTCCTTCATCCCGGCATTGGTGATTTTGGTAAAGCGGGCAGCAGCTTTCAGGGTTTCAATATCCCTGGCACCGCAGTACCCCATGCCTGCACGCAGACCACCAACAAATTGAGCCACCACTTCCCGAAGGTTGCCTTTGAACGCAACGCGCCCCTCTATACCTTCCGGAACTAATTTTTTGATATCATCTTCCACATCCTGGAAATAGCGATCGCTGGAGCCTTGTGACATGGCTCCTATGCTGCCCATGCCCCGATATTCTTTGAATTTGCGGCCTTCGTAAATGATGGTGTCGCCTGGACTCTCTTCCACTCCGGCAAAAACACTTCCCATCATAACACAGTCGGCTCCGGCAGCGATGGCTTTTACCATATCACCAGTATAACGTATGCCTCCATCGGCAATGATCGGGATACCCATCGGTTTGAGAGCGCTGTATGCTTCCATAATGGCGGTCAGTTGGGGGACACCGGCGCCCGCAACAATTCTCGTGGTGCAAATAGAGCCCGGACCAATCCCGATCTTTACAGCATCTGCTCCGGCTTCAGCTAAAGCACGGGCACCTTCAGCCGTACCTACATTACCTGCTATCACCTGCAGCGACTTGAAGTTTTTCTTGACGAGTTTCAAGGCGTCCATTACTCCTTTAGAATGACCATGTGCACTGTCAAGTGTCACAATATCAACACCAACATGTTGCAACGCCGCAACCCGGTCGAGCATGTCTTTTGTAATTCCAATAGCCGCACCTGCCAAAAGCCTCCCGTAACCATCTTTGTTGGCATTCGGAAAGCTTTGTAATTGTAGGATATCCCGATAGGTAATTAAGCCGGCAAGGGTGCCGTCCCTTTTAACCACCGGAAGCTTTTCAATTTTATATTGTTGCAGAATCTTTTCAGCTTTTTTCATCGTAGTGCCTTCCGGAGCAGTGATAAGCTTATCACTGGTCATTACTTCACTTACCTTTTTGGACTTGCTGGTTTCAAATCGTAGATCCCGGTTAGTGAGGATGCCCACCAACTTATTGCTGGGGGCAACGATGGGAATGCCGCCGATCCTGTTTTCCTTCATTAACCGGAGTGCATCACCAATAGTGGCATTTTCCGGTAAGGTTACCGGGTCTAGAATCATTCCGCTTTCACTTCTTTTTACTTTTCGAACCTGTTCCGCCTGCTTTTCGATGCTCATGTTCTTATGAAGCATCCCAATTCCCCCCTCACGGGCAAGGGCAATGGCCAGATTGGCCTCTGTGACCGTATCCATGGCTGCGGATAACATGGGGATATTTAGGTTTACTGTCTTAGTAAGCCTTGACTGTATGTTGACCTCACGGGGTAATACCTGCGAAAATGCAGGAACTAAAAGCACATCATCGAAGGTCAGGCCTTCTCCAAAAAACTTATGGGATAAATCGATCTTGCGGGTTGTACGCTTTCTTGTTGCCATGTGCAAAGATAGTACAGACAATAAATTAGTGCCAAATTTTTGTGGATTATCATACCAGACTGTACCTGTTTCCCGGGCGAGACCTGATGATTTTCTTCAGTTCAAGATCCAGCAGTACGGATGCTGCAATCCCTGAATTTAAGCCGCTTTTCAAGTAAAGTTCATTTAGTGGAAGCTCTCCATGTATACCCAACAGGCTTATAATGGAGGCAGAAGCCTGGTCCAGATCTTGAAAGAAAGACATCTGGTTCGGTGAACTTTTTTCTTTCTCAGGCCTGTTCCACATCATTTGATCCAGGAAAAATCCGGCATCGGTTATCAAATCGGCTTTTCTATTTTGGATCAATCCATTACAGCCGGCACTTCGGGTATCCGCAACTTTTCCGGGAAATGCGAAAACCGGCCGGTTATAGGAAAAGGCCAGGGATGCGGTGGAAATACTCCCTCCCCGAATACCTGTTTCCACAACTATGAGGGCATCACAAATTCCAGCTACCACCCGGTTTCGAATCGGAAAATGGTGCCGGTCCGGCTGCGTACCTGTTATGAATTCAGTTAATAATGCACCGTTTGCCATAAGCATTTCCCGCGCAAGAGCACTGTGCTCAGGGGGATAGATTCTGTCAAGACCATGCGCCAATACCCCGATGGTGGGAAAATTATATTTTAGTGCCGACCGATGTGCAATACCATCAATGCCATAGGCCATTCCGCTAATGATCGTTATTTCATGCCCCTGGAGTTCGCGTATGAACTTTTCTGTTAATTGGCGACCATATTCACTGTGATTGCGGGTGCCAATAACTGCCACCACTCGTTTCTTATTCAGATCCAAGGTGCCGGTATAATACAATAAAGCAGGCGGGTCATAAATTTCTGCAAGCCGGGGCGGGTAGGATTCCTCATTGATAAACACCATAGACAATTGGTAGCGCTCCACGTCACGAAGAATGTTTTCACAGGATCTGAAATCCCTGAATTGCCGGAAAGCCTTCGCCCTCACTTCTCCGATACCCTCAATTGCTGTGAGAATAGCTGGACTTGCTTTGAAAACATCCGTTGCCGACCCAAGTTTTTCTATTAAACTTTTTGCATGAACATATCCAATATTCGGCACCATGGTTAAGGCAACCTGGTATAATCTTTCCTGGTCCATAAATACTTTTCCTGAATTTAGGGAGGGAGTAAATGCCGGACCAGGGTGCTTTAACTGTTTTTAAATGTATCCGAAATATAAATCAGGGCGAGATGACCTTCATTTCTGTGCGACGGTTGCGGGCCCTTCCTTGCTCTGTTGCATTGTCGGCAATGGGTTGGGTGGCTCCAAACCCCTTGTGTTGAAGGCGATTTGCTTCAATTCCATTTTTAACCAGATAAGTCACGACAGATTGTGCACGCCCGTTTGACAATTTCAGATTGTCATTTGCACTTCCAACATTATCAGTATGTCCCATTATTTGTACCCGGAGTGACGGGTTCTCCTTCATAAATTGCCCTAGTTTATTCAATTCAACTTGTGAGGTGCTGTCCAGTTCCGTGCTATTGGTTTCAAAAAAAATATTTCTTAAAACAATGGTTGCATTAGGGGTGATGGACTTTAATAATATGTCAATATTGTATGTGGAGTCTGGCGAACTGGATTTCAGGGAGAAATTCTCAGAATAGAATAGATAGCCTTTTCGGTTCACATTAAAAGCATAATCGCGGCCAACAGGTAATGTAATGAGATAGTTACCCCTTTCATCGGTTTGCACCTTGCTGATCATTTGTCGGGTAAGGATATCCGTTAATTCCAGTGCTGAAGGTAATCCTTCCCGGGTTTTTTCATCCATAACCTTACCCTTGATCCACAGGGTTTTGATGGGTCTCACATCATTACGCATGGTAAAAGTATAAAGATCCAGTCCACCCCTGCTGTCTGCCCGGTCACTGGCGTAATAAGCAGTACTTCCATCTGCGGTTATCACCAGGCTGCCTTCATTTTCAATAGTATTGATGGGGTAACCGAGATTCTTGGGTAGGCTAAAGGTTCCTTTAGGACCCTTACGTGCCATGAAAAGATCATCACCACCATAACCTTGTAACCCATTCGAGGTAAAATAGAGGCTCTGGTTATCGGCATGAATAAACGGGCTGCTTTCATCACCGCTGGTATTGATCTCCGGTCCAAGGTTTTCGGGTTCGCTCCAGCTACCATCGGATAATAGATGAGATACCCAAATGTCATTTCCACCAAATCCACCATGTCGCCTGCTGGCAAAATAAAGATCTTGTTTATCGGGTGATAGGCTAGGGGCGGAATCCCAGAATTCAGAATTCACCTTTTCCCCCAGGTTAAGGGGTTCACTCCAGCCCTGCGGGGTTAAATAAGATATATAGAGATCGCAGCTTCCCAGTCCACCCGGAAAATTACAGCCAGTGAAAACTAACCACTGGCCATCCTGGGAAATGGATTGTGCCCCCTCGTTCAAATTAGAGTTTATCATACCGGACAATCCCCTGGAAAGGCCCCATTGATCTCCCATTCGCCGTGTCTCATAAAAGTCTTCATTATACTGGTTGACCCTCCTCGTGAAAATGAGCTGGCCATTGTCAATAGTTAGGGTAGGATAGTATTCGGAGTCCTTACTGTTAACACTGTCACCCAGGTTATGAAGCGAAAAATTATAATTAGAAATTTCGGGATTTTTGCTTTGTTCCACCGCAAACAAATAAGATCGCCTGCGATAGGAAGAAGCTCGTTGACTGCTTTCATTAAGCCCGTCAATAAGCATAAAGGTGTTGACAGCCTTTAAAGCTTCATCGAAACGCCCTTTCCCGGCCAGGTTAATCGAATAAGGTAAGTTATAATCCCGGAAATAATTGGAGTCAATAGCTTTGGCTGCCTCATAATGGTGGATGGCACTGTCGTATTGCTTTAATTCGCCATACATCCCCGCAATGGAAAGCTCAGCATCTGCAAATCCGGGATCCAGCTTAACTGCTTCTTTCAATAACCGGATCCCTTCTGGAAAGTTATCGTTTTGAGCTTCATTCATAGCCTCATTATACAGCTTTAATGACCGCGAATTGATTTTGTCCGGTTGGTATCCCTGTGAATAGGTATGGAAAGAAACAACGATCACAGGGATTAAAAAGAATAGTTTCCGCATAATTCAGAGTAAATCTAAAGTTAAACGAAAATTAGGCCAATATATTGAGAGGAAATTGAAACTCAATCCACTAAGGTACATTAATGTATTTATGGCTCTGTATGCTGAGTTCCCATTTGGGGTTCGCCTTAATGTATTCAATAATGAGTGGAAGCATCTGCTCTCTTTTATCCCACTCGGGTTGAAGAAACAGTTTGCATCCGGGATTAACTTCTGAAGCATGCTTTTCGGCCCATTGAAAATCCGATTTGTTAAAAACGACCACTTTCAATTCATCAGCCTTTTTAATTACCTCTGGTAGGGGTGCCTTGAATTTTTTGGGTGAAAGGCAAATCCAGTCCCATGTTCCGCTGAGCGGACTACTTCCCGAAGTCTCGATATTCGTTTCAAACCCCGCTTGTTGAAGTGAAGTGGTTAATTCATCCAATGAATGTAATAAGGGTTCTCCACCGGTTATTACAGCCAGCCTCCCGGGATAACTCATTGCATCCCGAACAATTTCAGCCACCGGTATCTGCGGATGGCGGGATTCATCCCAGCTGTCTTTCACATCGCACCAAATACACCCTACATCACACCCCCCCAGCCTGATGAAATATGCTGCCCGGCCCTGGTGATAGCCTTCACCTTGTAGGGTATAAAAGGATTCCATTACAGGTAATGCCGTCATGTTTTAGTTTTTATCGGCACATGCTTTAAATGTATTCTTCATTAGGGCTGCAATGGTCATGGGTCCCACACCGCCTGGAACGGGAGTAATAAAACTGCATTTGGGAGCAACGGCGGAAAAGTCCACATCTCCCTTTAAAGCAAAACCTGACTTTTTGTTGGCATCGGGAACCCGGGTAATTCCAACATCTATGATAATAGCTCCTTCCTTCACCATATCCGCTTTAACAAATTCGGGAATTCCGAGTGCTGCAACGATAATATCTGCCTGAAGACAGATCTCCCGAAGGTTTTTGGTATGAGAATGCGTGATGGTAACCGTACAATTGCCTGGATCTGCACTTTGACTGAGCAGGATACTCATTGGCCGGCCTACGATATTGCTGCGCCCGATCACTACCGCATGCATCCCCTTAGTATTGATCTTATAATGTTCCAGCATGAGCATAATGCCGTATGGAGTGGCGGGAATGAAAGTATCCAGCCCCTGTACCATTTTGCCAACATTAACCGGGTGAAATCCATCCACATCTTTGGATGGTAATATAGTGTTGATCACTTTTTCATCAGAAATATGCCTGGGTAAAGGTAATTGAACCAGGATTCCATCTATCTCAGGATCAAGATTCAGATCCTCAATAACGGAAAGTAACCTGTTTTCGGAAATATCCGCTTCCAGTCTTACCAGGGTGGATTTAAATCCAATTTCCTGGCAGGCTTTCACTTTTGCAGCAACATATGTTTCACTCGCCCCGTTATTTCCAACCAAAACAGCTGCAAGATGTGGTACTTTTTTGCCTTCCGTAACCAATTGGGCTACTTTAAGTTTTAATTCTTCCTTGGTTGACTTAGACACCAACAGTCCATCTAAAATTTCCATGGCGCAAAGGTAATGCCCAGCTTTCGCAGATTAAAAAAAAAGGTCGGATCTCAATTTTTAGACAGCGTTTTGTTAAAATAATTGTCTTATTAATGTCAGGAAACCCAGGACTAGAAAGGTTTAGAGAGGAAAAACAAATTATAGAAAGCATTATCTGTTTTATGTAATACACCTTCTTCCTTTCTTACCGGGAATTCAGGACAGAAGGGAGTTTAACAAATTGTTATCTCCTTAATTTCACGCCACATTTTAAAACACAACTACATGAGAAAAACGTCGTTGATGTTCGCACTCTTGCTTTCCGGAGCATTGGTGTATGGACAGGTCCGGCCAATTACCGGGCAGGTGAGGGACGCAAACGGGAATCCCGTTCCGTACGCGTCTGTTAAAGTAAAGGGCACCAACCAGGGGGTTGCTGCCGATGCAAATGGTAACTTCAAAATCGATGCTGAAACCGGGGCGGTGTTGGAGATTTCCGCTACCAGTTACGAGAGTTTTGAAATCAGGTTGGGCGACCAGTCTGTTATTTCCGTAACGCTGCAGTCTCAGGATAACTTGAGCGAAGTAGTGGTTACCGCGCTTGGTGTAAGGCGTGCCAAAAACACCCTTCCTTATGCTGCCCAGCAGATCAAAGGCGATGAGGTGAACAATACCCGGACGGCCAACGTGGGCGCTGCTTTATCCGGAAAAGTATCCGGTGTTGAAATCCGCCAGGGTAATCAAATGGGTGGATCTACCAATATCGTTATCCGAGGCACCAAAACACTGGGTAATAACCAGGCGTTGTTCGTGGTGGATGGTGTTCCAGTTGACAACTCTGTTACCAACAGCGGTAACCAGCAAACAGGCAGAGGAGGGTACGACTATGGTAATGCTGCGGCTGATATTAACCCCGATGATATTGAATCTATAAACGTGTTGAAAGGTGCAGCGGCATCCGCACTTTATGGTTCCAGGGCATCCAATGGAGTGATAATGATCACTACTAAAAAAGGTCGTAAGGGACTGGGAGTGACCATCAATTCGGGTGTTACATTCGGTTCTATTGACAAAGACACCTACGTTAAATATCAGGATGAGTATGGTGCCGGTTATGCTGATTATGGTTATGGCGCACCTTCACCCAACGGAGGATTCTGGTACTTTGATGTTGATGGCGATGGTCAGGACGACCTGGTGGTACCAACAAGTGAAGATGCCTCTTACGGCCAGAAGTTCGATCCCAGCCTCAATGTTTTCCATTGGGATGCTTTTGATCCCGCTTCTCCGAATTACCAGAAATCCCGCCCCTGGGTGGCAGCAGCTAATAAACCGACGGAATTCTTCCGGAATACGGTTTCCACTAATAATAACATAACATTAGACGGAGGAAGCGATAAGGGAACCTTTAAGTTGGGATATACCCGCTCCGATGAGCAGGGTGTTCTTCCCAATAGTAATATCCGGAAGAATATGATCAATTTCGGATCCAGTTATTCCATCACTTCCAAGCTGACGGCTACTGCATCTGTAAACTTTTCCAAAATTGATGGCAAGGGCCGTTTTGGAACAGGGTATGACAACAAGAATATTAACCAAAACTTCCGTCAGTGGTACCAGACCAATATGGATGTTCTGGAACAGAAGGATGCCTACTTCCGCAACCGCCAGAATATAACCTGGAACTGGAGGGACCCATCTACCGCTGCCGGTACCCGCCCGATTTACACGGACAATCCATATTTCATGCGTCACGAAAGTTTTCAGACAGATACCCGTAGCCGCGTCTTTGGAAATGTAGCACTGAACTATCAGGCAAATGACTGGCTCAGCTTTATGGGTAGGATATCCCTGGATACTTATGATGAACTTCAGGAAGAAAGAAATGCCATTGGGAGTGTTGATCCTGCATCGTACAACAGGTTTAACAGGCATTTTGAGGAAATTAACTATGACCTCATGGCCAACTTCGACAAGGATCTGAATGAAGACTTCAACCTGAAGGCATTGCTGGGTACTAACATGAGGAGATCTAAAGTTAACAGTGTATTTGCTGCAACACAAGGTGGATTGGTGGTTCCCAGGCTTTATACCCTGGCAAATTCTCTCAACCCGCTTGGCGCTCCCACAGAAGCTTACAGGCCAATAGCTGTTGATGGTTATTTTACCGGTGCTACACTGACTTACCGCGATTTCCTGACCCTTGATGGAACCTTCCGGAGAGACCGTTCTTCTACACTTCCCGTAGAAAATAATGCCTATAATTATTATTCCGGATCAGCAAGCTGGTTGTTCTCTACACACCTGCAGGATCTTAATTGGCTTTCTTATGGTAAGCTGCGTGCAAACTATGCTGAAGTAGGTGCCGATGCTGCCTGGGGATCCATTGAAGATGTTTACGATAAACCGAATCCGTTCGGTACAACCGTCTTATTCTCCCTGCCGGCTACTAAGAATAATCCCAATCTTGTTCCTGAAAGGACCTATTCCAAGGAAATTGGTTTGGAAATGGCGTTCTTCAAAAATCGCCTTGGATTTGACCTGACGTATTACATTACGAACACTAAGAACCAGATTATGCCGGTTGCCATTTCAACCGCTTCTGGTTATAGCAATAAATATGTGAATGCCGGTGAATTCCAGAACAAAGGTATCGAACTGACCATGTTTGGTACTCCTGTTAGGACTCGTGATTTCAGCTGGAATATCAATCTGAACTTTACCAGGAACCGTAACGAGGTTATTGACCTGTATGAAGAAACCAAAAATATACAGATCGCTTCTTTCCAGGGTGGAGTGTCCATCAACGCAACAAAAGGTCAGCCTTTTGGTACTATCCAGGGACGTACCTGGGTGCTGCATGAAAATGGTGGAAAGCTGGTTTATCCCGCCGGACATGATCTCGAAGGCCGTTACAGGATTACTTCAACAACCAACAATGTAATTGGTAATATCAACCCCGATTGGGTTGGTGGTATTTATAATACATTTAAATACAAGGACCTTTCTCTTGGATTCCTGGTTGATGTTCGTAAAGGCGGTGATCTTTTCTCATTAGATTTATATTATGGTATGGCTACCGGAATCTATCCTGAAACTGTTGGCCTGAATGATCTTGGAAACCCATCCAGGAATAGTCCTGAAGATGGAGGCGGTATCATCGTTGACGGCGTTACTGATGATGGAAAAGCTAACACCATCCGTGTATGGAATGATTATGGAACTTATGGTTATGCCTATAATCCTGCACATTCTTTTGTTTATGATGCCAGCTACGTAAAATTAAGGGAGCTGAACCTGACCTATTCACTTCCTGCTAAGATGATGTCACGTATCAATGTGATTAAAGGCATTGATTTTTCAATCATTGGCAGGAACCTTTGGATCATTCACAAAAACCTGCCTTATGCAGATCCTGAAGAAAACCTTTCTGCAGGTAATGCCCAGGGTTATCAGAGTGGTGCATACCCCACAACCCGCCAGATTGGCTTCAACGTAAAATTGAAATTCTAAAAAGAGGAATGATTATGAAAAAGTATCTCATCATATCAACGGTTTCCCTGATGGCGCTGGGATCCTGTACTAAGGATATCTCCCGCTTCAACGAAGAAACCAAAAGACCCGCCATAGTGCCGGGTGAAACTTTATTTTCCAACGCTGTGCGTACACTGGTTGACGGCCTGGCGAGTCCCAACGTGAATACAAATGTATTCCGCTTCACCGTTCAACACTGGGCTGCTACTACCTACCAGGATGAACCGAACTATGACTTCGGTACCCGTAATATTCCCCAGGCATGGTGGAACCGCATGTATGCTACCGTGTTGGCCGATCTTAAGGAATCAAAAAGAATCACTACAGAAAATTCCGTACTGACAGAAGAGGTAAGGAAAAATCAGTTGGCTATCATTGACATCATGGAAGTATATACTTACCATGTATTGGTGAATAGCTTTGGAAATATTCCTTATTCTCAAGCGCTTGATTTTAATAATGTAGCGCCCGCTTATGATGATGCTAAAACGGTCCACCTGGATTTGCTGACTCGCTTGAATGCTGACTTGGCTAATTTGGATGCGGATGCAGCAGGATTCACCAGCAGTGCAGATTTCTTTTATAAAGGCGATGTATCAGAGTGGGTCAAGTTTGCTAATTCTCTGAAAATACGTCTGGGAATGATCCTTGCAGATGTGGATGAATCCACCGCAAAAGGAGCAGTAGAATCTGGTGCTGATAATCCAATCGCAAGTGCTGCAGATAATGCAGAGTTTCAATACCTTGCCGCTACTCCCAATACTAATCCTATTTGGGTAGACCTGGTTCAGAGTGGTCGGGCTGACATGGTTGCTGCGGCATCCTTACTGGACAAAATGGTTGCTATGGATGACCCACGTTTGGAGTCATATTTCGCTCCTAATAATAATGGTGAATATGTTGGAGGTGTTGTTGGTGCAAATAATACATATGCAACAACAGCCCGGCCCAGTGAAAAAATGACGGATCCATCCTTCCCGGCATTGGTGCTGGACTATGTGGAAACTGAATTCTACCTCGCAGAAGCAGCAGCCCGGGAATGGAACGTGGAAGGAAGCGCGGCTGAGCATTACCACAATGCCATCAAAGCCTCCATTATATACTGGACTGGCGATGAAGATGCTGCCGAAGATTATGTTGCGCGACCAGATGTCAACTGGGCTACAGCGGCTGGTGACTGGAGACAAAAGATCGGATTCCAGAAATGGATTGCTTTGTACAACCGTCCGTTCACCGGTTGGCTAGAGCTCCGTAGACTGGATCAACCTGTTCTGGGTGCCCCTGCATCCCCTCGTTCCGGTTTCCCCAATCGTCTGACTTACCCCGTAGCAGAACAACAAGTAAATGGTGAAAACTATACAGCTGCCGCTTCCGCGATCGGTTCAGATGAAGTTGAAACCAAACTTTTTTGGGACGTACGTTAATTAATCACGGGTGATTACTCATAAAAGGGCTGTCTCATAGAGACAGCCCTTTTTTAATGTGATAATTAGTTGATATGAACAAAATAGGTTGGGTGTATTTCTCTGCCTTAAACCGTTTTATCAACCTTGACTACAGCTACAACATGTAAGAAATTGCTAAGGATATGAAAAGGTTGAGTGTGTGTGGGTTTACCTGTTTATTAGGTATTGTGGCAGTTGCGCAACATCCAAGTAATGTGGCTGGCACTGCTGCAACCGGTACATGGGGTCATCAGTTTGCCAATGCGGAAGCATTTATAATTAATCCTTCTATTTTGAGCAAAATGGAATTGATTACCGCCCGCATTTCTTCCAGTAAACCATATTATATAAAAGGAGTCAGTTATAATAGGATGTCTGCCTCTTTTCCGGTAGGCAAAACAGCCGGGCTAGGTATTGGCCTCATCCATAATAACAGCGAACAGTATACCGCTAATTATATAATGATAGGCGCTGGCAGGCAGTTGAATGACTTTATAGACGCAGGACTAACAGTTCAATTCCGGTTAAGGAAGGCATCGGACTATTCCAGGATGGGGGATATTCGCGGCGGAGTCGGTATTAACTATGCCACTAAGGGATTTAGGACTGGAATAATTCTATTTGTTAATTCGGATAGGGAAGTGGCAAGTCACGCATTTCCCGGGATGATAATTGGTTTCGGCAAGCAATGGGACCAACTGTTCTATTTGGATGGAAGCTATACGATTACAAAAGCAACCCCCGGAATAGTTTCCGTATCACTTCAATATTTAGTGGAAAACAAATTGCTGCTGGCCTTAATAGTAAAAACTTCTCCTGGCACTTTTGAAATCGAAGCCGGATGGCCGCTGGCAAAATTCCGGATTTCTATTACTGGCAGCTGGCATCCTTACCTGGGGTGGACTCCCGGCGCTGCAATAATCTATCATTCAAGAAAAGGGAGGTAGTCATGAAAATCGAATTATTAATGCTTTGGGTTTTCTTCCACTCGTCAATAATAACGGCCCAGGAAACCGGAGGTGAGTTGTCTTCAAGATTCGAATTATTGGCGGAGAGGATGGAAGAAAATCCGGACAATGATCAAATTATTCAGGATGTTTTATACGCCAGTAGCCAACCTATTCCCATTAACCTTTTGGATGAACAGATGTTGGCGGATATTTTTCAATTATCGCCCCTTCAAATCCGTTCTTTTATACTCTACAGAAAAAAATTCGGTAATATCCGAAACCGGTATGAGCTGCAGGCAATACCTTTTTGGAATCACGACCTGATAAGAAGGCTTCTTCCTTACCTTATCTTCACTGAACCAGAGCTTCCCGATAGCAGTTTGCGACAAGCTATAATAAAAGGCCGTCACTTATTGCTTATTCGAACCGGAAGTGTAATAGAAAAAATCAAGGGACAAGTAGAAGACAGTGCGGGCGTCCGTAAATATGCTGGTGATCCAATGCGCGTGTTTTTTCGTTATACCTATCAGTATAAGCAAAATCTTTGGTGGGGGGTGACAGGGGAAAAAGATTCCGGTGAACGGTTTATGGGTCCCGGGTGGCGTCCAACAGATTTTTCCAGCTTTCACCTTTTTTTGAGAAGAAAAAGCGTGTTGAAGACAATTGCTTTGGGAGATTTTACCTTGAATATTGGCCAGGGTCTTATTCAATGGCAAGGACTTGCATTTGGGAAAACAGGTGAATCCATTAGCGTGTTCAGGCAGGGGGAACTTCTAAAACCATACAGATCCGGTGGTGAGTTTAATTTTCACCGGGGCCTTGCCCTACAGCTGCAACATAAAAAGATCGAAATGACCATTTTCGCATCCAGAAAAAAGATAAGTGCAAACTTAATGCGTGATGAGGAAGCTGTAATGGGTTTTAAAAGTTTAATGATGTCTGGCTATCACCGAACCAAAACAGAACTTGACAATCGGAATAATCTTTCACAAGTTGCTTATGGAGGAGTTGGCCAATACATCATGACACGCTTTCGGGCCGGCATTTCGCACATTCGTTATCAATTCAGTTACCCAATGCTTTCATCTGAAGAGCCATATAATAGGTTTTTACCCGTAGGTAGAAATTGGTGGAATACAAGCATCCATTACAATTATTCAACTGGTAACTTATTTATGTTTGGGGAGTTGGCAAATTGCAAAACGGGAATAAGTATAATGCAGGGCGCTGCAATAAGTCTCCATCCACAAGCAGATATATCAGTAGTTTATCGAAATTTTCAACCGGGTTACAAGAGTTTTTATTCTTCTGCCTTTGCGGAGGGAAGTAATGTTAGCAATGAAAAAGGAATATATTTTGGCCTGCGATATCAGCCACACCCAAGCTGGTCTCTGTTTACTTATATTGATTTTTTCAGTTTCCCATGGTTAAGATATAGGGTGGATGCACCAGGTAACGGACTGGAATATCTGGCCATGATAAAATGGTTAAAAAGAAAACAATGGGATACTTATTTTCGGTTCAGGTTTTCGGTAAAACCACAAAATGCTGAAGGCTTAGTCCTTTCCCAGATTCAGCCGGTTAGAAATACGAATATTAGATTGCATGCTGAAAGAATATGGAACAGGCAATGGGTAACCATGATAAGGACCGACCATGTTTTTCTGAAAAAAGGTGATGGGGAAGAACAGGGTCATTCCCTGTATTTGGATAACAGGTATCAATTCCGGAAACATGCTTTTACCATATCCTCCCGGATTCAATATTTTAATACAACTTCATATGATAGCAGGATTTATGCATATGAAAGAGATGTGCTTTACTCATTTAGTATACCTTCTTTTTTTGGAAACGGATTCAGGTATTACACCCAGATTCAGGGCAAATTGCCGAAATCAATAATGCCAGGGCTTGAAATTCAATGGTGGTTCAGATGGGCGCAAAGTTATTATTTTAATAAAACTGCTGTGGGTTCCGGTTGGGAGGAAATTAATGGCAGAAGAAAATCGGAATGGAAGATTCAAATAATAGTGTCTAAATAACGAAGCCGCGTTTTTTATTTAAATTTGACCCTAAATTAGAATAATGGATAATAGCAATAATCAAACAAACAATCAGTTAAATATCGAAATATCGGAAGAGATTGCGGAAGGTGAATATGCAAACCTTGCGATCATAACGCATTCACACGCTGAATTCGTCATTGATTTTGTAAATGTAATGCCTGGAACTCCTAAAAGCAGGGTTAAATCCAGGATCATTCTGACTCCGCAACATGCAAAACGCTTTATGAAAGCGCTGATCGAAAATATTGATCGCTTTGAAGATGTAAATGGAGAAATTAAGGATCTCGAGGAAGTGCAGATTCCAATGAATTTTGGTGGCCCCGCGGCACAGGCCTGATTAATAGTTATAAAAGTCCTTCATCAGCAAAACTGAAGTAGCCTTCGTTGCTGACAATAATGTGGTCCATAACTTTAATGTCCAGCATTTTAGATGCTTCCCGTATCTTGGTAGTTAAATCTTCATCGGCTTTGCTGGGCTTCAGATTGCCGGATGGATGGTTGTGACTCAGGATAAGAGCTACAGCTTCATGTTCAATTGCTTTTCTCAATATCACACGTGGGTCCGCAACGGTCCCGGTTATTCCTCCCGAACTTATTATTTCAAGATGACGGATCTTATTCGCCCTGTTAAGGAATAAGACCACGAAGACTTCGTGACGATGGTCCTGTAATAATTGTTGCAGGTAAATTGCTACATCCCGGCTGTTATTGACTACAGGGCAATCCAGGGCAAGCGCTGCCTGGCGCCTTCTTCCCAGTTCCAGGGCAGCCGTAATGATCACTGCCTTGGCTTCTCCAATTCCTTTAACTTTCATTAATTCAAATACCGACAGTTTCCCCAGTTCCTGAAGGTTGTTGCGGCCCAACTGCATCAAATCCCGGGCAAGATCAAGGGCTGAACGATTTTGACTCCCATTGTTAAGCAGGATGGCAAGCAATTCTGCATCACTCAATGACATCGGACTTTTACTAAGTAGTTTTTCTCTTGGTCTATCGTCTTTTGCCCATGACTTAATTGAGTAGTTCCGCTCTTGCATGGAGTAAGATTAATCAATAATTTTATCCTGTAAAACAGGGTTTTAACCCTATATCCAGAGATTATCCTTTTGAAAAACATTAAAATCAATGTCCATGAACAGCCGTACATTTAACCTCCTGGGGGGGGTCCAATCGATGCTTTTCTGCATCGGCATTTATGTGGTTGCATTATTTTTTTCCATTTTTATCTGTTCCGCCATCTTTAAGGCTGTAAGCAGCCGAAAAATAGGCGATATCAGTACAGTCCAGGTGGCCAAACCGGCCGCTGCTGCACACGGGCTGGTTGCATCGAGATGAAATGGCTCTCTGAATTATACCAGGTTGTACCTTCAGGTGCAACCTTTTTTGCGTTCATGCCCGTTTCTTTTCGACCAATCTTTATCTTCGCCGTACCAATCAATCATTTATGACCGCAAAAATCTTCTCAGGTACAGGTTCACAGTACCTGGCGGAAAAGATCGCCAACAGCTACGGAATTCCCCTCGGAAAGATCAATATTCAGAAATTTAGTGATGGTGAAATACAGCCGGTTTTTCAGGAAAGTATTCGGGGAGACGTGGTCTTCCTGATTCAAAGCACTTTTTCTCCCTCTGATAACCTGATGGAACTCCTGTTAATGATTGATGCGGCTAGGCGTGCGTCCGCATATAAGGTCATTGCTGTGATTCCGTATTACGGGTATGCCCGCCAGGATAGAAAGGATAAACCTCGTGTTGCAATTGGTAGTAAATTGATTGCCAATATGTTAACAGCTGCTGGGGCAGACAGGGTTATTACTATGGATCTTCATGCACCTCAAATCCAGGGCTACTTTGACATACCCGTAGATCATCTCGATAGTTCTGTAATATTTATACCATATATTGAACAATTAAAGCTGGAAAACCTTACCTTTGCGGCCCCTGACGTGGGTAGCGCCAACAGAATAAGGGAAATTGCCAGTTATTTCAATGCAGAAATGGTGATTTGTGATAAACATCGCAAACGCGCAAATGAGATTGCTAGCATGGTGGTGATTGGAGATGTAACCGATCGGAATGTTATCCTAATAGACGACATCTGTGATACAGGTGGCACACTGGCCAAAAGTGCAGGATTGTTGAGGGAAAAGGGAGCTACAACTGTTAGGGCCATGTGCACACACCCAGTGTTAAGTGGAAAGGCATATGAGAACATAGCTAACAGTGTCCTGGAGGAACTGGTGGTTTGCGATACCATCCCGTTGAAACAAGAGGTTGATAAGATTAAAGTTTTATCTGTAGCTGATTTGTTTGCAGTGGCCCTAAGGAATGCGTTTGAACAACGCAGTATTACTAGCTTGTTCATACATTCACAAAGAAGGGAAGCAGGGCATTTATAAAGTGGCATTTAAGTTTTTAAATATATCAAACAATGAAAACAATTACAATCGAAGGACAACTCAGGACCGAAACCGGGAAAAAAGCCACCCGCCAACTTCGCTCTGAGGAGAAAGTGCCAGGTGTAATTTACGGTGGCGAAAAAGAAGTCAATTTCGTAGCATCTGCCAAGGCATTCAAGCCCCTGGTTTATACACCTGAATTCCAGTTGGCCGAAGTTAAAGTGGATGGAAAATCTTATAAGTGTATCCTGAAGGATCTTCAGTTTGATAAAGTAACGGATGCGCTTACACACGTCGATTTGTTGGAACTGGTCGAAGATAAAAAGGTAATTGCAACGTTACCCCTGAAACTTACCGGCTCACCTGCAGGGGTTAAAGCCGGGGGACGCTTAGTTACCAAAATCAAATCCATTAAAGTTAAGACCCTTCCGAAGTACCTCAGGGAAAATATCGAATTGGATATCAGTAATCTGGAACTGAACGAGAATGTTCGCGTGGAAGATGTTAGGGCTGAAAATATGGAGATCATGAACTCTCCCCGTATTCCCATCGCATCTATCGTTATGACTCGTCAGTTAAAGCAGGAAGAAGCTGCGTCTGATAAAGGCAAGAAGTAACCATGTTTTGAACCATTGAACGTCAAACCTGAAAGTAATCCTTTCGAGTTTGACGTTCTTTATTTTTTGGTATGAGCAAATATCTGATCGTTGGACTGGGTAATATTGGGGAAGAATATATCAATACCCGCCATAATATTGGATTTAATATTGCCGATGCCCTGGTAAAAAAACATGGAGGGCATTTTAGAGCTGAACGATTGGCAGAAATGGCTGAAATCCGCATAAAAGGCAGGCATATAGTGGTGATTAAACCTGCTACTTATATGAATCTCAGTGGAAAGGCAGTTAAATACTGGCGTGATAAGGAGAATATTCCTTTGGAGAATATCCTTGTAATCGTTGATGACCTGGCTCTTCCCTTGGATCGTATCCGCATCAGGGGAGGAGGGAGTGATGGAGGGCATAATGGACTAAAAAGTATTCAGGAGCAATTGCTGACTGCTGAATACCCGAAATTGCGATTTGGTATCGGGAATAATTATCCAAAAGGACGTCAGGCAGCTTTTGTTCTAAGCCCTTGGGATACAGCTGAATGGCCCCTGGTCCTTTATAAAATCGAAAAAAGCATTGAAATTATTGAGCAATTTGTTCTCGTCGGATTGCCAACAGTTATGAACCAATATAACAATGTGATATACAAGTTATGAATATTGATTATGAATAGTTATTTTCGCAGACCACGGTAATCCACGCCGCTGTAGCCAATAGCCCTATGTAATACCAGGACCCCGAAGGTCATTATTAATTCAATGATTGTTCAATCATAAACCCTCTTGAATATGAAAATATTCTGCATAGGCCGTAACTATGTGGCTCACGCCAAAGAACTGGGAAATGAAGTACCGGATGAGCCAGTAATATTCATGAAACCCAAAAGCGCTTTACTACAAGCCCATACCCCTTTTTATTATCCTGAATTTACCAATGAACTGCATTATGAATGCGAACTTGTCCTCCGGGTATGCAAGAATGGGAAATACATACAGGACCGATACGCAAGTAAATACTACGATGCAGTAACAGTAGGCATTGATTTTACTGCACGTGATATTCAGGCCGAATTAAAAGAAAAAGGACTCCCCTGGGAAAAGGCAAAATCCTGGGATAATTCTGCTGTAATCGGGAAATGGGTTCCCCTGGATGAAATAAAAAATAAGAAAGACATTCACTTCAGCCTGCAGAAAAATAAGGAAATTGTCCAGGATGGGAATTCCTCGCTTATGATCTTTAATTTTGACAGCATCGTAGCACATATCTCGAATTACTTTTCCGTTAACATCGGCGATTTGATTTTTACCGGCACTCCGGCTGGAGTTGGTGAATGTGTCGTGGGCGATGAACTGGATGGGTACCTGGAAGGAAAACAGATGTTCTCCATTGAAATTAAGTAATACGTACAAGCATATCCTGACAGCAAAAAACTGTCGTCCTGGCTTTTATTTTTAATCTATAAGATCAAACTAACGGCCGTTCGTTTATATTTGCCTGCTATTGCACTTGTTATGAACGGTATAGAACTGGATCTTTTGAAAAAAGCCTACCGGCACATGTGCCTGGTTTGGCATATGGCAAACACCTATGATCAAAACCGGAACACTTGTAAATATGTTCATTCCACTTCCAGGGGTCACGAAGCTGTTCAGCTTGCACTTGCCTATAATTTAAGTCCCGCAGATTATGTTAGTCCCTATTATCGGGATGAATGCTTGTTACTTGGCCTTGGATTCAGTCCGTATGAATTAATGCTGCAGCTTCTTGCTAAACGTGAAGACCCCTTTACCGGCGGTAGAGAATATTATGCGCATCCCAATTACAGGGGAAGCGATAAACCTACTATCATTCATCAAAGCAGTGCCACGGGCATGCAGGTCATACCAACAACAGGGATTGCACAGGGGTTGCAATTCCTGGAGCACCATTTGATAGATAGATTAGTACTTACCCCTGATGGTAAACTTCCGGTAGTGGTTTGTTCATTGGGAGATGCCAGTGTTACAGAAGGCGAAGTAAGCGAAGCTTTTCAATTCGCTGTACTCAGGCAACTGCCGGTCATTTATCTTGTACAAGATAATGGATGGGGCATCAGTGCCACAGCTGGTGAAACAAGGGCAATGGATGCTTGTGAATATGCGGCTGGTTTTCCCGGTATGGATGCAATAAGGATCGATGGTAGTGATTTTGAAGAGTCTTTCCAAGCACTGAGATCAATAATCCAAACTGTAAGAACAGAACGCAGACCATTTCTGGTCCAGGCCAGCGTCCCTTTATTGGGCCATCACACAAGCGGTGTCAGGCGCGAATTTTACCGGCAGGACGAAGAACTTGCTGGGCATGCACTCAGGGATCCAATAGCCATCCTGCGACTGTCCCTGGTAGCGAAAGGTGTTGATGAAAGCCAATTGGATGCTATTCATGCAGCATCGGCTGATGAAATTCGCCAGTCATTTGAAAAAGCAGCTGCATCCCCCGAACCTGATCCATTAACCGTAACAGATCATGTATTTGTACCCACTTCGGTTTTGGATGAAACGGGTGAACGTAATCCTGTTGGTAAAGAACGGATAATGATGGTAGATGCCGCATTGTTCGCCATCCGTGAAATTATGGAAGCATATCCTGAAGCATTGCTTTACGGACAAGATGTTGGCCGGAGGCTGGGTGGAGTATTCCGGGAAGCTGCCACCCTGGCCAGCCAATTTGGCGACCACCGCGTTTTCAACACAGCTATCCAGGAAGCCTATATAATAGGGTCTACTGTAGGAATGAGCGCAGTGGGGTTGAAACCAATCGTGGAAGTACAGTTTGGCGATTATATTTATCCGGCCCTGAATCAGCTGGTAACAGAAATATCTAAATCTTCCTATCTCTCTTGTGGTAAGTTTCCTGTTCAAACTCTCATACGGGTTCCAGTTGGGGCATATGGAGGTGGAGGACCCTATCATAGTGGAAGTGTGGAATCAACCCTTCTCACAATTAAGGGAATTAAGATCGTGTATCCATCCAATGCCGCGGATATGAAAGGCTTGATGAAAGCTGCCTTCCTGGACCCAAATCCTGTTGTAATGCTGGAGCACAAAGGACTTTACTGGAGTAAATTACCAGGAACAGATGCAGCCCGAACTACTGAGCCGGCTTCCGATTATATATTACCATTGGGAATGGCTTCAATCGCTCTGGAGGCTTTTCGCCCAAGAGTGCAGGAAGGAAACAGCGTGTGTGTGGTAACATATGGGATGGGCGTCCACTGGGCCAGAGCTGCGGCAGCATTATTGCCAGGTCAGGTTGAAATTGTAGACCTCAGAACATTATATCCACTGGATGAGGATCTGGTTTTTCAAACGGTCAAAAAACATGGTAAATGCCTGGTCCTTACAGAGGAACCCAGTAATAATTCTTTTGCCGAAGCCCTGGCAGGAAGAATTTCTCATCATTGTTTTAGATGGCTGGATGCTCCTGTTGAAGTGATGGGTGCCCTGAACCTTCCCGCAGTTCCCATGAATACACAACTGGAGGCAGCCATGCTCCCCAATGCACAAAAAGTTGCCCGGAAACTGGAAGATTTACTAAAGTACTAATCGCCCTCCATCCCTGCATTGCTCCATTCTTCCTTCAGGAAAGGCTCCTTTGTGTATATTATGTTTTTGCTGC
>CBFGLD010000014.1:0-33016 GCA_965649495.1 uncultured Flavihumibacter sp. | reverse complement strand
ACCAGGTCGTACCAGCTGAACTCACGATTGATTACGGGTAACAACTGGAGGTACTCGATGAACAACCCGTGTAATATAGCCAGAAGAACCACTACCAGGGGGGATAAAGTGTACCTCCTGGTACGTAACCAGTTTATGACCAGGAATACCAGGATTCCATACAAGCCAAAATGTACGATTTTGTCCAGATTAGGAACTTTAATCAGGGTATTTGATTCCAGCTTTCGGACCGGTAACAGGAACAGTATGTTCATCAACAAAAACCAGCACAGAGGTAATAGGCCGGATCGGGTAAGGCGCTTCAGCATTTCTGAAAATTAGATTTTTCCCATCACAAACAGGGAACTTAAGGTTGGAGCAGCACTGCCGCCGGCTTTTTCAAGCGTTATGGCAAATGCTTCTGCCCGATCGATTTTTTTCATGGGCTGAAGCCTGCGGGTGGATGGACTTATGACCAGTCCGGCATCAACAGGTTTGCCGTCAACAATGGCCCATAGCTGGTATTGCTGGCCTTCGCCCGGTTGGGGAAGATGGTTCACCTGGAGAAATACTTCATTTGACTGTTGGTTCCAATAAATCGTTCCCTGGCTCTTACTATTATTCATATCTCCCAATACCACTTGTTTTATACCGGGATGCTGTATTAATGCGAGGTCTTGTTCTGCCTCATCGAGCTGCGTTTGCAGGGTAGTATTATTTTTTGTCAATGCTTCTTGCTGAACCAGCATTTCCTGGTACAGTTCATCCGCTTTTTTATACCGCTGGTACAAGTAAATATTAAGGGCCGTACTTCCCGCTATTAACAGAAGGGATGCGGCAACCAACCAGTTTTTTCTTCCCGGTCCTGTACTTATATCTCTTGTCCGGCCCCGTGTGCCCGGGGTTTCGGAATGATCCTCTGATAAGATTGGATCCGCAGTTGCACCGATGACTGTGTTCGGGTTTGCCGGATGGTGCTGTTCGGAAGGATGCGTTCCCTGGATGGATTCCAGGATTTTTTCCCGCAAAAAGGCAGGAGGGGGAGTGGCGCCTTGCAGAGCTGTGGCTTCAAGACTCATCTCAAAAGCCGTGGCGGCCGCCTGTACCTCAGGATATTGCTCTCGCATGCGCTCGAACTCCTGTTGTTCCGCAGCATCAGCGAGCCCCAGAATGCAGCTTTCAATACTGCCGCTTTCTATGTATTCCTGCAGGTTCACGTTAATAATTTTCTTAATTGTTGCAGGGCGGCGCGGATCCTTGTTTTAACGGTTCCAAGGGGGATTCCTAACAAACCTGCTATTTCCTCATGGGTATAGCCCTTTAAATAAGCCAATTCAACAAGTACCCGGTGTTCTTCTTTTAATTGGTTGATTTTAGGGGCTAATCCTATATGATCGATCCGGTTGAACAAAGTTCCATCCGGATCATTATGTACGTTGTCGTTGAGTTCGTGGTTTTTCTGGTTGTTCCTGAATGCCTTGGAACGAGTCATATCAATAGCTGCATTCCGGGCAATATTCAACATCCAGGTGAATAGCCGGCCCTTTGCAGGATCATAACTTTCCATTCGTTTCCAGATATTAACAAAAACCTCCTGCAACACATCATTGGCAATATCCTGATCCGGTATTATCTGGAGTATTACACCATTCAGGGCAGCTGAATAATGATCGTATAAATACCGGAAGCCGGATTCATCCCGCTTCTTCAACAGATCAATCAATTCTGGCTCCTGGTATTTTATGGATGTCGGCAAGCAATAACTCTTGACGGTATATTACCCAACCAATTGGTGGTAACCAGCAGCATCCAGCAGGCTTTCTACATCGGCTGGATTGTTAACGGTCATTCGGATCATCCAACCCTTTCCATAAGGATCTGAATTGACCAGTTCGGGATTAGCTGCCAGTTCAGGATTCACCTCATCAATAGTTCCGGATACTGGTAGAAACAGGTCTGAAACAGTCTTGACGGCTTCCACAGTTCCAAAAACTGCTTCTGCTTCCAGCGACTTACCCACCGTTTCAATCTCTACGTATACGATATCTCCCAGTTCGCCCTGGGCAAAATCTGTAATTCCTATGGTGGCGATGTTTCCATCTAATTTAACCCACTCGTGGTCTTTGGTGTAACGTAAAGTGTCTGGGATATTCATGAGGAGAAATTTAGTAGTGCAAATATGGGGGAAATTGGGGAAAGGGAAAATTTGGATGGTGGGTTACTGTTCGTGAGTGGCTCGCTTTACCAGTTTAGCCCTGCGGATATACACCGGCGTGATCGGTTTGTCTCCCTTGCCGGTTCCGGTAGTAGGTACAGCCGCAATGGAATCCACTACGCTCAATCCCTTCACCACTTCCCCGAAAATGGTATAGTTCTGATCGAGGTGGGGACTGCCCCCAACGGATGTGTATACCCGCCGGTGTTCTTCAGGTAACTTTCGACCCTTCAGGCGGTTAGTTTCTACTGAATCCAGCCCCTCAGCCGTAAATCTTCGGCCTTGAACAATATAAAACTGGGTAGCGCTGCTGGCTTTGGCAGGATTTACATCATCACCGGTGCGGGCAGCCGCTAGCACACCTTTGCGGTGAAATAAATCCGGGTGAAACTCGGCTGGAATGAGTTTAGCCGTTCCCATTCCTGCCTTCGATACCCGGGAGCTTGTTTTTTTTGATGCTGGTGTTCGCGGCCTGGTGTTGGGATCACCCGCTTGTATCATAAATTGATTGATAACGCGGTGAAACAGGATACTATCGTAAAATCCTGCTTTCACAAGTCTTAGGAAATTGTCGCGGTGTTGGGGCGTCAGATCAAATAACCGGAGCGTGATATCTCCCTTTGATGTTTCTAACAGGACATCCCTGTTATAATCGGTTTTCGAAAGTTTTGGGGAAAATCGCTGGCTGCAACCGAAAAGGGCAACGGACGAAAGTAAAATCAAGAATGGTTTTCGCATAGCGTGGAATATTTCTCAGAATCCTGTACGATCAAAATACAACAAAACATGATCCTTCAGAAAATTCTCCTGTTCAGCAGGATTGAGTTCTGGCAATGCTTTGAGTTGCCTGAAATGCGGCCAGCCATCCTTGTCGTTTCCCTCCAATTCATAGTAACCACTTTGGGCCAGCAAACTGCATACGGCAATATGCATCAGGTCTTGTTTCTGTTCTTTGGAGAATTTCTCCCTTATATCCCCGAATTCCTGGATCCCCACCAGGAACAGAATGGTTTCCATGTCAGGTTTCTTGCCAAAGCGCTCCACCAGTTTCGCTTCCAGGTTCCACCAGCGAACCTGCAGGTCATCTTGTAAATTCATCCTGCAAAGATAACCGTCCCGGCCACTTATCTTTGCGGCAAATTATTCAAGATGCTACAGGTGAATTTTATTCGGCAGAATGTTGAACTGGTCAAACAAAGGCTGGCAGTGAAACATTTTAATGAGCCTGCCCTGGTGGATGAATTGCTGGCATTGGATGAACGCCGCAGGAAATTGCAGTTCGAGCGTGATGAGATTCAAAGTCAGGTGAATACGGCTTCCCGGGAAATCGGCAACCTGATGCGGGAAGGGCGGAAGGAAGAAGCTAATGCTTTGAAAACGGAAGTGACGGCGCTCAAAAACCGCATGGATGACGTATCAGAATTAAATGCTATAGAAACTTCCCTTCATAATATCCTGGTTCAGATTCCCAACCTGCCTTCTGCACAGGTACCACCTGGCCGTACCCCCGAGGAAAACGTCCTGGTGCGGGAAGGTGGTATTAAACCGGAATTGCATCCCAATGCTGTTCCGCATTGGGAACTGGTTTCCAAATACGATCTGATCGATTTTGAACTGGGTAATAAGATCACCGGTAGCGGGTTCCCGGTTTATAAAAATAAAGGAGCAAAACTGCAACGTTCCCTGATCAGCTATTTCCTGGATTATAATACCGCCGCTGGTTATGTGGAATTCCTGCCGCCTCATTTGGTCAACGAAGCTTCTGCTTATGGAACCGGGCAACTGCCCGACAAAGAGGGGCAAATGTATCACGCAACGGCCGACAATTTTTACCTGATTCCCACCGCAGAGGTTCCTGTAACCAATATTTTTCGCGATGAGATTCTTAAGGAATCCGGACTCCCGGTTAAAATGACCGCTTATACTCCCTGTTTCCGGCGGGAAGCGGGCAGCTATGGTAAAGATGTACGTGGATTGAACAGGTTGCACCAGTTCGATAAAGTTGAAATTGTGCAATTGGTTCACCCCGAAAAAAGTTATGAAGTGCTGGATGAAATGGTTGATCATGTGGAGAAGCTGCTCATTAGCCTGGAACTTCCCTACCGGATTCTTCGGTTGTGCGGTGGCGATATGGGCTTTACTTCCGCCCTCACCTACGATTTCGAGGTATACAGCGCAGCTCAGCAAAAATGGCTGGAAGTCAGCTCCGTTTCTAATTTTGAAAGTTACCAGACTAATCGAATGAAGATCCGGTATAAAGATGAGGGCGGTAAGCCACAGCTGGTGCATTCACTTAATGGTAGCAGTTTAGCCCTGCCCCGCATACTTGCCGCACTATTGGAAAATAACCAGGTTGAAGCGGGTATTAAACTGCCGCCTGTGTTGTGGAAATATTTTGGCGCGGAGATGATTTAAATAAAAGAGCCGGGACTACCCGGCTCTTTTATTTATAATTGGTACAAGCATTTTTTAATTCACAAACGAATCGCGGGGCCCACCTGCGGCAAAAACAGCGCGCATGCGGCTCACCTGGTCGTTAGAGAACATATACATGCAGGCATCATAAGTATAGTCCATGTAATTCATCGTCATCTCTACCGGGGAACCGGCACAGGTGCTGTAATGCGGAAAAGCCGGGCATCCTCCATTGGAAGTGTTATGGGTGGGAGTGTCGTTAACAAAATCGGTTCCACAGGTAGCGTCACCCCAGATATGCCTGAGATTCATCCAGTGGCCCACTTCATGGGTTGCTGTGCGGCCAAGACCATACGGAGCTGTTGCAGTACCGATACGACCAAAATATTTATGGGCTATAACTACCCCGTCGGTGGACAAGTTGCCTCCCGGAAATTGGGCATATCCCAAAATGCCACCCATATTATTTACTACCCACATGTTGAGATTGTTCAAAGGGTCTGTAGCAGCTATTCCTCCTCTTGCCGGATTTTTCATGTCGTTATTAGTCCTCCAGGATCGTTTGCTGGAGTATTTACGCACCACACCTGCCAGTACAAACTGAATGTTAGAACCGGAAGAGGCTGCAGTTGTAAAAACAGAGGGGGTATTAGTGAAATCGGAATTCGTAGCATTGAAGTCTTCATTCAATACATCGAGTTGCGATTGAATCTGTGCATCTGAAATGTTCTCTGAAGCGGTACGATATAAGACATTCACCACCACCGGGATGGTGATAGTTGTTTCACCTGCCAGCATCATACTTCTGTTTCGGATAGCGTTTGCAGTAAAGTTTTCTATCTCCTGCATCCGCACAGCTATGGCCGGGTTTTCCTTGATAGATGCAGCAAGAGCTTCCATCGCATAACAGTTTCTTTCATCGGAAGCGGTTGCAATGGTTTCTTCCGGCGATACTAACTGGTTTCCAGTATCGGATTTGGAGCAGCTTACCAACAGCAGGGTACCTGCTGCGAAGCTTAAGAGCAGTTTTTTCATTTTCTGTGATGTGTTTGTTAAGGAATTGTGAAAGGAAAATATGAAATAACTGGATAACTTGACTCCAGATTGGGTTATCCTTTCAGAATTCGTGGTTAGTAGGTAGAGCCAATCGTCTTTTGTCGGGAATACACGAATACCGGGACAGGATAATTTACTCAGGGGATCTGGTAAACTTACGTTTGACGGTCAGGGCACCGGCAGCAGAGGGGGGAAAGAGATTCGGGCGATGTATCCCGGTACCAGGGATACATCGCCCGAATTATTTTAGGACGTAAACATTAAAGCTTACGGATCCAAATGTTCCGGAAGGAAACAGGGTTGCCGTGATCCTGTAATTGAATGGCAAGCGGGCCATGTTTCTTATATTTTGGAGCTCCGATATATTCGGTCCTTCCCTTGAGCTCAACATTATTCTGGACCAGCACATTATTTTGAAGCACGGTAATACGCGCAGCAGATTTCAGGCTGCCATCCGCATTGAAACGGGGTGCCGTAAAAATGACATCATAGGATTGCCATTCTCCCGGTGCTTTACATGCATTTACAAGGGGTATATGTTGTTTGTAAATACTACCTGCCTGTCCATTGGAATAGGTTACATTCTTATAATTATCCAGCACCTGCAATTCATAATTTTCCATAAAAAAAATGCCACTATTACCGCGTCCCTGTCCTTCTCCTTCCACAACAGCGGGGGTGCGCCATTCAATATGCAACTGGCAATCTTCGAAGACCTGTTTGGTTTTGATATCTCCTGTTCCACCTGTTACGGTCAGTATGCCGTTTTCAACTTTCCAGCCGGGAGCATTTCCGTTTCGGACGCTTACCCACTCAGACAGATTTTTTCCATCAAACAGGATGATAGCATCGGAGGGGGGATGGTGTTGATTGCCCGGATCAACAACAGTGGGAACAGGTGTCCAAACTTCAGTGGTCTTCGGATCGCCCTTTCTGTCCTGGGCCAAACCGGCACTCACCAGGGTGGTCAGGCCGATTGCAGTTAAAAAGATCTTTTTCATAATTCTAGCTTGCTTATTCGTTGTTCTTTAAAATTAAGAATTCCCGGATTAATCAACGGATAAGTACAAAACTTCCCTTTTTCGAATATTGCTTTCCGTTGTAATCCTCACCGCTTACTACATAAATATAAGTACCTGCGGGTTGTTCCACTCCTCTTATCTTTCCATCCCATCCCCTGGATCCCAGGCCTTCAAATATTTTCTGTCCAAGCCTGTTGTATATCATAAAATAATTAACTCTTCGCATGCCTACAGCAAGGAATCTGAATTGATCGTTCCGCCCATCCCCATTGGGCGAAAAAGCTGTTGGAACATATATTTCCGGGCCTTTATAGACTTTGATATTTATGGTATCTGTTGTGGCGCATCCTGCCGGGGTGGAAGCTGTTACTATATAAGTGGCATCGGATTCCAGGGTGGCTATTGGATCTGCCACCTGGCTGTCAGACAACCCTGAAGAGGGTGTCCAGTTATATAGCAGGCCACCGGAAGCATTTAATTGGAGTGGTTGTCCTATGGCTACCAGTGTGTCGTTTCCTGCGTATGCCCCGGTTTGATAAAAGGTTGCCAAATGCTCTGCAGGTTCACTGATACAGCCATTAGCCCCTTTGCCTCTGACCGTTACCCGGTAGTTTCCCGCTTGCGCTGCCGTCAAATTAAAAACACCCAGGTTTGTCCAGGTATCCTGGTCGCCCCAGCTCCAGCTGGTTACCGGGTTGTCGCCGGAGGTTCCCAAAGCTGTAATCATAAGCGTGTCGCCCACGCAATTTTCGCTTGTGGCGGGTATGCTTATGGAAGGCTGTGGTAAGAGGTGTATGATTTTAGTAACCGTTTCTGAAATGCATCCTTCCTTAGTCCTGACCCATAAACTGACCGCTGCAGTGGAAGATCCGTTGATGTTTTGTACCGGAGGAATCTGGCCTGAATAGGGGATGCCGTTGATGGTCCAATTCCACTCCATTATACTCCCGAATTCTACAAAGGAACGATCGATCGGTTGAAAGGAGGAGGACCCGCAAAGGGTATCCGGAACCTGGAAATCGGGTATGGGTATCGATCCAACCGTTATTATTTTTTTGGTGGTATCTGACCAGCATCCGTTGTTCCCAAGTACCACGGATGAAACGGTGTAGTTTCCGGGTTCTGCATAATAGTGGGGTGGAGGATTTTGTTGGTCAGAAGTGGTGCCGTCACCAAAATCCCAATGCCATTGGGTGATGGTTCCGAAAGACCTGGATTCATCCACTAGTTCCAGGGTATGCGGGGCGCAGGATTCGGATAAAGGTAATTCACGGAAGGAGGAACTGAGGGAGGTACAGAACCTTTGATGATTCATGGCGCCCCCCGTGGCGCCGGTAAATCCCCAGAAAACCATGGGGTCGTTGTTAAATACGTCTTTTACCAGGTTAATGGTATCAGATACCCGTTCAACGTTATCAATATAGGTCGTAAGAACACCGATATTGGCATTCCACCTGATTTTCAAAATATGCCATTGACAATCCTCAAAATTGTCATTAAATGCCGAAATGGGAACCGGTCCAGCCAGGTTGTTGGCACTGTTGTGGTTGTTATCACCGTCTCTTTGAATACTGATATGATCATATGCAGGATCATTCAGGTTCTGATTTTGCCAGGTGTCCAGGGCTATACCAATGGAGGGCCTGATACCTTCAAATCCCAACCCTTCGCCGGTTGTACCAATATTGGTGCTGATCGGTTGTAACACAAATACGATCCCGTCTGCTCCATTAGCATCCGTACAACCCAGATTCACTTCAAAGCTGAATTCGAACGATTCATTTAAGTTGATCTTGTTGATATTCCACACCGAGCCCGATTTAGTGAGTTGATTTGGTGTAAGAGTGTAACAGTTGCAATTTTCCTTGAATGCTGAACCATTTATATGGTAGGGACTATCAACTACTGATTGTGCCACCGTTGTTTTTATCGACAGCACTATCAGGATGCACATCAGGAGGCGTATAGGGGTCTGGGACATTTTCAGAAGTATCAGAAAAGCTTTTTTGGTTGAGATGGCTTCTGTATAAAAAAACATCATTCCCGGTAAAAGGAATGATGTTTCTGAATCAATTCATGTAATATTTTACCAGCCTTGTTTTGCGATGCCGGCCTTAATTGCAGCAAGAGCTTTTTCTTCACCAAGCATAGTGGTAAGTTTATTGCCCTTACCATCGTTTCCCTGAGCCATATAACCACCGCGTGCTGTTTTTGTGATTACAGCATCCTTAATCTCAACATTCTTTTCTTTTGTCTTTACGTTATATGCTGTCAATTTGATATCCGCCATAATGATTGTTTTTATGGTTAGTGAATAAATATTAATAATAGCTGGCATACAAGCTAGCCAAAAAAATTCAAAACCTGCAAATTCCTCGCCTGGAAATGGATAAAATTTAATTTATATATCGATTTTGGCGTATTTGGCATGACTCTCAATGAATTCACGTCGTGGCGCTACTTCATCACCCATTAACATACTGAAAACCATGTCAGCTTCTGCAGCGCTTTCAATCGTGACTTTTTTTAAGGTTCTGGTTTCCGGGTTCATTGTAGTTTCCCATAATTGGGTTGCATTCATTTCACCCAATCCCTTGTATCGCTGAACGTTTACGGAATCTTCTTTACCACCTCCCAATTTGGTTACCCAGGCCTTACGGTCTTCTTCTCCCCATGCATATGCCTGCTCCTTTCCTTTCTTTACCAGGTATAAGGGTGGTTGTGCAATGTAAACATATCCCTGCTCCACCATCTCTTTCATATAACGATAGATGAAGGTAAGGATAAGGGTGGCGATATGCGATCCGTCCACATCCGCATCGGTCATAATGATGAGTTTGTGGTAACGGAGTTTTGATAAATTCAGCGCTTTAGGATCTTCCGGGGTTCCCACCGTTACACCTAATGCAGTATACATGTTACGGATCTCCTCATTCTCATAGATCTTATGTTCCAGGGCCTTCTCCACGTTCAATATTTTACCGCGAAGAGGAAGAATGGCCTGGAAATTCCTGTCGCGGCCCTGTTTTGCCGTTCCGCCCGCTGAGTCACCTTCCACGAGGTAGAGCTCACATTTTTCTGCATCTCTTTCGGAACAGTCAGCCAGTTTGCCGGGTAATCCTCCACCACTTAATACCGTTTTCCTTTGTACCAGTTCCCTCGCTTTTCTGGCTGCCACACGGGCCTGCGCAGCAAGGATCACTTTTGAGATAACATTCTTCGCCTCCTTGGGATTTTCTTCCAGGTATGACTCCAGGGCCCTGCTGACGGTTGTTTCCACTACTCCGCTTACTTCACTGTTGCCCAGTTTTGTCTTCGTTTGTCCCTCAAACTGTGGCTCAGGTACCTTCACACTGATGATAGCGCTGAGGCCTTCCCGAAAGTCATCTCCTTCAACCTCAATTTTAGCCTTTTCAAAAAGTCCTTCTTTGTCGCCATAGGTCTTAAAGACCCTCGTAAGGGCCCGCCGGAAGCCGGTTACATGGGTTCCGCCTTCTATGGTGTTGATGTTGTTAACGTAACTGAATATGTGTTCCTTGAAATCATTATTGTAACTCAGTGCCACTTCAACAGATACATGGGATCCCTGGTCATAGCCTTCCACGTACAGGGTTTTTGCAATGAGGGGATTTCTGTTGGCATTGCTGTCAAGCATTTCAACAAACTCTACAATGCCCCCTTCGCTGTAGAAAGAATTGGAATAATGGTTTCCGGCTTCATCCAGTTCCCGGAGATCATTCAGAATAATATTTATGCGCCGGTTCAGGAATGAGAGCTCCCGCAGTCGGCCTTCCAGGATCTCCCGGTTGTAAATAACGCTGGTGAAAATGGATTGATCGGGCCAGAAATGTACGTGGGTACCCGTTTTATCGGAAGTGCCCACTTCGCGTACGGCATACTGCGGTACCCCGATATGATATTCCTGCTCAAATATTTTTCCCTCCCTTTCTACCGTTACCAGTAACCTGGAGGAAAGCGCATTAACACAACTTACCCCCACACCATGCAGGCCCCCGGAAACTTTGTAGGTATTTTTATCAAACTTGCCACCGGCATGCAGAACGGTCATGACCACTTCCAGGGCACTTCTTTTTTCCTTACTATGCATGGCCGTCGGGATACCTCGACCATCATCCTGTACGGAAATAGAATTGTCTTCATGAATGGTGACTGTTATGTTTTTGCAGTAGCCGGCAAGGGCTTCGTCAATGGAGTTGTCAACCACTTCGTATACCAGGTGGTGAAGACCCTTTACTCCGATGTCACCAATGTACATCGCCGGGCGTTTTCTTACTGCTTCCAAACCTTCCAGCACCTGGATGCTGTCTGCTCCGTATCCACTTTGGGTAGGTAATGTTTGCTCTTGTGTTTCCTGCGTTTCAGTACTCATAATTTGCTTCTGAGGATCGCTGATCGTTTAAAAATTAGCTATTGGCAAATGTACGCAAAAAAGGCTGAAGGAGTGTCTTTAAAGGGTGCTTAATAACCTTAAAAATGAGCAACTTGAGATATCTTTTTTGGGCACCCCCGGGCATCTTAAATGACGATGGCATGACAGTCGTTTTTATCAATGGCGCCCCATTGAATCGGGATTAGCTTAATTTTGCCCATTGATGCACTACGCCCCAGATATATTGGCAATTGCCCGCCGGGCACCGGTTATGTTCAATGAACTGGAATTAATGCACCAGCGCCAACAGCAGGTGCCAGGTTCGGTGCATTATACCATTCAGCGTTACCGTCGCGAATCCCAGTTCGAAATGGATGATACCGGAATGCTGGTCTATCACCGCGTAAGCAGTGACAGCAGGGATAATTACCTGGATCTCCGGTTCTGTATTGCTGGTAACATGTATTGCCAGCAAAAAGAAACGGAATGTAATAGTTGCCGGCTGAAACTGTCTTCCGGCTGTGAACATAAGGAACCCAGTGTGGATGTGTTGAGTTTCCTCTTTTCTCCCACACATCTTTCCCAATTCGTTTCACCGGGTAAGATGAAAAGCCTTCCGGACGATATTGTTCATTTCAGACATGGATCCTCTTTTTCCAAAACCCTGACTTTATGCAGCCGGACCCGCACTGTTCTGGAGGGTCTCCTGAACCACGGCTATTCCGGATCAATGGAAAATATTTTCCTGAATGCCCAGATGCAAATGCTGCTGCTGTATAGCCTGGAATGCATGACCGATGATAAGGAAGAACTGATATTTACCTGCAAGTTTCTGGCTAATGATTCCGACCGGGAAAAAATCGAAAAGGCGCGTGAAATCCTGCTTCAGCACATAGGAGAACCTATTACCATTAAGGAACTTAGCCGAAAGGTTGCCATTAATGAATGTTACCTTAAAAAAGGTTTTAAGGAATTGTATGGCACTACTGTTTTTGATTTTTATCAAAGCCAGCGTATGGAACATGCCCGCTATCTCCTTTATGAAAAGGGACTGAGCGTTACCGAAGTGTCCCTCATGCTGGGATATTCCTCCATCTCACATTTCTCAACGGCGTTTAAGAAACATACCGGCATCAAACCTTGTGAATTGCTGTTCCATTAATACTAATGTCCTTTTCCTTCGGGTCCCCGATAGGCCATAATATCACGGTCAAACAAATATAACCCGCTTTTATCACCACCTATCAATTCCAGCTTTTCATTCAGCGTACGCGCCAGTCTTTCTTCCTCCATTTGTTCCGTTACATACCACTGTAAAAAGTTATGTGTGGCATAGTCTTTTTCTGAAAGAGCCTGGTGTACAATATCATTGATACTGTTACTGACTTTGAGTTCATGTTTCAGGAATTCCGCAAAGGCAGTTTGCAGGCTTACGAATGTCAGGATGGGTTGCTCCAGCGCGGGAACCACTCCAAAACCTCCCCTTTCATTGATGAAGGCAATAAGTTTCAACATATGAACCCGCTCTTCATCCGATTGCTTGTAAAAAAATGCGCTTACTCCCTGTAAACCTGGTTGTATATCGGCCCAGGAAGCCATAGCAAGATAAGCCTGTGAGGATTCGGCTTCCATTTGAACTTGCTTATTCAGGGCTTCCTGCATTGTTTTGGATAACATAAATGAGATTTTTCTGGAAATTACGAAAAACCAACCCATTTTTTGTTGATCTCACAGGACAGTTGCCTGTCAAACCGTTGTCCTTAAAATTGTTCCGGCATACTGGTTGTGAGCGGATGGTGTGCCTGTCGTATTGCCGAGAATTTGCTTTGGTGATCAGGATCAATTCAGGTTGTATTCAGGGTGTATTCAGGATTAAGTCAGGTAAATGTCAGGTAAATGTCAGGCAGAAGTCAGGCAAAGATCAGGTGGCGCCCAGGCAAAGGACCGGGTGCTATTGAGTATGCTATCTCAGCTGATATGTTTCAAACTGTCCGCAGTGGCTTCAATGGTTTTGCTGATATCTTCATAAGTCAAAGCATTATTCAGGAACCAGGATTCAAAGGCTGATGGAGGCAGGTATATTCCCCTTTCCAGCATTGCATGAAAAAATTGGGAAAACAATGCATTATCAGCGGAACCTGCAGAAGCAAAATCGGTTACCGGGTGGTCACTGAAATGTATGCTGATCATGGACCCAAATTGGTTGATCACAAAGGGCTTTCCCCAGGCCGCCAGCACCTGTTCAAGTCCTTTCTTCAGGTATCCGGTTTTTTCTTCCAGTTCCTGGTAGATGTTGGGGTTACTGTACAACTCAGACAATAATGTATAGCCGGCAATCATAGCGATCGGATTTCCGCTCAGCGTACCCGCCTGGTAAACGGATCCCAGGGGAGCCACCACCTGCATGATTTCCTTTTTTCCTCCGAAAGCACCTACTGGCATACCAGCTCCAATGACCTTACCATAGGTCACCAGGTCGGCATTTACACCCAGTTTCTCCTGGGCCCCACCGGGTCCTAAACGGAAACCTGTCATCACTTCATCAAAGATGAACACAATCCCTTCTTCATCACAGATCTGCCGGATACCTTCCAGGAAACCAGGTTGGGGTAATATGCATCCCATGTTTCCAGCAACAGGTTCCACGATTATTGCAGCTATCTCCCCTTTATGGGTAACCGCTAATTTCCGTACTGCTTCCAGGTCATTGTATGCACAGGTTAAGGTGTCTGCACTCACTCCAGCCGTTACTCCAGGTACTGTTTGGATATTGAAGGTTGCCACACCACTGCCTGCCTTTACGAGGAAGGAGTCGGCATGACCATGATAACATCCTTCAAACTTGATGATCTTATTGCGGCCGGTATATCCCCTTGCCACACGGATGGCACTCATGCAGGCTTCCGTACCGCTGCTGACCATTCGAATAAGATCCACATTCGGGGTCATCCGCTTGATGAGTTCGGCCATTTTTATTTCCAGTTCCGTAGGTGCACCATAGGAGGTGGAGTAAGCCGCATATTCCTGTATCGCCTTAATTACTGGTTCAAATGCATGTCCCAGGATCATGGGACCCCAGGAGGCGATATAATCTATATATTGATTGCTATCCGCATCATATAAGTAAGCGCCTTTCGCTTTCTGAATAAATAAGGGTGTTCCTCCCACGCTTTTGAAGGCACGAACGGGTGAATTGACTCCACCGGGAATGGACTGTTGTGCGCGGGCAAATAGTTCCTGGCTTCTTGATATTGTTCTGCTCATTGAGTTGGTATTTATTCTTCGCCTGAAAAATCGTCAAAAGCTTTGATCTTTTTCGTGGCTTTGAACTCTATAATGCGGTAATCCGCCAATCCATTCGTGTTGAACGGATCTTCCGAAACGATCTTTTCAATCGTTTTTCGGTCTTCGGCTTTTGCAAATATGATCCCTCCATCCCTTGGTTCTTTCCTTCCTGAAGCTATGAAATTACCGGAATGATAATATTTGTCCAGGTAGGCAATATGCGGACCCATGGCTGCATCGATCTCTGCAGTGGGGGCTTTATAGGTGATCTCAATGATGAACATGACCTTGTATTTGGGTGATAAAATATTATCCGATCAGCCTTACAGCATCTTTTGCAAAATAGGTGGCAATCAGGTCTGCCCCGGCACGCTTAATAGATGTCAGGCTTTCCAGGATCGCTTTTTCTTCATTGATCCATCCCATTTTGGCTGCAGCTTTTATCATGGCATATTCACCACTGATATTGTATGCACTAACAGGGATGGATACACTGTTTTTAACATCCCGGATGATGTCCAGGTAGGAGAGTGCCGGTTTTACCATAACGATGTCAGCCCCCTCCTCAATATCCATCAGCGTTTCTTTTACTGCTTCTGTTCGATTGGCATAGTCCATCTGGTAGGTTTTTTTGTCGCCAAATCCCGGCGCACTGTCTAACGCATCACGAAAAGGACCATAAAAACAGGAAGCGTATTTAGCACTATAACTCATGATACCTGTACCAGAATATCCGTTGGTTTCAAGCCCCTTCCTGATGGCGCCGATCCGGCCATCCATCATATCAGACGGGGCAACGAAATCTGCACCTGCCGCCGCATGGGATATGCTCATTTTAACCAGGGCCTCCACGGTTGGATCGTTGACGATCCGGCCATTTTCAACTATACCATCGTGGCCGTAGGAAGAATAGGGATCCAATGCTACATCGGTCATTACCACCATTTCGGGTACTGCATCCTTGATGGCCCTGATACTGCGCTGCATCAGGCCATCATCGTTCCAGGCCTCACGGCCGGTGTTATCTTTCAGTTCGTCGCTGCATTTTATAAATAGCAATACCGATTTCAGGCCCATTGACCAGAGTTCTTTTACTTCTCTTACGGTAATATCCAGGCTATTACGATAATAACCTGGCATAGATGCGATCTCTGTCTTTATGTTTTCACCTTCATCAATAAAAAGAGGCACGATAAAATCATGGGGACTAAGGCTTGTTTCCGCAACCATAGCCCTTATTGCTGCGCTTTGTCTCAGTATCCTGTTTCTTCTTTGCAAAATCATTGTAATCTTTTTTCTGTTTTCCGTTTGCTTATTCCTGTTAGCCTGTGATCATCAGACCCAATCTATGGGATGCAGACAAGCCTTCACTAATCTTTCTTCTTCTGAACCAGCTACTGGCTGGTAATTGTATTCAAAGCGCACGGTTGGTGGCAGGCTCATCAGGATGCTTTCGGTGCGGCCATTAGTTTTAAGTCCGAATAGGGTTCCTCTGTCGTGCACCAGGTTGAACTCCGTATACCGGCCGCGCCGGATCTCCTGCCAATGCTTGTTTTCATTGGTGAAGGGTAACCCTTTTCGCTTTTCCACCAGGGGGATATAGGCTTCTGTAAATGAATCGCCACAGCGTTTGGCAAAGTTAATCCACCACTCCGCATCCCGGTCAGCCGTTGGCCTTTGGTGATCGTAAAAAATTCCGCCGATCCCCCTTCTTTCACTGTTACGGTGCCAATTCACAAAATAATCATCACATGTCTTTTTGAATATCGGAAAAAAAGCCGGATCAAAAGCATCACAGGCATTCTTATACACCTGGTGAAAGTGTCTGGCATCTTCATCAAAGAGGTAATAGGGGGTAAGATCCGTTCCTCCACCAAACCATTGATCTGCCAGATGGCCATTTTCATCATACAATTCAAACATCCGGTAATTGCAATGGACCGTTGGAACGAAAGGATTAAAAGGATGCAATACCAGGCTCAACCCGCAGGCAAACCAGCTATGACCATCCATATGCAGTTGTTTGCGCATGGCATCTGTGAGCTTGCCAAAGACCACTGAGGTGTTCACGCCGCCTTTTTCGAAAACATTTCCGTTTGCAATCACTCGGGTTTTGCCACCACCACCTTCCAGGCGTTGCCAGGTATCTTCCTGAAACTTTGCTTTGCCGTCGGATGCCTCTATGGCTGTACAAATACGGTTTTGCAGCTCATGAATATAACCAGTGAATTGTTCTTTGGGTTGCATGGTACAATCCTGTTTTTTTATGAATGCCTGAACTCCTTCACAGCATCTACAAACGCCCTGGCATGGTCCACGGGAATATTGGGGAGGATGCCATGACCCAGGTTAGCAATATGACGGTGTCCTCCAAATTCGGAAAGCATTTTCCGTACTTCTTTTTGAATGACAGGAATGGGAGAAACCAATTTTGCGGGATCAAAATTTCCTTGCAACGTTATTTCCGTTCCTGCAAACTGACGGGCCAGTTTCGGCCGGATACACCAATCGATGCCCAGGCCCTGTGCCCCGGTGGCAGCCATATCTTCCAGCGCAAACCAGGCGCCCTTGGCAAAAATGATGGTGGGAACTTCCTCTTTCAGGGCAGCAACAATTTGACGGATATAGCGTAAGGAATACGTTTCAAAATCTTCCGGACTCAGGAGTCCGCCCCAGCTGTCAAAGACTTGCAGGATATCCGCACCTGCCCTGACCTGTTCCTTCAGGTAGGCAATCGTAGTATCCGTAATCATTTGCAGTAGCTGGTGCGCCAGTTCCGGCTGCGTATAACAAAAGGCCTTCGCTTCATCAAATGTCTTAGAGCCTTTGCCCTGTACCATATAACAGAGAAGTGTCCACGGAGCTCCCGCAAATCCTATCAAAGGAACACGCCCGTCTAACTCTTTTTTTATCAGGCGTATGGCATCGAACACATAATGCAGTCTTTCCTGCACATCCGGCACCTCCACTCTTTGCAAGTCCTGGATTCCCTTGATGGGGGCCGGCAGGATCGGGCCTTTGCTTTCAATCAGTTGCACTTCAAGTCCCATGGCTTGCGGTACAACGAGTATGTCTGAGAAAAGGATAGCAGCATCTACACCAATAATATCTACCGGTTGAAGGGTAATCTCACAGGCAAGCTCAGGTGTCTGGCATCTTTCGAAGAAGCCATATTTTTCACGAAGCACCATATATTGAGGAAGGTACCTTCCTGCCTGGCGCATCATCCATACCGGTGTCCTCTCTGTTTTTTCTCCCCGCAGGCTGCGTAATATCAGGTCGTTTTTCATTGTTGTATTTTATGGGCTATGTCTTTATGCCCGGCCAAGTATCTCAATTGCTTTATTTACCAGGGATTCCTTTCCGGGTAATTCACTTGTAATTATTTTATTCCTGCAATGTTTTTGTATGGCTGCCGCTGTTGTGGTACCTATAGCAAAAGCAAGGGCATTTTCCGGAAGGGTGTTAGCTGAGAAAAAGCTGTCTACAGCCGAAGGGCTGTAAAACAATACACCTGCAAACTGATCTGTTAACTTATGTGGAGTGGGTACTGTTTCATATACTATGATTTCTGTGACAAGTATCCCGGCAGCAAACAGCATGTCCGGTAATTCGGGACGTCGGTGATCGCCACAAAAAAAGAGCACCTCATCCGCGAGACCGTCTTCAATGATGCGGTCAGCCAGTGCGATAGCGCTTTCCGCCGTACCGGCGATGCTTTGGTCGCCAAAAAAGATTTCCACCAGTTCGCGTGTTGTATTTCCTATGCAATAGACCTGCCAGTCGGGTTGGTGTCCATCCAGGTATTCAGCAACAGCTTCCACTGCATTCATACTGGTGAATACAACAGTCGCATTCATCAATAAAGACTGTTCGATCTCTTCAATGACCTCAGTAGTTTTTATCGGGTGGGTATCAATGAAAGACAATACGGATATTTCTACACCTTTTCCTGCGGCTGACTGGATCAGGTCATTCGGTAAAGGGCGCGTACTCAGCAAGGTTGGTTTGGGATTCATCCGCCGAATGTTTTTTTGATCTTTTCAATTATTCCGCACGCTCCCTTTTCCAGCAGTTGTTCCGCTGCCCTTTTACCAAGTGTGGCAACTTCTGGCCTGAGCGTTTCCGTGAGATCAATATTCAGGTGATCCGATCCGTCTGTGGTATATATATTTCCCTTGAAATGCAGCGTGGGTGAATTGGAGCGGTTGATCTCGGCAAATGCACTGATAGGGGTGGAGCATCCACCCATTAGCCCACGCAGGAAATCACGTTCAATGGATGTACATAGTTCTGTATCAGGATGATTCAATTGCCGGCAGGCATCGTACGAATAATGATCGTCATCCCTGCAAACCATCAGGATGGCGCCCTGTGCCGGAGCCGGCAGCATCCAGTTGAGTTCAATTGCAGAAGAGGGCAGCAAATCCGTGCGCTGAAGTCCCGCCGCAGCAAAAATGGCTCCATCCCAATTTTCTTCCGATAATTTTCGAAGCCTGGTATTTACGTTGCCACGTAAATTAGTGATCTGGTGATTGGGGTAACGGTGCAGCCATTGTGCTCTTCGCCGGATACTGCTGGTTGCAATTAATGCTGTTGACAAAGGATCTTCCAGGAACCCACTGCCATTTTTGGGAACCAATATGTCTTTGTGATTTCCCCTGGCAAGTACGGCAATGGGTATAATACCTTTTGCCGTTTGAGTGGGAACATCTTTCATGGAATGGACCGCGATATCAAAACGGTTGCTTAATAAGGCTGAGTCCAGGGTCCGGGTAAATACTCCCTGCACGCCCATTTCATATAATGGCGTTACCAGGTCGATATCGCCTTCACTTTTCAGCGGTACCAGTTCAGCAGCAAATCCTTTTTCTTCTAATTGTTGCTTAACCTGACTTGCCTGCCAGACAGCCAACTGGCTGTCACGCGTTCCTATTCTGATTATTTTCTGTGTCATTATTAATTGGCACCAACCGCAATAAAGTCGTTTATGGCTTCAAGATAGTGACATCCACGCTCATTACGAACGCGCATTTTTGCTGCCATGGTGTTGAGGACTTTTTGTATCCTGTGGGATGCATCTTCTGTATGCCGGCTGGAATGGATTTCTTCCAGTTTGAGTTTAACTACACCTAAAACTGCTAATTGTTTGCGCATCCGGCACCATTCCAGGAAATCAGCTTGTTGTGCCGCAATGATTTCCAGCGCTTTTGGAACTTCGGCAACTCGCTTTTGAAGCGTTTCATCCTTAAGGCGGGATAGCTCATCAACGTTGAGCAGTTTTTTTCCCGGCATTGTTCCGACTTCGGGATGAACATTATTTGGGATGGAAAGGTCAATGATCCATTGATCCTTATTATTTTCCAGGTGTGCTGCCCGGATGATGGGTTCATCAGCATTGGCAGCAACAACTATGATGTCTGCCTGGGAAACGGAACTGTATAGGTTTTCCGATGGCAATGCTTCCACTCCCAGTTCGGTGGCAAGATCCTCTGCTTTCTGATAGGTGCGGTTGATCAGGACGATATCCCTGCAACCAAGGTAATCTATGAGATTGCGGCAGGTATTCCGCCCGATTTTGCCGGTACCAATCAGTACCACTTTTTTATGGGATACTCCTGCTACGTGTTCCCGCAAATACTGGATCGCTGCAAAGGAAACAGAGACGGTTCCGCTGCTCAGTGCAGTATTGTTTTTGATCAGTTTTGAAGTTTGCAGGGCCTGGTTGAATAATCTCTCAATTAAAGGCCCAATGCCGTTATGCTCTTTGGAGAATTTTATCGCAAGTTTGATCTGTCCAACAATTTCGTAATCTCCCAGAATCTGGGAATCTAAACCGGCAGCCACTTCAAATAAATGCTGGGTAGCCTCTTTGCCTCTTAAAAGGTATGCGATGCTGCGGAACTCCTCAGGGTTTTGGCCGGTTGATTCACATAAAAGCTCAACCAGGAGTTCAATATCTCTGGCCACTCCGTAGATTTCTGTTCGGTTGCAGGTTGACAGTACAAAGATCTCAGCAATCCCCCGTTTCCTGGCTTCACCAATGATCCATTGATAATGGTCATTGTTGATAGCGAAACGGCTCCTCACAGCGGAATCCGACTTTTTATAGCTGATCCCCGCCACGAAAAAATGCTGAAGGTCTTTTGGATAATCTCCCATAATGGATCTGTCTTCCGTTATTCCCTTTGAACAACCGCACAAAAATAGGCCAGCCAGCGCTAAAGCCATAATCCCGACTGTCAGTGAAATGTCATATTACTCTGGTAATGTGTGTCTTGGTCAGCCAATTGTCATTTTGGGGGGATGGATTGATGATTTTATGTTATGCGAGCACCCGCTGTTTAGATTTGCAACTTTTTGGAGTGATCAGTAGTTATTCCTGATTGTAATCTATTCAGTAGGTTTGTTCCTGTTATATCTTATTTATTATAATTCAAGCTGATATGAAGCGTGGCATTGTTTTGATGAATCTGGGATCGCCAGACAGTACCTCTGTTAAGGATGTTCGGAAATATCTCAACGAATTCCTTATGGATGAGCGGGTTATAGATATGTCATGGCTTGCAAGGACCTTACTGGTAAAGGGTATTATTGTCCCTTTCCGTGCTCCCAAATCGGCAAAAGCATATGCTTCCATCTGGACGGCTGAAGGTTCACCGCTGATCGTACTGACCCGGCAACTCCAGGCTGCTCTGCAGGAGCAGGTAGAAGAACCTGTTGCCATCGCCATGCGATATGGCAACCCCTCCCCAAAACAAGCTTATGATGAACTGCTGCTCCGGCAGCCGGAACTGGAAGAGGTAGTCCTTATTCCCATGTACCCCCATTATGCCATGAGCAGTTATGAAACAGCGGTGGAGTATGCCAAAGAGCACCATGTCAAAGGAGGATACAGATTCAAGCTGGAAATTGTTCCTCCCTATTTTGACGAACCGCATTACCTGGAATCGCTGGCGGATAGCATCAGGCCTTATTTGGAACAGGAATATGATCATATTCTGTTTTCTTATCACGGTGTTCCTGAACGGCATATCCTGAAGGGAGATATAACCGGGGCTCATTGCCTCAAAGTACCTGGTTGTTGTGAAGTGGAATCGGCTGCCCACCCTTATTGTTACCGGCATCAATGCCTGGTAACCACTAAAAAGATGGCAGAAATGCTGGGACTTCCAGAAGGTAAATGGAGCTTTAGTTTTCAAAGTCGCCTGGGGCGGGATCCGTGGTTACAACCTTATACTGCAGCTCGGTTTGAGCAAATGCCAGGTGAAGGCATTAAAAAATTGCTGGTGGTTTGTCCGGCTTTTGTAAGCGATTGCCTGGAAACCCTGGAAGAAATTGCCGAGGAAGGGAAAAATGAATTCCTGCATGCCGGAGGGGAGACTTTCACCATGATACCCTGCCTGAATGTACACCCCATGTGGGTTAAAACCCTGGTGGAATATGTGCGGCAACAACCAACCAATGCTGAATGACATGGAACTTTATCCCTATATTAAGGCACTGCATATAATTTTCATTGTTACCTGGTTTGCCGGGCTGTTTTATATGCCCCGCTTATTCATCTACAGTACCGAGGCAGGAGACAAGCCCGCGCCAGAGCGAGATATTCTTCGAAATCAATTTGCCGTTATGACAAGGCGTTTGTGGTTTGGCATTACGTGGCCATCAGCAATTCTTACCTTGATATTGGGGATAACGGTCATGTTTATGGGTAATTGGCATACCATACTATTCATACCGGAGGGGAGATGGTTTCTCCTGAAGTGGATCTTTGTGATTGGGCTTTATGCATATCATATTTCCCTCCATATCATTGTGAAACAGGAATTGGCAGGGATATTTAAATACTCCTCAGATCAGTTAAGGGTATGGAACGAAGTGGCAACTGTGTTTCTTTTTGCCATTATAATGCTGGTTATTGTCAGAACCAGTATGAGCCTGGTTTGGGGCCTGGGAGCGCTGTTACTTTTAGTGGCAGTACTTTTCGCCGCAATTAAGATGTATAAGAAAATTCGCTCCGGATAACCCCGCGTTTCCTGTCAGACTCCTTTGCTGAAGAGCGGATGCTGAGACTCTTTTTGCTTATGGTGAAGGTGCAGGTCAAAGGCACTGCATATGTTCCTGATGAAGTGATGCCCCAGTGGGGTAACTATAATTCCTTGCTCATTCCACCGGATAAGGCCATCCTGCTCAAGAGCATTCAGTTTAGGAAAAGCAACTGCTTCAAGGACCGGTAAGTCTGCCGGATCAAAACTTGTTGCTCCGGTACAACTGGTTTCCAATATGTAACGCTTAAAAGCAAGATCCTCCTTGTCGAGGAAGTATCCCCTGGTTACCGCCAATTCACCTTTGTTAATGGCATCGTAGTATTCCCGCAGGCTTTTATTGTTTTGCGCATATGCATTACCGGCATCGCTGATTGCAGAGGTTCCCAATCCAATTAAAAAAGTACTTGATTGGGTGGTATAACCCATGAAATTTCTATGGAGACGAATTTGATTATCATATTCAGCGTTGCTGCTTCCTTTGTCTCCATACCTTGCCCGGTATAATTCATCTGTGGGAAGAGCAAAGTGATCCATCCCGATATCTGAATATCCGTGGGCGGTAAATTGAAATTTACCTAACCGGTATAGTTGCATTTTAAGGGAAGTGCCTGGCAAATCTTTTTCATCAAACAGCCTTTGGCCCCTGCTGGTCCAGGGCACATGGGCATAACTGTAAAATGCCACCCTGTCCGGTTTGAGAGAAATGGTTTGCGCCAGGGTCCGTTCCATAGACGCTATCGATTGCCTGGGTAATCCGTAAATAAGATCAAAATTGACGGAAGTAAATCCAATTGAACGGGCCGTCTCCGTTGCCTGTACCACATTCTCAAATGGTTGGATACGGTTGATGATACGTTGTACTTCCGGATCGTTGTCCTGTACTCCAAAACTTACCCTCCGGAACCCCAGGTCATACAAGACCTGCAGGTGCTGACGGGTGGTATTATTAGGGTGTCCCTCCACACTGAATTGATGTTGAGGATGGATGACTGCATATTGCAGAATAGTGGTCAGCAACTTATAGAGGTTCTGAGGCGAAAAGAAAGTTGGCGTTCCACCTCCGAGATGCAGCTCCCGAATAACCGGTTTCTCATTCATCAGCGACAAATATTGCCGCCATTCGCGGATCAACGCTTTTATATATACATCTTCAACACTGTGATTCCGGGTTATTTTTTTATTGCAACCGCAATACGTACATAAGGATTCACAAAATGGCAGGTGTATATAAAGGCTTATTCCTTCTTGTGAATTTAATTTTGAGAACTGAGCACTGAAATTTGTTGACCATGCAACCGGGTCAATTTGTTCCTGCCAAAATGGAACGGTAGGGTAAGATGTATACCGCGGAACGGGCTGGTTGTATTTCTCCAATAATCCGGAACTCATCATAGACTCCTGTTTAAGGGTACAAATTTAACCGTACGCTTTTCCGGGGCAGGATGACCTTGGTGCGGTATGTCTTATGATTTTTATCAATTATGCCGGCTAGTGTCATGAAATTGTCACAGGAATCTGCTTTTTTCCCTTTTTCGAAACCCATTTTTCCCGATTCCGTAAATGCTTTAAAAAAGCTCTTATGAGCTTTGCGGCCAAATGTTTACCAATAATATGTTTCAAAGAATATTGTCAGGAATAGGATTGTTACTGCTGTCAAATACGGTATGGGCTCAGCAGGAGAAAAATCTAACAGATATGGAATCTGAGGATACCACACGTAAGGTTGTCTACCTCAAGGAAATCACCGTAGTGGGGAGGGGAAGTAAATCTGATATCCAGCAAATGCCAGAGATTGTTGGTACTTCTATTTATGCAGGGAAGAAAAATGCCCTGGTAGTGATGGATAATGTTCAGGGAAATGTAGTCACCAATACTATGCGGCAGGTCCTGGCCAAGGTACCTGGGATTCATGTTTGGGAAAGTGATGGAAGTGGCATCCAGATCGGTATTGCGGCAAGGGGCCTGAGTCCGAACCGAAGCTGGGAATTCAATGTCCGGCAAAATGGATACGATATTGCAGCAGATCCATTTGGTTACCCGGAGGCGTATTACAATCCGCAATTACAAGCAGTACAAAGAATCGAGATTGTCAGGGGCCAGGGGTCTTTGCAATATGGACCACAGTTTGGGGGACTGGTTAACTATATATTACGGAATGGGAGTGAGATCAATAAGCCCTTTATGTTTGAAACCCAACAAACGATCGGCAGTTATGGACTTTTTAATAGCTACAACGCCATTGGCGGGGAAAGCGAGAAATTCCACTATTATGGTTTTTTTGATCACCGTAATGCTGATGGCTGGAGAGAGAACGGGAAGTATTATAATAATTCCGGCTTTGGAACTTTTACCTGGAAACCCAATAATCGCCTTAGTATCACTACCGAGATCATGCGAAACCATATGCAGCAGCAGCAACCCGGGGGACTAACCGACGAAGGCTTCAACCAGGATGCTCAAAAGAGTTTGCGTTCCCGGAACTGGTTTAATATCGGGTGGACCACAGCAGCTGTTATTGGTAATTACGAGTTTTCTGAGAACCAAAGGTTGAATGTGAAATTATTCGGAATGTGGGGGGATCGAAACAGCGTTGGCTATATCCGATCTATCAACATACCCGATACCATCAATACGACAACCATGGATTACAATCATCGGACTGTTGATATTGATAAATACAGAAACTATGGATTAGAGGCCAGGTATTTGGGTGATTATTCCCTTGGTTCCATGAAAAATACATTGTCTGGTGGAGTTCGTTTATATACCGGAACCACCCACCGGTTCCGTAATGGGAAAGGGACCACCGGAAGCGGTTACGACGATTCTGTGGTAGATGCAGCTTGGCCGGTGGATATTGATTATGTATCACACAATGCGGCCGTTTTTGCTGAGAATATTTTCAGGATAACAGATAAATTATTGGTCATACCTGGAGTAAGGTATGAGTGGTTACAAGCAAAAGCAGGTGGCCAGAACGGCTATGCTACTGATGGTTCAGCCATTTTGTTACAGGACCAGCAAAGAAGCAGGGGATTCTTACTTGCCGGAGTAGGTGCGGAATACCACCTTTCCGGATCAACGGAGGTATATGCTAATATTACACAAGCTTATCGTCCCATGCAATTCGGTGATCTTACTGCACCACCCACAACAGATGTGATAGATCCCAACCTGGAGGATGCAAAGGGGTATAATGCTGACCTGGGTTATCGGGGTAAATTGAAAGACTACCTTTACTTTGACTTGAGTGGTTTTTATCTCCAGTATAATAATCGTATTGGAACCATTACCCAACAGCGTCAGGATGGCAGTTTCTATAATTTTAGGACAAATGTGGGAAACAGCAGGAGTATTGGTTTCGAGGGACTGGTTGAATTTAGCCCTGTTAAGGCCATACTGGGCAATACCCGGCACTATGATTTCAGCCTGTTTGGATCTTATTCCTATACAGATGCTCGCTACGGCAACCTGAAGGTGATCAGCAAGGATGGGTCTAACCTGGTGGAAAAGAACCTGAAAAACAAGTTTGTTGAAAACGCTCCCTTGAATATACTGCGCACAGGTGTAAATGTAACTTACCGGAAACTGCTGGTGACAGGGCAAATCAGTTATGTGGATGATAGTTATGCGGATGCGAACAATACCCTCCAGTCCTCTGCCAATGGACAAAATGGACTCATACCTTCATACACAATAGGAGATTTGTCTGCTACCTATACTATTAATAAGAATTTAAACCTGAAAGCAGGGGTAAATAATGTTGGTAATACCATGTACTTTACCCGGCGGGCTGGTGGATACCCCGGCCCGGGATTGTTACCAGCTGATGGAAGGAATTTCTTTATTTCTTTCGGAGCAAAATTCTGATACCACTTAAATCGGAAAAACCATCTATAAATTCAATGCCTGGTATTTGCCAGGCATTTTGTTTTTGGTGATTTCTTAAAAAAGAGGAAGGGGGCTAGACAACCCCCTATTTTAACCCCTAAACCCTAAACCGTAGAAAAAATTACAATTACTGTAGAAAATATTACCTTTTTTGGTTATAGTTTCCGGTAATTTTTATAAATATGTTCAAGTGTTGAAATCACTCTATTTTATATTAATCGACTGTAATAATAGTTCCAGAAATTATGCCAAAGCTTAAAAATGTGGATAAGTATGGCTTCATGAATCCTTGATTTATAGATTTTTAACAGATAAACTCCCTCTTTGGAAAAACTACTAAGTGGTTTTCCTAAGACACCTCGGATAGTTTTCCTTAATTTTTTCGGGTGGTCATTTTACAAGTTTATGTTCAAACAGCATGCCTTTGTTTTGACGCTAACGATTCCTGTGTAAAGCCGCTTTCCCTGATTTATTCCGGAATTATCAAGAGGTGGAATAGCCCGTTAATTTCAGTAACTTCGCGTCTATTTCAGCAATATTTATTTTGTAAGAAATTAAGAATCAGCTAGTTAATATATGGCCGTTAAGTATCGTGAGTACCAGCAACTGAACTTACCATCCATTGAGTCAGAAATCCTGGCAAAATGGGCAGAACAGCATGCCTTTGAAAAAAGTATAACCCTGAGGGAGGGCAAAACTCCTTTTGTTTTTTATGAAGGTCCACCCAGTGCCAATGGTATGCCTGGTATTCATCACGTTATTTCCAGGACGCTGAAAGACCTTGTATGCCGCTATAAAACCATGCAGGGATTCCAGGTAAACCGAAAAGGGGGCTGGGATACGCACGGTTTACCGATTGAGCTGGGCGTGGAGAAGGAGCTGGGTATTACCAAGGAGGATATTGGAAAAAGCATCAGCATAGAAGAATATAACCAAAAGTGTAGGGAAGCGGTATTGAGGTTCAAGGATAAATGGGATGATTTAACCAATAAGATGGGGTATTGGGTCGACCTTAAAGATCCCTATATCACTTTTGAAAATAATTATATAGAAACCCTGTGGTGGATGTTAAAAAAGCTCCATTCGAAAGGGTTGCTCTATAAAAGTGTCAGTATCCAGCCATATTCTCCTGCAGCTGGAACGGGTCTCAGTTCACATGAACTCAACCAGCCTGGAACGTATAAAGATGTAAAAGATACTTCGGCAGTCGCGATGTTCAAAGCTATACATGACTCCACCACTAAATTTCTTTTTGAAGCGGCTACTGAAGTAATTGACCAAAACCTTTATGCTGCGAAAGTGGTGGAACCTCAGGAAATATTTTTTCTGGCCTGGACGACCACACCGTGGACCTTGCCCAGTAACCTGGGCCTTACCGTGGGACCCAATATTGATTATGTTCTGGTCAAAACCTTCAATCCCTATACCCACCTTCCTGTCAATGTGGTTCTTGCTAAAGCATTACTGGGCAAATACTTCAAACCAGAGCGGGAGAATGGAGATTTTGAACAATATAATGCTGATGTAAAACGTCTACCCTGGAAGGTATTGGCTGAATTTAAGGGAAAAGAAATAGAGCATGCAAGATATGAGCAGCTGCTACCTTACGAAGCAAACAGTGCTTCCGTGGCAGGAGGTGACCCTTTCCGGGTATTGCTGGACACTTTTGTAACCACCGAAGATGGAACCGGTATTGTGCATACCGCACCGGCTTTTGGTGCCGATGACTATAAAGTAGGTAAGAAGTACGGAATTGGAATTCTTACTATGGTAGATCGGGAAGGAAAATTCGTGGATGGCCTGGGAGAATTCAGTAATCGCTATGTAAAAAATTATAAGGACGATCCGCAATACGTAGACGTAAATGTTGATATCAGCGTAAAGTTAAAGAAGGAGAACCGGGCCTTCAAAGTGGAAAAATACGAACACAGTTATCCGCATTGTTGGAGGACGGATAAGCCGGTGCTCTATTATCCGCTGGACGCGTGGTTCATCAAAACCACCGCCATTAAGGACAGGATGGTGGAATTGAACCAGACCATCAACTGGAAACCTAAAGCAACCGGTGAAGGCCGCTTTGGTAATTGGCTGGAAAATATGGTGGATTGGAACCTGAGCAGGAGCCGTTACTGGGGTACGCCGCTGCCTATCTGGAGATCTGAGGATGGAAAGGAAGAAAAATGTATCGGGTCCATTGAAGAGCTGAATATTGAGATCCGTAAGGCGAATGAATTGCTGGGAGGTGAAATTAATAAGAACTACCTGCACGATGGGATCCTGGATCTCCATAAACCATATGTTGACGATGTTGTTTTGGTAAGTGATTCCGGCAAGCCGATGCGTCGAGAACCCGATTTAATTGATGTTTGGTTTGATAGTGGTGCCATGCCCTATGCGCAGTGGGGACTGGATATGCAGAAGGTTCGGGCGGGAGACGACAAGCCGTTCAATGCTCCGTTTGAACTGAATTTTCCTGCCGATTTCATATGTGAAGGTGTGGATCAGACAAGGGGGTGGTTTTATACCTTGCATGCGCTCAGTTCCTTATTATATGATAGTGTTGCCTATAAAACGGTAGTGTCCAATGGCCTGGTCCTGGATAAGAATGGTAACAAAATGAGCAAGCGGCTGGGTAATGTAGTGGATCCCTTTAAGACCATTGAAACCTATGGCGCAGATGCCACCCGGTGGTACCTCATAACCAATGCATCACCTTGGGATAGCCTGAAGTTTGACCTGGAAGGCATACGTGAAGTGCAACGCAAGTTCTTTGGCACTTTGTATAACACGTATCAGTTTTTTGCCCTTTATGCCAACGTTGACGGATTTTCATTTAAAGAAACGTATATCCCCCTGAAGGATCGTCCGGAAATTGACCGGTGGATTCTATCATCGCTGAATAGCCTGGTTCGGGATGTTACAGCGGCCTTTAATGAATACGAACCAACCCAGGCGGGTCGCCTGATCGAAGACTTTGTTGATGAACAACTTAGCAACTGGTATGTTCGGTTATGCCGGAGAAGGTTCTGGAAAGGGGAGTATTCCGAAGATAAAATTGCGGCCTACCAAACCTTGTACGAATGCCTGGAGACACTGAGCCGGCTCATTGCTCCTGTATCGCCCTTTTTTGCAGATTGGCTTTTTACCAACCTCAACTCCGTCACAAACAGGTTTACTGAAGATTCAGTACACCATGTATTGTACCCGATAGCCGAACTTTCCAAGATCAATGAGGACCTTGAAGAACGGATGAATCTGGCACAGGATACCTCCAGCCTGGTACTTAGCTTGCGGAAGAAAGTGAATATTAAAGTCCGCCAACCCCTCCAACGCGTTTTGATACCCGTATTGAACCCTGCCATGAAGGATCAATTGGAAAAAGTGGCCGATCTGATTCGCAGTGAGGTCAACGTAAAAGAAATACAATACTTAACCGATGCCGATGGCTTTATTAAGAAGAAGATCAAGCCAAATTTCCAGGTCCTGGGCAAACGATTAGGCTCTAAAATGAAAGCAGTATCTACCATTATCAGTCAATTTGACCAGGAAGTGATCAATACGCTTGAAAAAGAGGGTTCATATTCTTTGGAAATTGATAGCGAACCCTTAATATTACAAATCCATGAGGTTGAAATCACCAGTGAGGACATACCTGGCTGGATGGTAAGCTCCAAGGGCCAATTGACTGTTGCATTGGATGTTACGGTGACCCCGGAACTGGAACAGGAAGGCAATGCCCGGGAATTGGTAAACAGGATCCAGAAAATCAGGAAGGATAATGGGTACGATTTAACGGATCGGATCCTGATAAAGCTTGCCGACACAGGAGATTTGACAGAAAGCATTCGTCAGTTCGGGTCTTATATCAAGGCCGAAGTTTTGGCGGATGAACTGGAAGTGGTGAATGAGCTGGGAGATAGTATGGCGATCGAAATTAATGAACAACCTGTTAAGGTTTGGGTGGGAAAAGCATCCCATAACCTGTAAAACAGACATTCATCACAGGATAAAAGGAAGTAAATATGGCAACAAAGAAAAAGGCTGCTCCTGCTAAAGCTTCAGCCAGCGCTAAGGCTTCAGCCAGCACAGCAAAAAAAGTTGCTCCGGCAAAAAAGGCAGCACAGGCCCCAGCCAAAAAAGCTGCAAAACCCACAGCTGTAAAGGCTCCTGCAAAAGCTGCGGCTAAGCCGGCTAAATCAGTCCCTGCAAAATCTGCTACCGCAAAAACCAACGGAAAAACCGCTGGGGCAGCTAAAGTAACAGCAAAAGCAGCGGTTGCAAAAAAGGCTCCTGCTAAAGCTGCTATTGTTGCAAAAGCTTCGCCCGCAAAAACGGCAAATACGAAGCCGGTTGCGGCAAAAAGCGCAGATCCCAAGGCTGCACCTAAAATTGCAGAGAAAAAAACACCCTCAACCAAATCTGGAATGACCACCAAATCTGGAGGGGTAAAACAGGAGCCTAAAAAGGAACAGATGTCGAAATCTGCGTCACCGGCGAAAAAAGTTGCCACCAAGACAATTAAAGCCCTGGTAAAACCATCGCCAATGAAGCAGCCGGTAGTAAAGGACGATTCCAAACAAACCACACCTATTCCAATTAAGAAACCCGCACCACCTCCGGAAAAGAGACCTACAAAGGTTGTGATGCCAGAAATAAAAACGAAGACAGTGAAACCTTACAATCCAGATTTTACAAAAAGTGTGTTAGACCAGGATACACCGGCCCCGGTTGGCCCAACCATGAGATACAGCGACAGTGAGTTGCTTGAGTTCAAAGAGCTGATCAATAAAAAACTCGATGCGGCAAAAAAGGAACTTGCCTACCTCCAGGGGTTGATTACCCGAAAGGATGAAATGGGGGGGGACGAAAGCGAAAGTCGCTATATGACTATGGAGGATGGAAGTGTTAGTATGGAGCGCGAACAATTGGCGCAAATGGCGAGCCGGCAGATTACTTTCATCGATCACCTGGAAAAGGCTTTAATGCGCATTGAAAATAAAACGTATGGAATTTGCCGGGTAACCGGTAAGTTGATTGATAAAGCCCGGCTTCGCGCAGTGCCCCATGCAACCTTGAGTATAGAGGCAAAAAATACCATGAATAAGTAAGTCGAAAACAAATTTTCCAAAATTATTCGGAAAATGGGTTCCTTTCAAAGGAACCTTTTTTTGTAGAATACCCATTAAGGGGGACAAACAAATCATAATGGAAGTCGTAGTTTTACGTTAGTAAGTTTTAACCCCTAAATCCAGGCTAGTCATACTGAGTGACCAAGCCCGTAATTTTAGTCAATGAGGCTGTCCTTTTGAGGACGGCTTTTTTTATGGACTATTCTATTCGAAGTGGTTATACGCGTACACGTTAGGATAATTTCTAATGGTAAATACTAAGGCTTCGGTTCTTCCGTTATATAACAGATTTCTTGAAAACGTACCCATTGAGACGGTAATACCAACTGGTGTTTATGTCTGGAATCCCTAAACCTGTAAAGTCCCCGGCGTTCTGCCGGATGGGAATTCCCATTTCATTTGCAACAGTTAATCGGAAACCAATAACCTAATTCTATTTGGCAATGAATATGGTGTATTCATTGCGATGAAAAACCAACACCGGATGAGTGAAAATGTGGTGATACCTAATAAAAGATTTAGGGTGGGGAATGGTAAGCTGTTCTTATCCCTTATTCTTACCATTATAGTCCAGTTATTTAGCCTGGCATCCTTTTCATTTCCGGTATCAGGCAAACATGCAAATCCCACAGCCACCATTACCAGTAATGATTTCACAATATGTAACGGTCAATCCGCCGCGATAACGATTAATGTGGTGGCGGTGGGAGATTGGAACCTGACCTTAAGTAATGGAGCATCTTTAAGTGGAACGGGTAGCGGTAATTTTTCAATGAATGTTTCTCCTGCTTCAACACAGACTTACAGTATCACAGCTTTGACCGATACAGAAGGGACGGCAGGAATTGGCGATCTCGGTGGCCAGGTAACCATATCGGTAAACCAACATTCAACCCTTTCTTTAACTTCCGATATTTCCACAACTAACCAAACCCTGTGCATCAATACGGCGTTGACTGCGATCACGTATACTGTAGGTGGCGGGGCCACGGGAGCTACGGTAACGGGCTTGCCGGCTGGAGTGACGGGCTCCTTAAGTGGTTCGGAGTTTACGATCAGCGGCACTCCAACTGTTGCTGGCACTTATAGTTACGAAGTAGCCACCACCGGCCCATGTGATAATGTAATTGCTACAGGTACACTCATCGTGAGGAATAATACCACGCTTACGCAATTGTCTGTTGCATCAACAACTGACCAGGTGCGATGCGTTAATACATCCATCGCCACAATTAGTTATAGGGTAGGGGTCGGAGGCACAGGGGCAGTGATTACCGGCCTTCCCCCAGGTGTAAATCACACTTATAATAGTGGAATCGTAATGATTTTTGGAACCCCGAATACTCCGGGGTTTTATGAATATACCGTTACTGCTGTTGGTCCTTGTGAAAATGAATTTTTATCCGGAACCATTACAGTCCAGGATAACTCTACCATTGTATTGTCCTCTGCTGCTGCTACTGCTTCACAGACCCTGTGTATCAATTCTTCTCTGACTGCGATCACGTATACGGTCGGTGGCGGGGCCACCGGAGCTACGGTAACGGGCTTACCGGCTGGAGTGACGGGTTCCTTCAGTGGTG
>CBFGLD010000013.1:0-34307 GCA_965649495.1 uncultured Flavihumibacter sp. | reverse complement strand
ATAACGAAGGATGGGTCCTCGAACGGAAACTGGCTAAAATGGTATGGGAACATTTTGAACCCCGCTATAAATGGACTCCTAAACTGGGCGTGGAAGGAAACCTGACCGAAAAGAGGAACGATTAATTAATTGAAAATCAAATATTTATATAAATTACGTATGCGTGGGCAAGGATATGCCTCTTAGGTTTTTGTACAACTCCATTGCATAGGAATCGGTCATACCTGCAATAAAATCGATCACCGACAACGCTTTTTCATAAGCGCTGCCATCGGCAACCGCAAACTGTGCCGGCAATAGTTTGAGCAGTTTCTTCTCGCGGTGTGTGGGCGATGCATGCAGCACCGCCGGAATGAAGGACTGCAACAGGGCACTCATCACCTCGTACCCCGCCAGCTCTATCTTCACCACCGTCTCGTGGTTGTAGATCCGCTTCACCGTTACCGCGTTAATGGCTTCCAGGGCCGCCAGCGCTTTTGGCTCCAGCCCATCGATCAGCGACCGGTTGTACCGGCCACTCAGGATCTCCGCGCGGTGGGTGATGAAGGCCTCCACACAGGAGAGCGCCAGGTAATTGATGCACTTGGCCCGCAGGTAAGACAACTGCTCGCGCGGGTCCTGCTCCAGCTGCCGCAACGTTTTCCGGATCTTATCCAGGTCGTCGGTGGGGGAGGTTTCCAGCAGGTTTGTAAACAGGCTGAGCGCCGTGGCGCTGTCTATGATGCCCAGCCGGTGCGCATCTTCCCAATCGATCACCCGGTAACAGATATCATCAGCAGCCTCCACTAAAAAAACAAAGGGATGCCGCCGGTATACCAGCGGATCGGCGCTTTCCCGGACCATCCCGAGCTGCTGCGCCACTTCCACGAACGAAAGCTTGTCGGCCTGGAAAAAGCCGTACTTTTTCCGGTGTAACCATTCCCTGCTGCTGGCCTGCGATTCACAGGGATACTTGGCAATGGCGGCCAGCGTGCTGTAGGTCAGCTGGTAACCTCCCTTTTGCCGGTTGGCATAAGGATGCGTCAGTATGCGGAACGCATTGGCATTGCCCTCAAAATTGGTGAGGTCGGCCCACTCCGCCGCCGTGAAATGTTGCTGCAAAGCCTGCCCGTCCAGCAGGCTGCCGCCGTTTTGCACGAAATAAGAGGAGATGGCTGCCTCCCCCGAATGCCCGAAAGAGGGATTGCCGATATCATGCGCCAGGCAGGCCGCGGCTACCACACTCGACAGGTCCGCTTCATAGAAATGCCGCGCATCCGCCTCCAGTTCCGCCCCCTCTGCACGCAACAAACCCTCCCCTACCAGCTTGCCCAACGACCGTCCCACACTGGCCACCTCCAACGAATGCGTCAGCCGGTTATGGACCAATACCGGCCCGGGTAAAGGAAAGACCTGCGTCTTGTCCTGCAGGCGCCGGAAGGCCGCCGAAAAGATCAGGCGGTCATAATCCCGCTCATAGGGAGTTCGCGGCTGCGCCGAAATCGTTCCCTGCCCAAAACGGCCGTGCGAAAAACAAGTATTCCAATGCATCATGCGCCAAAGGTAGACTTGCTGACAGGTTTTTAAATCAATAAGTTTGACCCTCATATGGAAACCAGATCCTTCGCTCCACCCCTGCATATTTATCGCGCCTCAGCCGGCTCCGGAAAGACCTTCCTGCTGGCATCCGAATACCTCTGCCTGCTCTTTGAAAGTCCCGATAAATACCGCCATATCCTGGCCGTCACCTTTACGAACAAGGCTACCGAAGAAATGAAAGACCGCATCCTCGGCGAACTGAAAAAACTGGCAAGGGGACAGGAAACGGATTACGGCAATAAGATCCTGCAACGCTTCCCGGAACTGGGGCAAAACAACCAACTGGCCCTGCAGGCGGACCGGATCTACCGGTCTATCCTGCACGACTATGCGAAATTCTCGGTCAGCACCATCGACAGCTTCGTCCAGCAGGTCATCCGCTCCTTTGCCTATGAAATCGGGCTGGACGCCGGTTTTGAATTGCAGCTGAACCAGGACCTGGTGAAAGAAGAACTGGCCGACCGCTTGTTTGAATTACTGGATACCAGCAACGAACTGCTCACCTGGGTGCAGAACATCGCCCTCGATCGTATTGACAGTGGCCAGAACTGGGACTTCCGCTCCGAAATGCTGAACTTTGCCGGTGAAATTTTCCAGGAAAGATTCGCCCGCTTTGAAGCCAATATGCAGGAACTGGAAGACCCCGCACAGGCTTTCCAATCCCTTAAAACCCGGCTGCAGTCAGCGGTCCGGAATTTTGAACAGGAGATGCGTAACGATGCGCTTAAGGCCACCGAGATCCTGTTGCAGGGCGGCCTGCAGCCCGAAGACTTTTCTTACGGCAGGGCCGGTTTCATCAACTATTTCAACCACATCCTCAACAGCGGGAAATTTGTTCCGGCTGCCCGTGCCCTGGCGGCGGTGGACGATGTCACAAAATGGACCAGTGCTAAAGCATCTGATGACACCATCGCAAAGGTGGAAGCCGCATATCCCTTGCTCAACCCCCTGTTGAAAAATTGCATTACACGCTATACCGATCAGTATACCGAATACGCCACCGCCCGGGCAGTACTCGATAAACTGAATAACCTCAGCCTGCTTCGCATACTCGCGGACCAGCTCTCCGGCTACCGGAAAGACAATAACGTGCTGCTCATCTCTGATACCCAGCAACTCCTCCGCGAACTGGTGCGCGATAACGATGCGCCCTTTATCTATGAGAAGATCGGAAACCGTTACCAACATTTTCTGCTCGATGAATTCCAGGATACCAGCACCTTCCAGTGGGATAACTTCCGCCCCCTGGTGGAACAATCCGTTTCCACCGCCTCCTTTAACCTGGTGGTGGGCGACGTGAAGCAATCGATCTACCGCTGGCGGAACGGCGACTGGCGACTGCTGCAGGATAAGGTAAAGAGGGACATCGGTCAGGCTAACGTCTATGAATCAACGCTAACAGAGAACTACCGCAGTCGTCGTAATATTATCAGTGTCAACAATTATATCTTTCATGCCGCTCCACACCTGCTGCAGCAGGATTTCAACAACCAGATGGATCACGTTCAGGACCCTTCCATCATTGCCCGCCTGCAGGCCAACGGTTATTTCAACATCATCTCCGGCGCGTATGCCGACGCCTCACAACAGGCACCACCAAACACTGCCGATGGCGGCGTTGTAGACATCCGCTTTTTCCCCAAAGAGGATAGTAAAACGCCCTCCTCCTGGAAACCCGCCGCTGAACTGGCGCTCTGCCGGCTCATCGACTCCCTCATCCACGACAAAGGCATCCGCCCCGAACAGGTTACCCTGCTTACCCGCACTAACGGTGATGCGCGCAAGCTGATCGATACCCTGCTGGTATACCAGCAATCACCCGAAGCCCGCGCCCACTACGGCCTTCTGTCCACCGACGCGCTGATGGTCAACGCCTCCCCTGCCATACAGTTGCTGCTGGCGGCCCTCCGCCTGCTGGTGAATGAAAAGGATGAACTGGCACGCGTGGAACTGGTGCAGGCCAATGCCCTCCGCCTGCAACTGGATAGCAGCAACCCCGAGTGGTACCGTAAAGAGATCAACCACGTCTTACAGCAACTGCCCGAAGCCTTCCGCCTCCGGAAAAAATACCTGCTGCAGACAGCCCTATATGAATGTGTGGAAGAACTGATCACCATTTTCGCCCTCGACCAGTGGCGCTCCGAGCAGGCTTACCTGCTCGCTTTCCGCGATATGGTGAATTCCATCGCCGCTAAAGGGAAACCCGGCATTCGCGATTTCCTCCACTGGTGGGAAGAAGAAGGCTGCCAGAAAGCCCTGCCCCTATCCGCCGCAGCCAATGCCGTACAGGTCATGACCATTCACAAGTCAAAGGGACTGGCATTCGACATCGTCGTGATTCCCTACGCCGACTGGAAACTGGGCAGCGACAAAGGATTGATATGGTGTGAATGGGATGACGACGATTCAGGTATCGAAGTGGTTCCGGTGGCGCTCAAAAAAGAACTGGAACATTCGGGATTCGCCTACGATTATTTTGAAGAACAGCTGATGACCCGCATGGACGCCCTCAATATGCTCTATGTGGCTATGACCCGCCCCCGGCAGGCCATCTACATCATGGCGCCACTGCCTTCGGTCAAAAAGGATTCCGAAGGCAGCATGTCCACCATCAGCGACCTGCTTTACCATGCCCTGAAATCCACGCCACACGGACTTCCGGACTCACAAGTGGATTACTCCCGGTTATATGCATCCGAAAGACTGCTGGTGGAGGGCAGCATCGATCCGCTGACACAGGCAACAACAGCCGGTACCGATATACGGATCCAGCCCGTAACCGCCCATGCAGCACTGCTGCGCGACCTCCGTGAGCCCACCAAAAAGGAATTGGTGCTCCAGCTTTCCGGATCGGGCCGGCAACGCATCGGCCAGCTGGCTCACCTGCTCCTGTCCAGGATCTCTGCCACCGGGCAGCTGGACCAGGAGCTACAGGCCATGCAACTGGAGGGACTGCTCACCACAGACATGCTGGCACCGGTCAGGGAAAGTGTTGCTAACGCCCTGGCACACCCGCAATTGAGTGCCTGGTTCAGCGGCCAGTACACCGCCATCAACGAAAGGGCTATCCTGCTCCGCGGAGGCGCCGTGCGCAGGCCCGATAAGGTACTGGTGGCCAGGGACGAAACCATCCTGCTGGATTTCAAGTTCACACAGGAAGCGTCGGCTACCCATGGCCGGCAGTTGCAGGAATACCAGGACCTTCTGGTGGAAATGGGCTACCCATCGGTGAAGGCCTTTATTTATTACGGTTATAACAGCACGGTCGTTGCCCTGGCACAACTGGCCTCGCAGCAAGGTGAATTATTCGGTTAATGTAAATTCGTAACAGCATGTTCTTACAGGAAGTAGCGGCAGACCTCTATACAAAATACGGCAGGGAGCTTTCCCAAATGGTGATGGTGTTTCCCAACAAAAGACCTTCGGTATATTTCCGGCGCCACCTGGGTAACCTCATCGATCAACCGATGTGGAGCCCTGAAATGCTCACCATACACGAATTCATCCAGCGCTCCTCTGACAAACTCATGGCAGACCGGCTGCTGCAGTCTTTCCTGCTCTACGAAGCGTATACCGAACAGATGCTGGCAGCAGGCGATTCCTTTACCAGCTCCTATGAGCAATTCTTTTCCCTGGGCGAGATCCTGCTCAACGATTATGCGGAGCTGGAATCCAACTGCATTAACCATCCCGATATATATGGTAATATGGCCGACCTGGCTGCCATCGACCAGGGACTGGAATACCTCACTGAAGAACAAAAAGACTACCTGCGTCGCTTCTGGCAAAACTTCTCTCCGGATCGCCTCAGCCTGCAAAAAGAAAAGTTCCTGCAACTCTGGCGCCGCCTTCCGGCCATCTTCCAGTCATTCGGAAACAAGCTGGCAGAAAGAAACCTGGTCACCACCGGTAATCTCTACCGTAACCTCGTTGCCAACAGCCACGACCTTCCAGGCTTCCTCGATAACTACCAAAAGATCGTATTCATCGGCTTTAACGCGCTGAACCGCGCCGAACTGCAACTCTTCCGGAGGTGGCAGGACGAAGGGCGGGCACTGTTTTACTTTGACGCCGATACGCATTATATCCAGGATCCCCTCCAGGAAGCCGGGCTCTTTCTCCGGCGTAACCTCGAATTGTTCGGGAACGAGCTGCCCGTCAGCAATACCATCAACCGCGCCGACCGGGCCATCCACCAGGTGGCGGCCGAAGGAAATGCGGCGCAGGTGCGCACCCTGCCGCAATTGCTGGATGCCATTCCCTCTATCAAAGAGCATCCCGAAAAAGTGGCCATCTTCCTGGGCGATGAAAAACAACTGATGCCCGTACTCCACGCGCTGCCCGATTCCATTCCTTATATCAATATCACCATGGGATACGGACTTTCCCAATCGCCCGTATTTTCCCTGGTTCAGACCATCATACGCGTACAGGAATCGCTACAACAGCAGGGAGGCAAAAGGATCTTCTACCAGCCCCTGCTACAGCTGCTCCAACACCCATACTTATACGAAGTAACCGATGCTGCCCAGCTGGCTGGTGATATCCAGAACAAAAGCCTGGTGTCCATCCCCCGCGAACGCTGGATGCACATAGAGGAAAAACGCATCCGCCAGGCCCTCACACCGGTGGAGGAACCGCTGGCACTCCTGGCCCTCATCCGCAACATCCTGGAGATCCAGGCAACGGAACCCGCCACCGGCGTGGTGGCAGAACTGGAAGCCCAACTGTTGTCCGCCACCTACTTCCAGCTTAACCGCCTCGAAGACCTCCTGCGTTCCTTCCACCACCCGCTCAGCCTCGCATTCATTGGTGACACGCTCCTGCAACTCTTGCGGGCCCACTCCGTTCCCCTGGAAGGCGAACCCCTCCGTGGTCTCCAGGTGATGGGTCTCCTGGAAAGCCGGGGACTCGACTTTGAACACATTATCCTGCTCGATATGAACGAAGGCGTGCTGCCCAAAAAAGCGGCGGCCCCTACCTTTATACCGGACAGTATCCGCCGCGCCTATGGCCTCAGCGTTATGGAAAAACAGGACGCCATCTTCGCCTACGTTTTTTACCGACTACTGCAACGAAGCCAGACGGTGTACTGCCTCTACAACAGCACCACTAACGAAAACGGCGCCGGCGAACGCAGCCGCTTCCTCGCGCAACTGGAATACGAAACCAATATCCCCTTCATCCGGCAACAGGTTAAACTGGATATCGCCCCCCTGGCCCGTCCACCCATCACCATCCAAAAAGATACCACCATCCAGCAGACCCTGCGCAAATACCTGTCCGCCCCCCTGAGCCCCTCGGCCATCAATACCTACCTCGAATGCCGCCTCCGCTTTTACTTCCAGAACGTTCAGAAGATACGCGAACCGGAATCTTTCCAGGAAGAGATCGACGCCAAAACCCTGGGAACCATCCTGCACGCCGCTATTGAGTTCCTCTACCTGCGGCTGCAGCAGGAAAAGAACGGCGATACCATGGTGCTGCCCTCCGATACCGACACCCTGAAAGAATGGATCCCCTGGGCACTCGATCGCGCCTTTGCACAGACACTGGCGGGTGATCCTGAACATCGGGTAGACTTCACCGGTAGCTACAAAGTGATCCGCCAGGTCATCCATATCTATATCAACGAAGTGCTGGCTAACGATAAGGCTTACGCGCCATTCCGTATGCGTAACCTGGAAAGCCACCTCGATACCCTGCTGCCCGTGAAGGTGGGCGAAGAAACCTGGAACATCAAACTGGGCGGCATCATTGACCGGGTGGATGAAAAGAACGGTGTGCTCCGCATCATCGATTACAAAACAGGAAAGGATTCCAAGGACTTCAAAGGCGTGGCTTCCCTCTTTGACCGCAATAGCCGCGACCGCAATAAGGCTGTCCTGCAAACATTTATCTACGCCCGCGTCCTCCGCCAGCAATCGGGACTGCCCGTGGTGGCAGGCTTATACGATGTACGTAATATGAAAAAAGCAGGGACGGGGTTCGACTGGCGATTCCGGGATACCAGCGCCGGTGAGGAAGGGCTCGACCATTTCGCCATCGATGAGCGGGTATCTCAAACGATGGAACAACTGCAACCCCTACTCGAAGAGATATTTGACCCGCAGGTACCTTTCGACCAAACCTCCCGGGTAGAAAAATGCCAGTACTGTCCTTACAGCACCCTCTGCGGCAGGTAAATAAAAGCAAGGCAGGAACCTGATTATTGAATATTTTTAGGAATATGGTTCTTTTAAGGCATATCCCCTTCCTTAAAGCGGTGCTGCTGCACAGCCTCACGGCGTTCGGCGGCCCGCAGGGTCATTTCGGCATGATGCTCAAAACCTTTGTCAAGCAACGTCGCGACGTGAGCAAGGAAGAACTGATGGAATTCAATGCCTTCTGCCAGATGCTTCCCGGCGCCTCTTCCACCCAGGTGCTCACCCTCATAGGGTATAAACGCGGCGGCGTTATGCTGGCTGTCCTGACCCTGCTCATCTGGATACTGCCGGCCTCCCTGCTCATGGGGGCCCTCTCCTTCCTCATCCGTTACTTTGACAGCAGGTCCATGCAGCACGATATTTTTAAGTACATCGCCCCGATGACCATCGGGTTTCTCGCATATGCATCTGTGGTAGCTTTCAAACTTTCTATCCGCAACACCATCACCCGCATCATCATGGTCATGAGCGCCATCCTGAGTTTTGTCTTTTTCAAAGTGCCCTGGATGATACCATTGCTTATCGTGGTGGGAGGCTTCGTCACCAACCTCAGCGACCGCCGTATTCCCCAGGAAGGGGAGAAACCACGCAAGATCAAATGGGGTAATATCTGGCTGTTCGCCTTCATCTTCATCGCCGCAGGATTCCTGAGTGAACAGGCACGTAAAAACGACTGGCCAGACCGGCGGCCCATCAACTTATTCGAAAACACCTACCGTTTCGGCAGCCTGGTCTTCGGGGGCGGACAGGTGTTGGTGGCCATGATGTACGAACAGTTCGTGGTGCGGCCGCAAAACGAAAAACTCCTGCAACGCAACCCCAATATCGTCCGCATCGAAAGGGATGACTTCTACACCGGGGCTGGACTCGTAAGGGCCATGCCCGGACCGGTTTTTTCCATCGCTTCCTTTATGGGCGGCATGGCCATGAGTGACCGCGGCACCAACTGGCAGGTGACCGGCTGTATCATCGGTACCGTGGCCATCTTCCTCCCCAGCGCCCTGCTGGTCTTATTCTTCTTCCCCATCTGGCACAACCTGAAACGGTATGCCATCTTCTTCCGCGCACTGGAAGGCATCAACGCTACCGTGGTGGGCTTCCTCATCGCCTCCACCCTTTACATGCTGCGCGATATCACCCTGACCGAATGGGCCGATCATGGTCTCCTGAACATTCTTATAATTGCCGGTACCTGGGCCGCCCTCGCCTATACCCGGATGCCCTCTCCCCTCATCGTCGTCGCCACCATGATGATCGGGCTGCTGACCTGATTACCATAATGGAAAGCAGCCCGGTACAGCACCCCGGTGCAGCACCCCCAAAAAAAGTGCCCCTCCTGCAAAAGAGGGGCCACACCCAAAAAACCAACCTTTCGGTTTGAGAAAACGATCGTATTACTTTTTGCCTTCTGCGATCCACTTCTTCAATATCTCGGCAAAGCGTTGTGCATCTGCGTTATCCGGCTGTACCGCCAGGATCTTTTCGAACCAGCCCAGCGCGGCAGGGTAATCCTTACGGGCATTGGCCTCGTAAGCACCCAGGTAACCGTAACTCTGCAGTAACAGGCTCTTGTTCTTCTCCACATCTTTTTCGGCGATCTCAATCACCTTTTTGTAGTCTTCCACTGCCAGCCCCTGCTCCATAGTGGTATCTATCTGCGCACGGCTCTTCGCCCTCCAATAGTAGCCATAGATCTGGTCGGGATACTTGCTGGTATATATTCCGAACACACTGTCGGCAACCGGGAACTCCTGCGCGGCATAATGCGCCAGCCCCCAGTTATAGATGTCCAGGTTGTTCGGATCTTCCTTGGTCTGGTAGATCTGACCCAGCCACTTAGCCTCTCCACTGCGGTTATTTTGTTCCTTGGCCAGCTGCGCCAGCTGCTGCATGTACTCGATCTTATACTCTTTGACCGTATCCATACTGATGGCACGCTCCCAGGCCTGCATGGCATTGGCCGTATCACCGGTCTTGGCCAGCAGCTTGGCTTTCAGGTCAAAATCCTTCGCCACCAGGTTGCTGTCTACCTCTTTCTGGAAATACTGCTCCAGGTTCTGCATCGCGCTGGTGCTGTCACCACTGGCATCATAACTATAAGCCAGCAGTTTATAGATGCGCGGGCGAGCCTTATCCCCTTCCTGCTGCAGGATCTCCTGCGCTCCGCGGATGGCCTCGGGATATTTTGAGGAAGCATACATCAGGTCCGTGATCATATAATTGTGCTCCACCGTCTTGTCCGTATTCGCAATGTAGCTGTCCAGGTATTCTTTCGCCTTGTTCACATCCCGGAAATAATAATGATAGTACAGCTCATAATAGGCTGCCGCATATTTCGGATCGGCGGTGATGGCCTGGTTGAAATATTTCAGGAACATATCCGTGTTCTGCTGCGTCAGGTAGATCTTACCCAGCTTATAGGCCGCTTCGGCATATTTCTCATCCTTGATCAACGCTTCCATATAGGCCTTGGCCGCCTCACTGCCCTGACCCATTTTCCGGTAGGCATCCCCTTTCAGCGTTAACGAACGGGCATTGATCTTTTTCTCTTTGATCTCGTCCAATACCTGCAACGCATAGGCCGCATCGCCTTTATCATTTTCCACCTGCGCCGCCGCTATCGCCATTAACACCTCCTCATCCTTACGTTTGGAATCTTTCAGGGCATCCTCAAACTGAGCACGGGCCTCCGCGGTTTTTCCCTCCGCCAGCAGCAGGTTGCCATACGCCACCCGGTTCAGCGGGTTGGCCGATAGTAACTGTGATGCCTTGGGCTCCAGCAGGGTCTTCGCTTTCTCTACCTTGTCCGTCTCCAGGTATAAGCCCGTAAGCAGGTAATAAGCCGGACTTTCTTCCAGGTCCTCTTCTTTCTGCATCACCTGCTGCAACACCTGCTCCGCACTCTGGTAACGGTCGTAATACAATAATTGCTTTGCCTCATCGATGGATTGCCCCATCGCCGTAATGGATAGCGTACTGAATCCGATAAATAATAATTGTTTCATTTTTTATAGTCCTGTTTTGAGTTACACCGCCATCACCGCAATTCGCGAAGCGGAAAATAAAAAGCGTGAAAAAATATTGTTTAAGAATCCCGGAAGCTCCGCCTCCTTACCCGGCTCCACCACGATCAGGTCGGCATTGACCCGCTCGGCATAGTGCAGCGTGGTATTGGCAATATTGTCACCACTTACGGGGTGACATTCCACTTCCAGTTCCGTATTGTCCTTTAATAATTGATAAGCCTTCTGCAGGTAGATATTCTCCCCCGCCTCCTGCGCCGCCACCCCCCCGCCGGTCAACGCCACCAGGTGGATCCGCGCATCCTTCATCCGCGCCAGGTAGGAGGCAAACATGATCTTTCGCAACGGCAATACATCCGTCACCGGCAACACGATGTTCTGGATCGCTTTCAGGTTGGCCGGATCCGGGATGTTCAACACCGGGCATTTGGTGCGCTTGGCCAGCCGGTCGATATTGATGCTGCGCAGCCACTTGCTCCAGGGATACCTGCGGTGATGCGTCAATACCACCAGGTCGATCTGGTTGCGCAGCGCATACTCACGTACTTGTTTCTCCATCTTTCCCTCCGCACAATGCGTAAAGAGATACCGTCCTTTTGTCACCCCGCGGATGTACCAGGTCTGCAACTGCATCAGCTTATTGGTGGCCTCCGCCACCTGGTCGCGCCTCCAGCTTCGCTCTGCCACATGCAGCAGGTGAACATCACAATCCATGGCATTGGCAATGGGTATGATATTGTCCAGCACCGCCCTGCTGTTCTCAGAGAAGTCGATCACTACCAGTATTTGTTTTAATAATTTGTCCATTTGTTTTTTTTAAACCGCATAATTGAGCATCTCCGTAAACAAGGGTTGCGAGATCTCTTTATCGGCTACATAGCGCAACAACTGGTTGCTGGTACAAAACGCGATCCCCATTCCCGCCTGCTCTATCATGCACTGGTCGGCTTCATTGTCTCCCACCGCAATACAGTTCTCCAGCGGGATATCGTATTTTTTGGCTACGTACCGCAGGGCATTGGTCTTGCAAAACGGGTGGGAACACAGGCTGTCGTCGGTGTGGTAAAAAAAGGAGGGAATGCGTACCTCTCCTGTAGCCACCCCTTCAAAATATTCCAGCGGGTTCGACAGGGAAAAGTCTGCCCCTATCGCGTTCTTGACGTACTCGGCGGCTATGTGGAAGCTGTCACTCACCACCCCCACCAGGTATCCCCGCTCCTTGAGCTCCGCCACCACCTCCACGATATCGGGTATGAGCGGGATGCCGGCGGCGGTCTGCAGCAGGCTCTCCATGCTGATGCCTTCCAGCAGCAGCGCCGCCCGCTTGGTGAAGGCCGACCCGTCCTTCTCCTTTTCCTTTAACTGTTTCAGCTTTTCATCAAAGCCATACTTCCTGGCGCAGGCTTCCAGGAAAGATCCCTGCAACACCGTATTCTCCATATCAAACACTACCATCTTGCGCAGGCTGCCGGCCTGGTCCACTACCGCCGATTTCATCTCCGACGAGATCAGGTTCACCAGCTCCAGCTGGTTCAGGTTCACCAGCTGCTTGTTGTGCCGCATCGATTTGAGGATGATGGCTCGCGTCACCTCCCGGCTCATCTTGCCCAGCGCCTGCCAGGGCTTGCTCTTATTTTCAATATGACCGATGCACACTTCCTGTATCCGCGCCTGCATCAGGAACATATCGATGAGAATGCCAATGTCTACCCCGTAATCCTGGAAAAACTCTATGCGCTGGAAATATTTTTTCCTTCCGGCGATCATGCCACTCAGGGGCTGGCTGAAATGGGAAAGCCCCGGGTAAAAAATGCTCAGCAACGGCTTGGCCACCAGTTCGGTCACCCGCCCGGCATTACGCGAGAAAGTGGCCTTCACAAAATCCGACTCATCTTTCAGCAACGGACCGGTGAGCTGCTCGATCGTTTGCTCCGGGTAAGGGTCGATATCGCCGTCCAGGAAGACCAGGATATCATTGGTGGCGGCCTGTATCCCTTCTTTCATGGATACCCCCTTGCCCCGCACGGCGCTCAGCAATACCCTTGCCCCTGCCCGCTCCGCCAGCAGTGCGGTGTCATCCACCGAATTATCATCCACCACGATCACCTCAGACACGATGGTACTCCTTCTGCAAAAGGATACCACGTTTCCAATGGTGGCCGCTTCGTTCAAAACCGGGATGATCACTGTTACCATATGCGGGATTTTTAGGATAACAAATATGATCCCGACGCATTAAGACGCGATTAAAGCCCCATTAAAACGGTATTAAATCCTAGGAGAAATAGGCGGCAGCGGGCAGCGTTACCCGGAAAACAGTGCCCTCCCCGCTGGAGGAACGCACTTCTATGCTGCCCTTGTGGATGCCGATGATGCGGCGGGCCAGCGCCAGCCCCAGCCCGAAACCTTTCTGCTCGCCGCTGTTGGCGGAGCGGTAAAAGGGCAGGAATATATTTTCGATCTCATCGCGCTCGATGACATTTCCCAGGTTCTTTACCTCTACCACCAGGTCGCTACCGGCGAACTGCAGTGACACCCGGCTGGTGTGGTCCGTGGAATACTTGCACCCGTTCTCCACAATGTTTTTCAGGGCACTGTACAACAGGTCGGCATTTCCGAAAACCAGCCCGCTGTTGGCATCATCCGGGAACTCGTCAAAATGCAGGTGCACCTGGTAAAGGGGGGATAATTTCTGCACCGCACTGGTGACCTTCAGCAGCACTTCGTCGATCCGCACCTCGTGCAGCTCAATACTTCCCTGCTGACCCGTTTTGGCGATCTCCAGCAGGCTCTTGGTCAGCTGCCGCATCTGCTGCACATCTTCCTCGATCGACTCCAGCACCGCCCGGTACTCCTCTTCCGTCCGCCGCTTCTGCAACGTCACCTCCAGCTGCGACGATATCGAAGTCAGCGGGGTCGATAACTCGTGCGAGGCATTGCTGATAAAACGACGCTGTATCGTAAACGACTCCTGCAGCCGGTTCAGCAGGTCGTTAAAGGTGTTGGCCAACTTGTACAACTCGTCCTGCCCGCTGCCCGCATCAATGCGGTGACTCAGGTTGTGCGAGGAAATATTCGTCACCTCGTCTATGATGGCGCTGATGGGCTTCACCAGCTGCCGCGAAAACACATACCCCACCAGCATGCTCAGCGCCATCCCGCCGAATAAACTGAATAACAGGATGCGGCTCAGCTGCTTCAGGAATAATTTACCGTCACTGTCGTAGGCCGCTACCACAATGATGAACTTCTTCTGCCCGTCGCGGCTCACCTGCCCGAAAGCATCGCGCTCGCCAATGGTGAAGGACAACTCCTTCTTTTCTTTTATCTCGTTGAGGCGCGACTCGGAAACATAAAAATCATCGTTGGGATGGGTGTTGAAGACATACAAACGTTTATGCTCAGGCGAAAAGATATGGATCGATTTGCTGGTGAAAAACCGCGCATTGCTGGCGTCGATCTTGCGCAGCAAGGCCTGGCTGGTATCGCCCAGGATGCCAAACAACTGCGAGGCATTATGCGCCCTGCCCGATAAACGCTGCTTGAAAAATGTTTTGCGCTGGATGGATGAAAGGTAATACACCGTGTAGGCCGTAAACAACAGCAGGGCTGTTACCAGCACGGTAAACAAAAGGGTTATTTTTGTGCGGATGGTCACTATTAGCCGTTTTCTTTCAGCACATAGCCCATGCCTACCTGCGTGTGGATCAGCTTCTGGTCGTAATCACGGTCGATCTTCTTGCGCAGGAAATTGACATACACATCAATGACGTTAGTGCCCGTGTCAAAGTCAATGTCCCAAACGTTCAGCGCAATATCCGCCCGTGATACCACCCGGTTCTTATTGCGGATCATATACTCCAGCAACTGGAATTCTTTTGCAGTGAGCTGTATCGGGTTGCCCGCCCGGCTTACCTCCTTGCTGTCAAGGTTGATGACCAGGTCGCTCACCCGGATATTGTTTCCCACCGGCGCCTGGTGCTGCGACCGCTTTAGTAAGGCCCGGATCCTGACCACCAGTTCGGCAAAGTCAAATGGCTTTACAATATAATCATCTGCACCGGTATTGAATCCTTCTATCTTGTCCTCGGTACTGCCCAGCGCCGTCAACATCAATACCGGCACCTGTTGGTTCACCACCCGGATATGCTTCAGCAACTCATACCCGTTCTGCCCCGGCAGGTTGATATCGGCAATGACAATGTCATAGTTTTTGCTGTCAAACAACTTCTGGGCAATGTTGCCGTCGTACGCAAGATCCACCTGGTAGTGCTGCTCTTCCAGGCCTTTCTTCAGGGTCTCCGCGATCTTCTTTTCATCCTCTACCAGTAAAATACTGACATCGTGCATGTTAACAGGGTGCTGGTTCACCTGTAAAATTAAACAATAAGCCTTGCCTCCTGCCCCCGCCTGAATTAGAAATTGATTAAAATAAACGCTTAGCGACCTTCCTGTATGCTGATTTTCAACTTGTTGGAACCTAATCGCACTTTTAACCAGTTTTCCAGCTGTTCTTGCTGCTGCCGGTTGGGCAATTTGCTTACCGACAGGATCACCAACACAGAGCTGTCCTTTTTGCCGTCCAGCAGGTTCAATACCACCGGTTCGATGGCGATCCCCTGAACCGTCTCCTGCAAGGCGTGGGCTTCTTTGAGTACCAGCGCCCGGTCGGTTTCCTGTTGCCGGTACCCGCTTAGTTCCTTCTCCAGCAACGCCAGCCGCTCCGCATTTTTGTCCTGCCGCTCACTGCTGGCCTGGCTGGCCGCCATGGCACTCTTCAGCATGTCAATACGGATGGAATCCGTTATGCCCGTTTGACGGATGGTCAGCGTGGTGCCCCCCAGGTTGTACCGCTCCATCTGCAGCTTCCGGGCCTCCAGCACACTATCCGGTACCTGGTTGCCCACATATACCAGCTGGATGCTGCGGGCCGACGGGTCGATCCGCTGGCGGATCAATTGGGCCTGCTCAAAACTCATCTCGTTCTCCACAAACCGCTGCGCCTGCTTCTGGTAAAGGTTTTTCTGCACCGCCCGGTACGCAAAATAGATACTGGGTACCAGCGTCAGCAGGGTCACCAGCATGATGGAATGGTGCACCCGCTTGCGCTCCCGCTCATGGATATACTGCACCTCGGGAAATTTCAGGAACCGAACGATCAGGATCGTGGCCAGCCCGATGAATACACTGTTGATCACAAACAGGTAAAAAGCACCCAGGAAAAAGGTCCACTGCCCATTGGCCAGCCCATATCCCGCGGTACACAAGGGTGGCATCAGCGCCGTGGCGATGGCTACCCCCGGAATGACATTGCTCTTCTCGATCCGCGTGCCGGCCACTACCCCCGCCAGCCCGCCAAAAAATGCGATCAGCACATCGTATACCGTTGGCTGCGTGCGGGCCAGCAACTCCGATTGCGCATCGTCAAAGGGACTCACATAAAAATAAAAAGTGGAAGTGGCAATGCTGATGACCGCCGCCGTCGCCAGGTTGCGGATCGCCTTTTTCACCAGCGAAAAATCGTTGATGCCGATACCCAACCCAAAGCCCATGATGGGCCCCATCAGCGGCGAGATCAGCATCGCACCAATGATCACCGCGGTGGAATTCACGTTCAGCCCTATGGAGGCAATGAAGATCGCAAAGATCAGGATCCATAGATTCGTTCCCTTGATGTCTACCCCCTTGCGGAAAGTATCTATGATGTCCTGCGCATTGGCCGTATCTCCATGCAAATTGAACCGGTCCCAGATGAACCACCGGATCGCCCTGGTTGCTCTTCCCATTTGCTGTTTTTTTAAGGTTGCTGCTCCGCACCCGATTCGTAGATGTCCGCCTGCCCCGCCAGCGCTTCCCGGTATTTTTCAAAAATGCGCGACTTAGACAAAAATCCCAGGAACTGCCGGTCACGGTTCAAAACGGGCAGGTACCAGCTTTGCGTGATGTCCATCTTGTCCATCACCTTTTTCATATTCTCCTCCTCCATAATGATGGCCGGCGCCTTTTTCATGATGGATCGTACCGTCACTTTCTGGTACCCCTCCGGATCAAACAATTTTTTCTTGATATCGTTCAACTCAATGATCCCCGCAAAGCGATTGTCCATATCCGTTACTGCAAAGAGGTTCTTCTCGCTCCGGTTGATGATCTGTACCAGGTCCGCCAGGTTTTGGTCTATCCGGATGGTATCGTAGTTGTCCTGCAAAAATGCGGCCGCCTGGTACTGGTTGAGAATATTGTCTTCCTTTCGATGCGTGAAGATCTGTCCTTCCAGGGCCAGCTTTTTGGTCTCCATGGAATAGGGCTCAAAATGTTTTACGATAAAAAAGGAGATGGCCGATACCAGCATCAGCGGGATGAACAACTCGTAGCCGTTGGTGATCTCGGCAATCAGGAAGATGGCGGTAAGCGGACAGTACATCACCCCGCTGAGAACTCCCGCCATGCCCACCAGGCTGAAATTGCTTTCCGGAAGTTGCAGCCAGCGTGTATTGTTGGCAAACCGGCTCAGGAAGAATCCCAGGTAAGCTCCTACAAACAGGGAGGGGGCAAAATTACCCCCGTTACCTCCGCCGCCCACGGTAATGCCCGCCGCTACCGGCTTCAGCAGGATCACGGCACCCACAAACAACAGCAGGGTCCACTCATTGAGGGCGGCACTGGCAAAGAACTTCTCCGTGATCTGTTGCGGCTGCCCGCTGGCCAGCATGGCCACCGTGGTATAACCTTCCCCATACAGGGGCGGAAATAAAAACAACAGCACCACCAGGAACAAACCTGCCCATACGGCACGCACATACGAATTTCCGGAACTGGCGTGCAGCTTTTTCTCCGCATACTTGAACAGCCGCGCATAATACAGCGATACGAATCCCGCGGCAAATCCCAGCAGGATGTAAAAGGGAACATTGGTATAGTCAAATGCTTCGCGTAAGCGAAAATTGAAGAGGATGGACTCGTTTAATATGATGCGGTTACACAAGGTTCCGGTGACCGCGGCGATCATCAGCGGGATGAAATAACTGACGATGGTTTCTGTCAGCAGGATCTCGATCGCAAAGATCACCCCGGCGATCGGGGCGTTGAATACGGCCGCAATGCCCGCCGCCGCGCCGCAAGCCAGCAGCAGGCTGCGCTCGCGGTACTCCATGCCGTGGATCCTGGCCGTATTGGAACCAATGGCCGACCCCGTGGCCACGATCGGCGCTTCCAGTCCCGCCGACCCTCCCAATCCCACCGTCAGCGAGCTCGTTAAAATGTGTTTATAAGTATCTGATAGTGGGATAAAAGAACTCTTGCGCGCAATGGCCCGCAATACCATTCCCACCCCCCGCTCGATATGCCGGTTGAAAAACCGGTTTACCAGCCAGACCACCAGCAGCAATCCCACCACCGGTGTTACCAGGTAGAAATAGTCGTGCTGCACCGGCCGGTTGATCCAGGCCTGCAGGAAATGCACCATCGTTTTCAGGGCCACCGCCGCCAGTCCGGCCACCAGCCCCGTTACCACCGCGGCATACATCATGTACTGCAGCCGGTTGGTCTTCTGCTTCAGGTAATGCTGGAATTGCTGGTATAACCGGACTAATTTTTTCATGCCATTTATTATGGTTCTGGTTGCAGGGGATACTTAAAGATCCCGAAGTTTATGTGCGGCGCTTTGCAGGGTGGCTTCGCTCTTGGCAAAACAGAACCGCAACAAACGGGCCTGCCCGGTACCCCGCTGGTAAAAGGCTGATACCGGTATGGTGGCTACCCCGCGCTCCTGCGTCAGCCGCACCGCAAAGGCACGATCCTCCTCCTCCGTAATGTCCGCATAGGACGCACAGATAAAATAACTGCCCCGCGACGGCAAAAACCGGAACCGGCTGCCGCGCATCTGCTCCAGGAAATAATCGCGTTTCTGCTGCAGGAAAGCTCCCAGTCCCAGGTAGGCTTCCCGGTCCTGCATATACTCGGCTATCCCTGCCTGTGAGGGAGTGTGACAACTGAAACAATTGAACTGGTGCACTTTCCGGAACTCCTTCATCAGCTCCGCCGGCGCCACGCAGTAGCCCAGCTTCCAGCCGGTGCAGTGATAGGTCTTGCCAAAAGAAAAACACACGAAACTCCGCTCCAGCAGCTCAGGATAGCGCAACATCGATTGATGCGGCAACCCGTCAAAGACCAGGTGCTCATACACTTCATCACTGATGATAAATAAGGGATGTTCTGCTACCAGTTGTTTCAACGCGCTGATGTCTGCTTCGCCTAAAACGGTTCCGGTAGGGTTATGGGGACTGTTAAGGATAATGGCCCGGGTACGTTCCGTTACCGCTGCCCGTACCGCCTGCCAGTTGATCGAAAAGTCTTCGGGGTTCAACCCCACCAGTACGGGCACCCCGCCATTCACGACTATATTGGGTACATAACTGTCATAGGCGGGCTCCAGCACGATCACCTCATCGCCCCGGTTGATGATGGCCGTCAGGGCGGAATAGATGGCGTAGGTGCCACCTGGAGTGATGGTGATCTCTGTATCGGGGTTTACCGCTGCGCCATAGAGAAAGTGGATCTTTTCCGCCAGTGCCTCCCGAAGCGGCATCCACCCGGGCATCGGCGCATATTGATTGAGGTTATTACGCATTGCCCGGCTAACGGCGTCCACTAAACGCCCGTCCATAGGGAAATCGGGGAAGCCCTGTCCCAGGTTCACCGCCCCATGTTCAGCCGCCAGGGCGCTCATGGTGGTGAAGATCGTGGTGCCGGTATCTGGTAGTTTGGAGATTACTGCCATCCGCCAAAGATAGCCCCCATCAATTAAACCATCGGCGATCCGGCCATTAAACCGCCGGCGTGTTTGCTTTGTCGCGGTAGTCAGACGGACTCATACCCACCTGGTGACGGAAGAACTTGGCGAAATTGCTGTTGTCCTTGAAATGCAGGTAGTACGCTACTTCAGCCACCGTCATGTCTGTATTTTTCAGCAGCGACTGCGCCTCCAGGATCAGGCGCTCCCGCACCAGCTGCGCCGCCGTCTTACCCGTCTGCTGCTTCAGCAGGTTGCTCAGGTAGGTGGGATGCAAGTGCATCTTATTGGCCACATATTTCAGGCTCAGCGCCTTGTCCATCTGACCCCGGTTCAACTCCATGAAATAATGGTTGATGGTTTGCCAGAAATTATTGAGGGTGGTGTCTCTTCCGTTGACGGGACTGTTATTCACCGTACTGAAAGCGGCCTTGCATTCGTAGAGGAACAGGTTGATGTGGTGGAACAACATCTTCATGCGGTCTGCATAACCACTGTGCAGCAAACGATGCATATCCTCAAATTTAATCCGCAGCTTTTCCATCACGGCATCATCGGGATGCAACAATAACCCGTTCTCCGTATGGAAAAAACGGAACTCGCGGAAGATGAATTCTCCCTGCGGGTACTGGAAGATATAATCGGGGGTAAAGAAGAGGATATATCCTTTCCAGTCCCGGATATTACTATACTGACGGATATGCCAGGGCGAAGTGAAGTAGATACTGTTCTCTTTCATCTCGTACACTTCATTGGAAATGCTGAGGTTGAAACTTCCCCCCGTTACGAAGCCGATCACAAAAGCGTTCAGGCGGAAGGAGCTGGAGGCACCTTCCTGTATCTGGGTGGGGATATCTTCCAGCCGCATCAACTCAAAGTGCGGAGAAGTGGGGTCCATGGAACTGGTTCCGCGAAAGGATTCTACCAGGTTTTCGTAGTAGGCAATTTGTTTCTGCATGTAGCGCTCTCTGATAAGGTTATATGGAAAGTATGGCGGTGGCTTCTATCTCAACAAGATACTCGGGCGCTATCAGCGCGCTGACCTCTACCATCGTGGTACAGGGCTTGATGGCGGAAAAGAACTCGCCGTGGGCGCGACCGTAATCTTCCCACCGGCTGATATCGGTCACGTACATACGCGTACGCACCACGTCCTTCAGGCTGCTTCCCGCCTGCTCCAATACCTTGCTGATCTTTTCCAGGATGAATTTCGTTTGGGCATAGGCGTCATCCAGCCCGGCCACTTTATTGTTTTCATCAACGGCCACCGTACCGGTGACTTCAATGATATTTCCCACTTTTACTGCCCTGCTGTATCCAACAACCTCCTCCCAGGGCGCTCCGGAAGAATAATTATACCGCGTCATATTGTACTGGTTTAACTTTTTTCTCCAAGCAGTGGTCAGGTGAACGGCATTTATAGCCGGTACAAATGCAATATTACTGGTAAAAACAAAACACCCCGTGTTAATTTCACAGGGTGTATTTTAACAGGATGAACGGTAACTACAGGTATTTTTCGCCCTTTTTCCGCTTCACCTCGGCTACGTATTCCTTGATCTCCTGCTCCCGCGTCTTCTGGCAGATCAGGAGCACGTCTTTCGTGTCTACTACGATATAATCGTCCAGCCCCTGCAGCAACACCAGCTTATCGTCCGGAACATGCACCATGCACTTGCGGGCATCAATCACCACCACGTTATCCCCGGCTACGGCATTGTCCAGCGCATCTTTCTCAAAATTCTCATAGGCGCTGTTCCAGGTGCCCAGGTCGCTCCAGCCAAAAGAGGAGGGTATCACATATACGTTATCGGCCTTCTCCATAATGCCGAAGTCAATGGAAATATTGGTGCACTGGGGATAGATGGCTTCCAGGGCTGCTTTCTCCTCTTCCGTATTGAAGCGCTCCCGGTCTGCCGCAAACACCTCGAACATCTCCGGCAGGTATTTCTCAAAGGCGGTCAGGATATTCTTGACCTGCCAAACGAAAATGCCGGCATTCCACAGGAACTCACCGCTGGCAACAAAGGTTTTGGCCAGCTCCAGGTTGGGCTTTTCGGTAAAGGTCTTCACCTTATAGACATTGTCCGTTACCGCGTGCTGCTCAAACTGGATATAGCCATACCCGGTATTGGGCTGCGTGGGCTGGATGCCCAGGGTGATAAAGGCGTTGTGCTTGTTCACAAAGCTGAGTGCTTCCAGGCATACCTTCCGGAAGGCCGTGGTATCCAGGATGAGGTGGTCCGAAGGTGCCACGATCAGGCTGGCCTGCGGGTCCTGCTGCATCAGCTTGAAAGAGATGTAGGCGATACAGGGCGCGGTATTCTTGCGGCTCGGCTCGCCCAGGATATTGGCCACCGGCAGGTCGGGCAACTGCTCTGCCACGATCCCGGAATATTCGTCTGAGGTCACCACGAAAATGTTCTCGCGAGGGATGAAATCGGCGAATCGCTCATAGGTCCACTGTATCAGCGTCTTACCCGTATTCAGGATATCCAGGAACTGCTTGGGGTAATCGGTACGGCTCATGGGCCAGAAGCGGCTTCCGATGCCGCCGGCCATGATGGCCACATAGTGATGTTTATTCTGCATTATAATAAGCCTTCTTTGATTAGGTCGTGCAAATGTATTATTCCGAGGTATTCGTTGGAGTGATTGCAAACTACCAACTGGGTGATATCGTGTTTACGTAACAGATCCAGCGCATCAATGGCCATGGCATCGGGGCCGATGTTCTTCGGGTTGCGGGTCATGATCTCCTCCGCACGGATGGTCCTAAGGTCAATATCCTTTTCCAGCATCCGGCGCAGGTCGCCGTCGGTGATCACTCCCAGCACCCGGTCGGCGGCATCCACCACCGCCGTCACTCCCAGCCGGCTGCCCGAGATCGATACGATCACCTCTTTCAGGCTGGCACCCGGCGCTATCGCCGGCCGCTGGTTGTTCACATAGAGGTCGCGCACCCGCAGGTACAGCTTCTTGCCCAGGTTACCCCCGGGGTGGAACTTGGCAAAATCCTGGCCATTGAAGCCGCGCAGCTCCATCAGGCATACCGCCAGCGCATCCCCCATCACCATCTGTGCCGTGGTGCTGCTGGTTGGCGCCAGGTTATTGGGACAGGCTTCCTGGGGTACCGTGGTGTTGAGCACCAGGTCCGACTGCCGGGCCAGGAAGCTCTGCACCTGACCCACCATCCCCACCAGGGTGTTACCGAAATTTTTGATGAGGGGAACCAGGACCTTGATCTCGGGACTCTCCCCGCTTTTGCTGATCACCAGCACCACATCGTCTTCCTGCACCATTCCCAGGTCGCCGTGGATGGCATCCGCCGCATGCATGTAAAGGGAGGGCGTACCGGTGGAATTGAGGGTGGCCACGATCTTCTGCGCCACGATGGCACTCTTGCCGATGCCACTCACTACCAGTCGCCCCCTGGACGCATATACCGCCTGCACCGCCCGGGCAAAATCCTCGTTGAGGTATTCCCCTAACCCTGCCACCGATGCGGCTTCCAGCTCAATAGTGCGGCGGGCAATGGCTTGTATCTGTTCAGAATTCATAATGAAGCGGCACAAAAATAGGAGATTTGCCCTAGCGGGTGCCCATATTAACAATTTCACACTGCTTACTGCCCTTATTTTAAGTAATTTCGCGGTCCCGAAAAACTGGTTAGATAAACAACTAAACGGCACCCGGCACGGGTGTCGCCTGCATATATGACCATTTTTCGTTAACTTATGAGCGTACTGTATTTCTGTGAGCTTGAAAAAAATTGTAATGGCAACAACAACAAAATCCCGAAAAACCACCCCCGCCTCCGCTGAAGCGAAAAATACGGCTGCCACTCCGGCTAAAAAGCCGGCAGCAAAATCCAGTGATAAACCGGCCACATCCGCCATACCCAAGGTGACAGCCGCTGCCACAACTAAAAAGGCAGGTACCGCCACAACCAAAAAAACCACCGCCGCTAAAGCCAAAAATGCGCCTGCTGCCACGCGCAGCGCGAAGGCAGGCAACCTCACCACCGCCCTCCAGGAGCATTTTGGATTCAACCAGTTCAAAGGCCAGCAGGAAGCCATCATACAATCCCTGCTCGCCGGCCGCGATACCTTCGTCATCATGCCCACCGGCGGCGGTAAAAGCCTCTGCTACCAGCTTCCGGCTATGATACTGCCCGGAGTGGCCATCATCGTTTCTCCCCTGATCGCCCTCATGAAAAACCAGGTGGACCTGGTGCGCGGCTACAGCTCCAAGGACGACGTAGCCCACTTCCTCAACTCCACCCTCAATAAAAAGGAGATCCGCGAAGTGCACGACGACCTGCTCAACGGTCACACCAAAATGTTATACGTAGCACCGGAAACCCTCACCAAGCAGGAAAACCTGGAATTCTTCAGCGACCTGAACATCTCTTTCTTCGCCGTCGACGAGGCCCACTGTATCTCGGAATGGGGGCACGACTTCCGCCCCGAATACCGCCGCCTCCGCGAAATGATGGACCAGATCAACGAATCGGTTCCCGTCATCGCCCTCACGGCTACCGCTACCCCAAAAGTGCAGAGCGATATCGTCAAAAACCTGGGCCTCCGCAACCCCGAGATTTTTATCTCTTCCTTCAACCGCGATAACCTCTATTACGAGATCCAGCCCAAGATCAAAAAGGAGCAGACCATCAAAAATATGGTCCGCTACATCGTCCAGAACAAAGGCAAGAGCGGCATCATCTATACCCTCAACCGCAAGACCACGGAAGAGCTGGCCGACGTGCTGGTGGCCAATGGTGTCAAGGCCGTGGCTTACCATGCGGGACTGGATGCCAAGCTGCGGGCCGAGCGGCAGGACAAGTTCCTGAACGAAGACACCCAGGTGATCGTGGCCACCATCGCCTTCGGCATGGGCATCGACAAACCCGATGTGCGCTTCGTGATGCACTACAACATCCCCAAGAGCATCGAAAACTATTACCAGGAGACCGGCCGCGCCGGCCGTGACGGCCTGGAAGGCAACTGTATATTATACTATTCGCATAAGGACGTGGCCAAGCTGGAACACCTGATGCGCGACAAGCCCCTCAGCGAGCGCGAAGTGGGCGCCCAGCTCATCAACGAAACCGTGGCTTATGCTGAGAGCGGTGTCTGCCGCCGCAAGATCCTGCTCAGCTATTTCGGCGAGCAGTGGGACCAGGAGAACTGCGGACACTGCGATAACTGTCGCAATCCCAAAGAGCGCGTGGAAGCCAAAGACAACGCGGTGAAAGTGCTGAAGATGGTCAAAGCGCTGGACGAACAATTTGCTACCGACTATACCGTCAACATCATTATCGGCCGCCTCACCCCGCAGAACCAGATGTACCGTCACAACGGCCTGGCAGAATTCGGGATGGGCAAAGACCAGCCCGACCATTACTGGAACTCGCTGATCCGCCAGATGCTGCTGGGAGGACTACTGTCCAAGGACATCGTAGACTACGGCGTGCTGAAACTCACCAAAGCGGGTGAGGCCTTTATGAAAAAGCCGAAGAGCTTCAGGATCGTGCTCAACAACCTCTTTGAAGAAGCCAACGAAGACGACGACGAAGGGGTGGAAACCGGCGGTGGCGGGGCGGCGGCTACGGACGACAAGCTTTTCGACATGCTGAAAGAGCTGCGCCAGAAGGAGGCGAAGAAAAAAGGCCTGCCGCCATTTGTGATCTTCCTGGAGACCAGCCTGCAAGACATGGCCACCCTCTACCCCACCACGGTGGCGGAGCTCGACAAATGCCAGGGCGTCAGCAAAGGCAAGGCCCTGCGCTACGGCAAGCCCTTTGTAGAGCTGATCGCCAGGTATGTTGAAGAGAACAATATCGAAAAGCCCGACGACTTCGTCATGAAAAGCGTGGTCAACAAGAGCGGCCTGAAAGTATACATCATCCAGCAGACCGATAAGCGGATCCCGCTGGAGACGATCGCACGAAATAAGGAGCTGCGGCTGGACGCCCTGCTGGAGGAGATGGAGACCATCGCGGCCAGCGGCACCAAGCTGAACCTCGACTATGCCATTGACGAGATGCTGGACGAATACGACCAGGAAGAGATCCTGGACTATTTCAAGGGCTGCGAAACCAGCAGCCTGCAGGTGGCCCAGGAAGAGATGGCCGACAGCAATTACAGCTGGGAGCAGCTCAAGATCATGCGCATCAAGTTCCTGGCGCAGTACGGGATGTAAGTCCGGGATCAATCGTCAGGCATTGAATGACGAAACACCAAGGCCTTAACGGGCGTTTATGAGGGGGAACAAAAATTTTGTGCATAACCCGCTGTTATTTGTTGAAATCCCCCTATTTTTGCGTCCCGATTGATGATAAAATAGCAGCAATCACGGATGGTGCGGTAGCTCAGTTGGTAGAGCAAAGGACTGAAAATCCTTGTGTCGCCGGTTCGATTCCGGCCCACACCACAGAAGAAAGACTCACAGACATGTGGGTCTTTTTTTATTGGGAGCTATGCCAGCTTTTGGTAAACGGTCTTGTTTTTATCCCCTTTTTTTCGGAACAATCCCAGGTCTGTGCCTTTCTTAAGATCGCGGCTGGCAGTTGCGGGTGAAATATCTTTGAACATACTCATATATTCTTTCCTGGTGAACGATTCAGGGCCTTGCTCCCAAAAATAATGCAGGCGATCATGTTCTGTGAAGATCCTGTTTTTGTAATTCAACAAACCAGCCAATGACTCATCGATAACTTTCAGCATATAAGTGATAAATACAGTGGATCGGCCTTGTTTATCACTTTCTGAAAGGCAGCGATAATATTCTTGCTGGGTTTTACTGATAATGGTCTCGAAAGGCAAAAACTCAAATACCGGGTAATCCTGCATTAAAATCAAGGTTTGCCAGAGGCGGCCCATCCTGCCGTTTCCATCCAGAAAAGGATGGATGAATTCCAATTCGTAGTGGAAAACACAACTTTTAATGAGGGTGATTTCTTTGGACGATTTCAAATAACCAAAGAGGTCTTTCATCAGGTAGGGCAGGTTGGCGGGAGGCGGGGCAACATGTTCCACCTGGTTGCCTTTAACAATACCAACCCCCTGTTTTCTGTATTGGCCCGCGGTTTTAAGAAGGCCCGTCATTAACATCCGGTGTGCTTTAAGAAAACTCTTCTCTGAAGCAGGATTAAAGCTTCGAAGATGATCATACACTTCAATGGCATTCAATACTTCCTTAATATCCTTCTCCGGCCCGATAACCCGCTTGTTTTCCAGAAGAGCTGTGATTTGTTCTGCAGAAAGCGTATTGCCTTCCAATCCAAGAGAGGAATGTATGGTCTTTATCCTGTTCTGTTTCCGCAATTGCGGGGACTGCCGGCTTAGATAATTGGCATTTACCATCCCGATCTTTTCAGAAACAGAAGTTACCCACTGAAGGATTTCGGGAGTAATATCGTACGGGGGTATCATGATAGTATCATTTGATACTATCAAAAGTAAGGAATACCATAAGACATTATTTTCCTCGTTCTGCTGGCTCCATAAACCGGATCAGCCGGATATTTTCTCCGATTTCAATCGTTAACAGATCTTCTCCCACTTCCAGGACGCCCTGGTAGGTTTTCCGCGTCCGCCTTACCAGTTCCTGCGTGGTTGGCGGAGGGATGGCAGGGTCCGATGTCAGCAGCACAATATGAGAATACACGGCCAGTTTCGGCTGTACCTGCTGGAATACCCGTCCCGCATCTTCGGGCGATGTATGAAAACCCAGGATCTGGTTAATCAGCGCACTGTTTGTTGTGGTGTCTTCGTTAGCGGCAGCCACCTCATGAATCACCACATCGGCGCCCTTTGCAAAACGGACCAGGTTTTCACTGTACCGGGTATCACCGGAAAGTATAACCGAATAACCCGCGTAATCTACCCGGTAGCCCAGCGCGGAATCGATAAAGTCAGCATGACGTACCGTAAACGGAGTAACTTTCACTCCATCCTTTTCCCAGGTAAACCCTTCCCGGATGTCCATCGCATGGACCATTACCCCACTGTCGGCTTTGTTTTTTTCTACCTTACGTGTTGCTATATCCCAGGCAAAAGCCTTTACCAGGTTTTCCATCATATCCCTGGTGCCGGAAGGCCCCATTACCTGGAACGGTGCTGCCCGCCTGCCATATACGGCGGGTATCCAACCGGTGAGCCATAAATCGGGGATCCCTACCACGTGGTCGGAATGCAGGTGCGTCAGAAATAATGCAGAAACCTGTCCGAGGGGGATCTTCAATTGCCAGATCCTTTGTGCTGCCCCCCTTCCACCATCAAACAATAGTTTTTGCTTGCCTGCCTGCACTAATATAGCCGGACCAAACCGCTGTATGGAAGGAACCGGGGCACCGGTACCCAGCAGGGTTACTCTGATGGAGGTGGATTGCCCGGTGGCAAAAAAAGAACTACCCATAAAGACGAGCAGGAAACTTGCTTTGATAAAGAATTGCTTTTGCATAGCGTTGTTATTATCGGGAGCTGTTTCCAACAGGCATCTTGCATCGGCAATAGGATTAAAACACGCTTTAGAAAATTACAAAATTTATTCCTATCGGCCGGTTTACAGGAAAGCTTCCAGGCGCCCCCCGGCTTAGGTCAACAGTATGCTGGTTGAATGCTGGTTGAATGCTGTCTAAATGCCGTCTATACGCTGTCTGGAAGCGGATTTCCTGCTGGCTGAATGCTTCCCCGAAGCAGGTTTGCTGCTGAAATGAGGTGGCTTGAATGCTGCTTCAATGCTGGTTCAATGCTGAAATGAGGCTAAAAACATACTGACTCAATGCTTCAATCATGCTGAAAAAGTACGCCAACGACCGCTCTAAGGAGGGGGTGAACGGCCGGTTTTGGAGCAAAATAAACGCGAACGTTCGCTCAGGATCTACCCGAACGTCCAATCCGGATGTGCCAGACCAGACATGCTGCACCTGTTATGGGGCTGGAACTTACCATTCCCGGACCCGGATATTCCGGAACCGGACCCCCTTGGCCCAATCCTGCAAGCCGATCCTGCCGCTGCGGGACTTTCCAAAGCCGGGGTACTTACCCAGGTTGCTGCTCATCACCAGGCTGTCCCACCGCCCGCTGCCGATCTCTTCCTCCACCGTCTGCACCCCGTTCAGCCAGAACCGGATCTTGCCCTCCTCCTGAACGATCCGCCCTTCGTTCCATTCCTGGTGGCTGCGGGGCGCCACCTCGTTGCGGATGGGCGTCAGGCCATAGAGGCAGCCGGCCTGCCGGCTGGCATCGCCTTTATTGTGATCGGTAACATTGGCATTGTCCAGCAACTGGTACTCCGGCCCCGTTGCCCAGGCAGTCTTATAAGCCGTGTCTTCCTGCACATTGATGAAGACCCCGCTGTTGCCGGCCTGGCTGATCTGGTAATCGAAGCGCAGGTCAAAATTGGTGAACTCGCGGTCCGTCACCAGGTCGCCCCTGGAGCCTTCCGCCCCGGGGTCGCAGACCAGGGCTCCGTCCTGCACCACCCACACCGAAGCCACCGGCCCTTCGTTGTAGACATGCCAGCCCCGGGTGCTCTCCCCGTCGAACAGCAGCTTCCACCCTTCGCGGGTTTCTGCCTCCGTGAGGGTATTGGGACCGGTTTTGGGCGCTGTACAGGACAGCAACAGGCTGAGGGATAGCAACAGGGATAAGGAGACCCGCGGCGGGAGTGTCGTCCGCAGGGATATCCGGTACGATTTGTTACCCGGTTTGGCTGAGTAACCCGGATAACCGGGGCGGGAAGTGGTGTCAGGAGTCATAACCGGAAATTAAGCCTTTCCGGTTTCATCCTCATACCAAAGTTCTTCTATCCTTGGGACTAATAGCGTACCCCCCGCTAAAAACAGACCATATATAGTAAAAAATCTTACTATTGTTAGATGGGCAGACAAAAGTATCCTCCTTTTTTTACTGGCAGGGTCAATGATTTAGTCGGTTATAAACGGGGAGACCGATACTATGTCCGCAGCGCCAGTTCGCTGACGGCCGAAAAGGTAAAGCAGGATGCCGCATTTGACAAAACACGCTATCAGGCCAATATGATGGCTACGGCGTCGCGGCTGGCCTCCACTTTACACGGTGCCCTGCCCCGGGGGCAGCGCAACCAGGAACGCTACTACAGCTTCCTGCGACACATCCTGGCGGAGCTGAAGGCTGGTACGGAACTGGCTACCGTCCGCCGCCGTCTCTTGCAGGAACTCAGTACCCGGATGCGGCGGAGTAAGCTTTCTGTCCTCCGCTCCCTGCTTCGTAAAGCCGCCTGAGAGGTGCAGTGAGGCGGTGTGCAGCCGGAGAAATCAGTATATTTAATTCGATATGAACCAGCCCCCTTCACCAGCTCCCATGGATGCCTTACTGGCTTATTTTGATCGCCTGCTGCCGCTGGAGCCGCAGGAGCAGGAGTGGGTGAAGCAGAAATTCCACCCCCGGCGCTTCCAAAAGAAACAGTTCCTGCTCCAGGAGGGCAACACCTGCACCCAGTTTTATTTTGTGGTCAGCGGCTGCCTCCGCATGTATAAGATCGACGATAAAGGCAACACCCACCTGCTCCAGTTTGCCGCCGAAAATTACTGGATGATCGACCTGGCCAGCTTTCACGGCCTCAAACCTTCCCTGCTGAATATCGACGCGCTGGAAGACAGCCTGGTGCTGCAGATCAGTCGCGATGACCTGGTGGACCTCTACCTCAAAGCGCCAGTCTTCAACCGCATCTTCCGGGTGCTGCTGGAAAACAGCTACGTCCGCCTGCAGGAACGCCTGCTGCTCAACATCAGCTCCACCGCCGAAGAGCGTTACCAGCATTTCCTCGACAGCTACCCCCACCTGCTCAACCGCCTCTCCCAGGTGCAGATGGCCGCCTTCATCGGCATCACGCCCGAGTTCCTGAGCCGCCTCCGCAACCGGCGAACCAAATCGCCGGGGCAGACTAAGAAATAACAAATAAATGCCATATTTTCAACGGGTAAACCTCCCTTGTAAATCAACGAATCCCGGCTTATGCTACCAACCAAAACGCTGCAATCCGTACTACCGGCAACCCTGCTGGCACTACTAACCACCCCTGCTTTTTCCCAGCAAATGCAGTACTCCGCTACCGAAGCCTATGCCATCCGGGACAGCATTAAAAACAGTCGCTGGGATATCGGCGGCCGCCTCTCGCATTACAGCTTCCGCTTCATGCAGGAGTTTTTCCCCGTTGCCGTCATCTCCAGGCCGGCAGTGCCTTTCCGCTTTAGCGAAAAACCGCTGAAAGCTATTGAAGCCATTACCGTCACCTCCGGAAAGGACCAGCTGCGCCTGGACGATTACCTGCAAAGCCTGCACTTGAATAGTATCATCGTGGTCCACCGCGGTGCGGTTGTGTATGAACGTTATTTCAGCATGCAACCGGAGGAGCGGCATACCCTGCAGTCCACCACCAAAGTGGTCACCTCCACCCTGATCGCGCAGCTGATCAATGAAAAAAAGATCGATGCCAGCCTGCCGGTGGAAACCTACCTGCCTCGTCTGAAAAATACCGCCTGGCAGGGCACTCCGGTGATAGACATCCTTAACATGCGATCGGGGATGAAAGGATCCGAGACCTCCGAAAATATGAGCGGGTTCACCGATCCCCATCACCTTTATTATTCGTTCGAAGAGGCCCTGGGCTTGCTGCCGGTGGTGGACAGCATCGTTCCTTCTGTGTTTGATTACGTGGCCTCCATACCGCGGAAACTTCCACCCGGACAGGAACCCGAATACCACTCCATGAACACCTTTATACTGGGATGGATAGCCGAAGAAGTAACCGGAAAAAAATACGCGGACCTGGTGTCGGAAAGGATCTGGAAACCCATGGGCGCCGAATCCGATGCCCTGGTTTGTCTTTCTGAGAAGGGGGTGCCGTGGACGCATGGTGGTATCTCTGCCACCCTGCGCGACCTGGCCCGCTTCGGCAGGCTTTTCACCCGCTCTGAGATGCTGCGGCAGCAGGAAAAACACATGAGCTTTGCGCAACAGAAAGAGATCTTCGCCACTCCTCAACTGGATCGTGGCTTTGAAAAATTTCAGTGGGGCTACCAGTGGGATATTGCCCGTGACGGCATCCTGATGAAGGGTGGTTTTGGGGGACAGGCACTGCTGGTGGACCCGGAGCGCGACCTGGTCATCGCTTATTTCAACCATGTAGACAAGAACTGGATGACCAACAATATGGTGTCAGGGGAAGCGATCAATAAAATCAGGAAAGCCGTGGATGCTGCGGGAAAATGAGAGCACCCGCCGGGAAGGGGATAGAACAAAAGAGTGTGGAATGTGGCGGATTCGAACCGCCGACCCCTACCATGTCAAGGTAATACTCTAACCAACTGAGCTAACATTCCGGGAGCGTGCAAATTACAGCAATCTGGCCTTATTTCCGCTCTGTATCACCTTATTTCCGCAACGATGACCCTCATTTCCGCAACTGCACCCCTTCATGGGTCATTTTTACCGGCAGGATGGCCCCCTGTTCATCAAAATACAGGCGGTCGATGCAGACCACCCGGTTGTCCCGCGCACTCGATTCCACCGGCCGGCGGTGGTACACGATCAGCCACTCGTCCTTACCGGCTACCTGCACTACCGAATGGTGCCCTGCTCCCCTGGCTACCACATCATCGCGGCGCAGGATCTTGCCGACCCGCTTGAACGGCCCGGTGGGCTTGTCTGCTATCGCATAGGCCACACTGTAATCCGGTCCGCCCCAGCCGCCTTCCGACCACATGAAATAGTACTTTCCTTTTCGCTCCAACATAAAGGGTCCCTCCACATAATTTTCGGGAGTGATCTCGCGGAAGGTCACCCCATCTTCAAAAGGGATGAAACCGGTGAGGTCGTCTTTCAGCCTGGCGATATTGCAATGTCCCCAACCTCCATAATACAGGTATAGCTGCCCGTTAGTATCGCGGAACACCTGCTGGTCGATCGGTTGTGCATTATTGTGAAAGCCGTCCACCAGCGGTTTCCCCAGCAGGTCGCGGAACGGTCCGCCGGGATGATCGGCCACCGCCACCCCGATGCCGCCGGTATGGCTGCTGCTGTCCTTTTCATCCCAGAGGGGTCCACCCGGCCGCTGCAGGTCGTTGGCACCGAAAAAGAGGTAATACTTTCCCTTGTGCTCCAGTACCGACGGCGCCCAGATGGCCTTGCGGGCCCACTTCACCATGGAAGTATCCAGGATGCGGGCATGCCGCTGCCATTTTACCAGATCCCGGGAGGAAAAGGCGTCCAGGAATACCTGCTTCTCATATTTATCGGAATAGGTGGGATAGATCCAATACCTGCCTTCGAAATAATGGGCTTCGGGGTCGGCATAGTTACCGCTGATCACCGGGTTGCCGCCTTTCACTTTGCGATCCTCCCGGAGGTCCTTGCCTGCATCCTGCGCATAGCCGCCAACGGTAGCCAGCAGGGCCAGTATCAAACTTGCTTTTTTCATCTTTCGAAGCTACTTCTTTTTTGCCAGCAGCTCCAGCAGCACGGTGGTCATAGCGCGCACCGCGCCGGGAAGTGCCAGCTCATGGTCGGGGGCAAAGCGTGCGCTGTGCAGCGAGGGCAATGCCTCACCACCGGCAGCAGCCGCTTCTTTTCGGCTGGGCGATACCGTTCCGATCCACATCAGGTAAGCCGGTACATGCGGTTCCTGGTGGCCGTACACCCCGAAGTCTTCCCCGATCATGGTGGGCGGTACCTGGGTGGTGACGCCGGCACGCAGCCGGCTTTCCAATACCCGGCGCAGCCTTGCTCCCAGCTCGGGGTCGTTGTACACCGGGGGGATGGACATGTCCAGCAGCTCGTAAACCGGCAGCAGCTCCTCCGGTAACCCCGCCGCCCGCGCCAGGTGATCCCCCATCTCCTTCAGCCGGTCCAGGATCCGCTGCCGGCTGCTGCCACTGAAAGACCGGATGGTCAGCTTCAGGGTTACCTCGGCTGGAATGATATTTCCAACGGTACCGCCGTTGATGGCGCCCACTGTTACTACTGCCCGCTCCAGCGGCGGCAGGTTACGGCTCACGATGGACTGCAGCGCGACCACATACTGCGAAGCCAGCAGCACCGGGTCAATGGCCTGGTCCGGCGATGCTCCATGACCGCCGCGCCCGCGGATCCGGATGTTCAGCATGTCCACCGCCGCCATCGCATAGCCATCACAGAAACCCACCTGTCCCGCCTCCAGGCTGGCATGATCGTGGAAAGCCAACTGTATAACGGGATGGGGTAAGCGCCTGTAGCCTTCCGTGGTCACCAGCTTGCGGGCGCCCTGGCCCGTTTCTTCGGCCGACTGTGCCAGCAGCACCACTGTTCCTGACCAATGCTTCCGCATGGAACTTAGCATTCGCGCGGTACCCAGCCAGCTGCTCATGTGCAGGTCGTGCCCACAGGCATGCATATACGCGTTGGTGCTGGCCCAGGGCAGACCCGTCTCCTCTTTCAGCGGCAGCCCATCCATATCGGTGCGGTACCACACCACCGGGCCGCTGCCGTTGCGCAGTACCGCCGCAAAGCTGTGATATCCCAGCGAGTCAACCAGCTCATACCCCATGGCAACCAGCTGCTGCCGCAGGTAACCCGCCGTTGCCGCTTCCTGCGTGCTGCCCTCGGGATGGGCATGCAGGTGCTGGTACCACTTTGTGAGCTGCCCCTGCAGTTGTTGCAGCCCTGCTTCCAGCACTGCCGGTGAGCC